>JBATES010000087.1:0-30085 GCA_049664145.1 Smithella sp.
ATCCATGGCCATGTACGATATCGCCACGGGTAAAGTCATATGGAAAGCCAATCATTCCATCGTTAAAGATTATGTTTTACTGAAACCTGAATTACCGGGGATTGCCCGTGATGTCGCACGTAAAATGATCAATTATATGCCGCATTGAGCGGCGATGAAAAATAAATTTTAGTTTAACGGAGAAATTCAATGAAAGAAGAAGTTCAGCAAGCTATTGATATGGTCAGACCCAGTTTGCAGGCTGACGGTGGAGACGTGGAACTGGTGGATGTCAGTGAAGACGGTATCGTCAAGGTTAAGTTGACCGGTGCCTGCCGCGGTTGTCCCATGTCCCAGATGACTTTGAAAATGGGCATAGAAAAAATAATTAAGCAGCAGATACCGGCCGTGAAGGAAGTTGTCGCCGTCTAAACACATGCAGGGATGGACGTTACAACATTCAGGCTTTGTTGAACAATAATTTCCGGGCAGTCTGTTTGTTGAGGATTTTATTTTTAAAAGTAATAAATATAAAAGGAGTATGAAGATTATGGCATATGTGATTACTGACGAATGTATAGTTTGCGGTTCTTGTGAAAGTGAGTGTCCCAAAGGGGCGATTGCTGAAGGTGAAGATAAATATGTTATTGACGCTAACCTTTGTGATGATTGTGGAAGTTGCTGCGATCAGTGTCCGGTTGAGGCCATTGTGCCCGGTGAGGGAAAATAATTTTTCGCGGTAGATATTTAACGGGGAATCGATCTCCTTTCAGTTCTATTCCCCGTTATGCCTTTTGCGTGACCAATATTCCTGACTTGCCGACAGGGGAGTCTTGTCTTTTTACAAATATTAAACCGTGAGCGTTAATGCTGTAAACAGCTTACCTGCTTGGAAGGATTAAGTTGGTGAACAAATTTATTACCTTTGAGGGTATTGAGGGTTCGGGAAAATCGACCCAGATAAAACTGGTCGCGGCCTGTCTGAGTGAGAAAGCAATTCCGTTTATTGTTACGCAGGAACCGACCGGGACGGACATCGGGATTCAAATAGCCGATATCCTGTTCAAACGAGATCATGGGCATCTCTGCGCGGAAGCGGAACTGTTGCTGTTCTGCGCCGCCCGCGCCCAGCATATCCGGGAAGTCATCAGACCGGCTCTGCAGCATGGGAAAATCGTTTTGTGCGATCGTTTTTCCGATGCCACCTATGCTTATCAGGGAGCCGGCCGCGGCCTTGATCGTGAAATGATCAGGTTGATCAACGACTACTCGGCGCTCAACACCATGCCGGATAGGACTTTGTTGTTTGATTTGCCTGTGGAAACCGGACTGAAAAGGGCGATGGCACGCAACAACCAACTGGACAACCCCGCCGCCTCCGACCGTTTTGAAAAAGAGCACGTGGAATTCCACCGGCGGATTCGGGAAGGTTACCTGGAAATTTTAAGAAATAATCCGGCACGCTTCCGTCTGATTAATGCGGATCGGGATATTGCCGTCATTCAGGAAGACGTGCGCCGGCATATCGGCGATTTAATCCAATGCCAAAAATAATTTTCGGGATGTTTTCTTTTCATTATGTCATTCAGCCATATTTACGGTCATGAACAAAAGATAAAAATTCTGCAAAAAACCTTGGCTCAAAAAAGAACAGGGCATGCCTACCTTTTCAGCGGCATGGAGGCCATCGGCAAGAGGACGCTGGCCTGGGAGTTGGTCAAGGCAATCAATTGCGCAAAGTCGGACTCCCTGAACGATTCGTGCGATGAATGCGCTTCCTGCCGAAAAATTGCAAAAGGCATCCACCCCGATATTTTTCCCGTGCAGGCGGAGGGTCAGTTCATTCGTATCGATGCCATCCGTCAAATGCAGGAAAGGACCAGATGCCGGCCGCTGGAAGCGAAAAGAAGAGCGTTTATCATAGATGATGCCGACAGGATGAACGATCCATCGGCCAACGCTCTTTTGAAAATGCTGGAAGAACCGACATCGGCCAATATCTTGATCCTGGTGACGACCAGGCCTTCTATCCTGCCGCAAACGATTATTTCTCGCTGCCAGCAAATGCGTTTTAATCCCCTGAGTTTGGAAACGGTTGCCGGATTTCTTGTGTCGGAGATGAAAATGGATGAACAGCAAGCCATGCTGCTGGCGGCCTTATCCGGCGGTTCCATCGGCAACGCTCTGGCATTGAATAAAGATGATATTATCGCTTATCGTAAAGAGCTATTAGGTCTGCTGGCCGCCACCAGTAAAAAAGATGCGTTCAGCCTGATTAATCTGGCATCCTTTCTGGGAAGTAAAAAAAAGGAAATCAGGCAGGGTTTAAATATTGTTAATTCTTTCTTCCGTGATCTGCTGATTTTCAAAGAAACAGGGAAAAACGAAATGCTGATCAATCAGGATCATTATGATTTAATTAAGGAGCGTGCCGGCCGGCTCTCCGGTGAACAGATTCTTCAGAGTATCGAACAAATAGAGAAAGCCGGCGTCATCATAGAACAGAACGTAAACAAATCATTGACTTTGGAGACAATGGCATTTAAGTTGAATTATTGTGAGACTCAAATTTCAGAAACGAAGTGAACTGAAATTTGATGGACTATCCCTGAAGCGAAGCGAAAGGGATTAAAATTATCAGGAAACAAGGTAGGAAGTAAATTGCTTGTAAATATGATTGGCGTCAAATTTAAAAAAGAAGGCAAAATATATCATTTCAACGGGTCCGATCTTATTTTGCATAAAAATGATCAGGTGATTGTTGATACGGATAACGGTATCGCGCTGGGCGTTGTAGTGACTGACGTGAAAAGATGTTCGTCTGCGGAAGCGCCGGTGAATCTGAAAAAAATCATTCGCAAGGTGACGGAAGAAGATCTTCAGATCAAAGAAGACAATGAGCAACTGGAGCATCAGGCCTGGAGTTTTTGTGTGGAAAGAATTCACAAGCGGGAACTTTCCATGAAACTGGTTAACGTTGATTGTCTTTTTGAAAAAAGTAAAATAATTTTTTATTTTACAGCGGAAAACAGGGTTGACTTCCGGGAGCTGGTGAAGGATCTGGTGCAGAAATTTAAAATGCGCATAGAGCTCAAGCAGATCGGCGCCCGCCAGGAAACGCGCATTACCAAAGGTATTGCCGTTTGCGGCCGGATGGTGTGTTGCGCGGGCATCCTTCAGAATCTCGAGCGGGTTACCGTGAAGATGGCCAAGGAACAGAACATGTCTCTGAACCCTGAAAAAATTTCAGGATTGTGCGGGCGTCTGATGTGCTGTCTGGCCTTTGAACATCAAGGATATTCGGGGAAGAAAAAATGCCCCAAGATTGTCAAGGCGCCAGGCGATGAATCTCTGGAACGGGAAGAAAAGAAGACGCTGGATTTGGAAAAAATGGATGAAAGGGAATCTTTCAATGATTAGCAGGGAGAAAATATTGATATGTCGAAAGCATTTTATATAAGCACACCTATCTATTACGTCAACGCGTCGCCGCATATCGGGCATGCGTACACGACCATCGTGGCCGATGTCCTGGCCCGATATCACCGGATGATTGGCGATAAGACATTTTTTGTTACCGGAACCGACGAGCACGGAGACAAAATCGCGGAAGCCGCGCAGAAGGCCGGCATAACGCCCAAGGAATACGCGGATAAAATCAGCGCGCAGTTCCGCGCTCTCTGGCCGGAACTTTCCATTTCCAACGATTACTTTATCAGAACCACCGATCCCGATCATATCGAGACCGTGCGTAACATTTTACAGAAGGTCTATGACGCCGGTGATATTTATTTTGGCAGTTACGGCGGCCATTACTGCTTCGGCTGTGAAAGATTTCTGACTGAGAAGGAAGTCGTGGACGGTAAGTGTCCCGAACACGGACGGGAGACGCAGTATATTGAGGAAAAAAATTATTTTTTCAAAATGAGTAAATATCAGGACTGGCTCGTTGACCACATCCAGAAAAATCCTGAATTCATCAGGCCGGAAAGATACCGGAACGAAGCCCTGGCTTTCCTGCGCGATCCGCTGGACGACCTCTGTATTTCGCGTCCGAAAACACGCCTGGAATGGGGTATCACACTGCCTTTTGATGAAAAATACGTGACTTATGTCTGGTTTGACGCCCTGATTAATTACGTCACGGCTGTCAACTATCCTGACGGGGACAATTTTAAAGCGTTCTGGCCGGTGGCGGAACATCTTATCGCAAAAGATATTCTGAAACCTCACGGCATCTACTGGCCGACGATGCTGAAGGCAGCCGGTATCGAACCCTATCAGCACCTCAATGTTCACGGTTACTGGAATTCCGACCAGAGTAAAATGTCCAAAAGCCTGGGCAATATCGTCCGTCCGCTGGATTTAAAAGACAAATACGGCTTGGACGCTTTCCGTTATTTCCTGCTCAGGGATATGGTTTTCGGGCTGGATTCCAATTTTTCTGAGGAGGCTTTTGTTCAGCGTCTCAATTCCGATCTGGCCAATGATCTGGGCAACCTGGTCAGCCGCACCCTGACGATGGCCATCAAATATTGTGACGGCAAGGTGCCGGAAGGTAGCGCTCAGCATCAGGATGCGACGCTTCGTGAAGCGGTTCTGAAAACGGTCAGCGGCGTGGAAGCGAGTTTTCAGGATATGTCCCTGCATAAAGCATTAATGGCCATCTGGGAATTTATCAATATCGCTAATAAATATATTGTGGAAAATGAACCGTGGACACTGGGAAAGGACCCGGCCAACAGGGAGAAACTGACGGCAATCATGTATAACCTGCTTGTCGCTCTTCAGGAAATTGCCGTTTTAATCTCACCGTTCATGCCGCAAACCGCGGAGAAAATTTTGAAACAAGTCGGAGATGGAGAATTCCGGCAGTTGGATATCGCCGGAATAAAGAAAGGCAGTGTTCTGAAAGCCGGCAGTCCTTTGTTGCGTGGAGAATCTCTTTTCCCGCGTATCAGTCAGGAGAAGGAAGGCGGGACACCGGAAAAGAAGCGGTCACTGGCTGACTTGAAACCCGAGATTGACTACGAAGAATTCTCGAAAGTTGATTTGCGTGTGGCCAAAATTCTTGAAGCGGAAGCCGTGCCCAAATCCAATAAGCTCATCAAATTGAAAATTGACATCGGTGAAGAAAGAACCATCGTCGCGGGTATCGGCAAAGAATACAAGCCGGAGGAATTAATCGGCAAGAAAATAGTGATTGTTGCCAATTTAAAACCGGCAAAATTAATGGGCGTGGAATCTCACGGGATGCTGCTGGCTACCGACACGGAAAAAGGTCTGACCATTCTGGCGTTTGACCGTGAAGCCAAAACGGGAGGGAAAATCCGGTAGTTGCCCCTTCTTGATGAGACGGGCGACCTTTTCAATGGCCGGTTAATTTTTCAAAAGCTTATCCAGTGCCGGGACATCAAATCCATCCACAACCTGACCCTTGATGTAAAAAAGTGGCGTTCCTCTGAGTCCGACCTGTGAAGCGAACTTCATATGGGTTTTTAAGGTTTCTTCCACTTTCTTGTCGGTGCAGACATCCAGTCTCTTTTTATCAAGTTTTCCGCTCAGGGCATCGTCATACGTTCTGGCAGCATCTTTTGAACACAAAATATATTTAGCCTTGTCTGCCGATTCTTTAGACAGCGGGAAAAGGAAAGCATAAAGCGTTATATCTTTACGCTTCGCAAAATACTTATGAGACTCACGGCAAAAATGACAATTAGGATCAATCATTTCTACGATAACCGTTTTGCCGTTGCCGATTTTTATGGCGCTGTCCAGGGGGAGTTTATATATTTTTTGCGCCATTTTCTTTAAGAAACTTTCCCGGGTGAGATTGACTCCGTTTTTGGTAATCAGACTGCCGTATAAGAGAACATCATCCTTCGGCAGATAATAATATAATTGATTGACGGCGTAAACTTCATAAACGCCATTCACGGCTGTCGGCATAATACTTTCATAATTATTTTTTGGAAAACTTTTCTTAAATTGTTCCTCCACGGATGTCACTTTTTTCTTGGCAGGCGCGGACACCTGTCTGGCTATGCCTTGGATGGGGAGAAGAAACAGAATCAGCAAGATAATGGCAGTTGATTTTCTCAAAATTTGCCTCCTTTGAAAAAGTTTGCGATATCTAAATCAAATTTATCCGTCTGTCAAGGTTCGCCGGACTGCCGGGCTGTTTTTGCCGATGTGTGTAAAATGTGCCTTGATTGTGGATATATCAGGGGTGATAAAATTTCAAGATATACGATAACCTTTTTGGCGGAAAAGCCTCAGGCAGGCGTCAACAACGTCACGGTCATAAAGAATTCCCGCGTTATTTTCAATTTCAGCCAGCGCCGTTTCCAGCTCCAGCGCCGGTCTATAAGGCCGATAGGAAATCATGGCCTCCACCACGTCCGCTACCGCGAGAATTCGTGATTCAATAAGAATTTCCCCGTTTTTCTTACCCAGGGGATAGCCGGATCCGTCGATGCGTTCATGATGCTGGTACACGATATCGGCTAGAGGCCAGGGCGATTCCACTTCCTTAATAATCTCATAACTGTAAAAGGGATGGTTTTTGACAAGCGAAAATTCAATATCGGACAGGACTGCCGGTTTGCACAGAATTTCCGAAGGCACTGATATTTTTCCGATGTCGTGAATGGCGCTGGCCATACGGATGGATTCGATTTTGTCGTGCGGCAGTTTCATTTCCGTGGCAATGGCTCGCGCCAGATCGGCAACTCTCTTTTGATGACCGGCCATATAAGGATCTTTGGCCTCCGTTGCCGTACCCAGCACCTGAATCGTTATCTTGATGGATTGACGCAGGCTTTCCAGGGTTTCATTGAGTTTTTCTTCGGCCTGCCTGCGTAAGGTGATGTCCTGATAGATCACCTGAGATTGTTTTTTACCATTCCAGAATATTTCCTTGCGGAAAACATAAAGGTGGCGCACCTCTCCCGTTTTTCTGATAATACTCACTTCATATTCCGAGGGGCCAAATTCTCCGCGTTCTCTTTTTTTCTTTCTTTCCAGGTATTCAGTGTAACTTTCCGGAGTATAGCGTTTCTTCAGGGGCGTGTTTTTCAGCTCATGGATGCTGTCATAACCATAGATATCCAAAATCGCCCTGTTGGCATAAATTGTTTCACCTTCAAAGGAGGAAATGCGCACCCCCAGCGGGGAATCATCAAGGGAACGGCGGAAGTTTTCCTCACTTTTTCTAAACTCGTCTTCTATTTTTTTGCGTTCGGCAATATTTCTGCTTTCGCCGAGAATGGACACAGGTTTGCCCTCTTCATCTCTGATGAGAGTGAAGGTGGCTTCTCCCCAGACCGTTTGACCGTCCTTGCCAAGGTATTCCAGTTCAAGGGCGCGATCTAACACGTAATCCGGAGGAGCAGCCAATGCCTTGGGCAGTTCTTCCGAATAGAAATCCATGGCTGCTTGCAAAGAATCCGGGGTTAAAAATTTATCAATAGAAAGCTCTTTAAATTCATCCTGAGTATATCCCAAGATTTTTTCAGCGGATGGACTCATATAGTTTATTTTCAGGTTTAAGTCCATCAGCCACACATAATCCTTCATGAAATCGGCCAGAAGCCGGTACTTTGCTTCACTTTGTTTTACTAATTCATCTGCTTTTTTGTGTTCGGTGATATCAATACCCATGCCCACGACATATTGTTTCCCGTCATAGGTCAGGAGATTACCCGACAATAAATAAGGAGTGGCTTGCCCGTTTTTGGAAAGAACAGGCATTTCAAAGGCGACTTTTCCGTTGGCTTCGAATTCTTCGGCCAGGTTCAGCAGGTTTCCCCGTTCTGATTCAGGGATGAAATATATCGGTGTCGCCTGCGCTATTTCTTCGTCAGTATAACCGCAGGCACGGGCAAATGCCTTATTCCACCTGAAAAACTTTCTGCTTTCCAGTTCGAACATGAAAAAAGGCACCATTAAACTGTCCAGGGCCGAACGGCTGAAGTTATGTTCATTTAAGGCTGATTCCTGAGCTTTTCTGCGGTCGGTGATATCGCGGACAACTCCCTCGAGGCCCACTGCCTCGTTATTTTCATTTCTGAGAAAGGTTAGCTTGTTTTCCACCCATACTTTTGAACCATCCTTGCGGATATGCTGATACTCCAGAACGCGTGACCTTTTCAAATCCCTGTCTTTTCGTTTTTCTGTTTCCAATTCTTCGGCAAACATTTCGGCAAACCATTGCAGAGTTTCAGCATCAACGAGTTGTTCCACCCTCATGGTTATCAGTTCATCGGCTGTATATCCGATAATGTTGTACACGGAGGGGCTGGCGTAGGTGTAATTAAAATTCATGTCAATGGTGAAGATTGCGTCGGTGACGTTTTCCGCAAGAATGCGGTACCGCTCTTCACTTTTTATCAACGATTCTTCGGCATACTTGCGCTTTGTAATATCGCGGTGATTGACAATGATCGCTTCCACCACATTATCGTGTGACAGAGCCGTGCCTACCGTTTCGAAAACGCGCCAACTACCGTCTTTGTGACGAAGGCGGCTTTCCCCGTGAATAGGAGGATGCTGGGGATTGCTGACCAGGGTTATGAAGGACTCCAGTAAAAATTTCATAGAATCCGGATGAACAAATTCAAATCCGTTGGCGTCAATCCTTTCCTCTGGTGTGTACCCCAAAACTCTTTCCAGGGCCGGATTCGCGTAAACCGGCTTTCCTTCGCGGTTTAAAAGAATAATAATATCAAAAGCATTTTCGGCGAGAGCCCTGAATTTCTGTTCCTCCCGCAGCAACTTCTCTTCGATTTGCTGGAGATCCGTAATATCCAGCAAAATTCCTTCTATTCTTTGGGGCCGGTTCCTTTCGTCTTCGACTAAATGGGCACTGGCCAAAAGTGTTATGGGCTTTCCCTGTTGCGTTTTCGCTTTGATTTTGTATTTGGAAACAGAGTTGTTGGCCGGTAATGCCTTCAGATAATCCTGCCGATTTTCGTTGTTTTGCCACAAATCGGGGATGTGCAGACCTCTTAAATCTTTTTTTACATCAAAACCCAGGATGCGGTTCATGGCCGGGTTGTGTTCCAGCAGGGTTCCGTCCAGCGTGATGCTGAAATATGCCTCATCCAGGTTAACGATGATATGGCGAAACTTTTGTTCGCTTTCCCTGAGTTTGTCTTCCGTCTGTTTTAGAATGTTTTGGGAATGTTGAATTTCGGTAATATTTTGATCGGTTGGATATTTCTTGTCCTTCATTTACCCTCTACGAACAAAGTGAGTGGCGCTGTATTGTTGTCAGAATCAGCATGTGCAGGAATGAGTATGTATAAATCGACTACATGAAGATTTGCATTGTGTCAATTGAAAACATAATCAGTAGAATATAAATTCAAAGTCAGTTGCTTGTAACGATAATCAATCATTGCATTTTAGGGAATATTGAAAAGGTGATAAAGAATCAGTGACACAAACCTCTGCTTTTAGCCATGTCCAGTAATTTGCAATGTCCCAGTGAGCATGCGCTTTTCGCATCAGAACAACCCAGGTTGTTGTTGCCCCCGGAAAAGTAAACAAGGCCTCTGTTATGATAAGCTGAAGCATAATCCGGTTTGAGACGGATGGCCTGGTTATAATTTTCAACAGCTTGTTCAAACTGGTTCAGTTTGTTGTACGCAAAGCCGCGGTTGTGATACGCTTCAGCGTCGGTTGGCTTAAGGTCGATGGCCTGATTGAAATCGGATATCGCTTGTTGATACTGGCTCAGCTCATTATAAATAGTGCCCCTGTTGTAGTAGGCTGAAGCATAATCCGGTTTTAGACGGATGGCCTGGCTATAGTCTTTGATAGCCGGTTGATATTGTCCCAGATTATCGTAAGCAATGCCTCTGTTATAATAGATTTCGGCATTTTCCGGCTGAAGTTTAGCGGCATTATTCAGATATTCGATCGCTTTAAACGGGGCTGTATATTTGCTGCCGTCTGATATTGCGCCGGCCTTATTCAACCAGTCTTCTACCGTTTCACTCATTGCCGGTGAACAGAAAAAAGTAAAAAAAAGAAAAATAGATAATATGACTTGACGCATAAAAAATCCTTTTCTTTATTTTTACCACACTTCAGGACAGACATAAAAGATTCTTTAAGTGGCGGGAACAAATAAAAAAATAATTAAGAATCAATTGTTAAGCAATGGTGCCGGAGCTCGGAATCGAACCGAGATGCCCTTGCGAGCGGGGGATTTTGAGTCCCTCTTTTTCCACTTTTTTATAACGTCCTTTTAAGTCATTTAATAGCAATAAAAGGCTTGACTGTCAAGGGTTTAATGAGTATTATATTTTCAAATAGCGTCATTTAGCAAAATGCTGTTTAAGCTTAAAAAGTGGGACAGGAGTGGGACAGAATAGCGGGGGACATTTCCGGCGGGTATAAAAATGGGACAACGATCAAAGCCTATTTGACGGGAGATTTTATGGCAGACAGATTCAAGACAAGTTTTAAGGGTGTCCGTTACCGGAAACATCCGACACGAAAACACGGCGTCAATTACGATCAATATTTTATCATCCGTTATAAGTTGAACGGCAAGGGCAAGGAAGAAGGTTTAGGCTGGGCGTCTGAAGGTATGACGGCGGCGAAAGCCTACGATGATTTAAAAGTGATCAAGGAAAATATCAAGCGCGGACAGGGGCCGCAAAGCCTTACTGAAAAGCGGGAAATTCTTCACGAAGAAAAACAGGCTGAACAAATTAAAAAAGCACAAGCCAAAAAGGATTTAAAAACCTTTGGCCAATACTTCACAAATGATTATTTCCCGGCTTATGAGATAGGCCGGAAGAAAACCACAAGCCGCAAAGCTAAAGAGCATTTCAAGAATTGGATTGAACCCGTCATTGGCAACGTACCACTAAAAGAGATCAAACCGTTTTATATCGAAAGAATAAAAAAGAATGTTCTGGAAGCTGGGAAAGCGCCGCGAACTCTTCAGTATATTTTTGCAACGATCCGGCAAACATGGAACACGGCAAGACTGAACGGCCTAGTTGTTGGCGAATCACCGACAAAAGCAATCAAACCACCGAAAGTTGACAATAAGCGCGTCCGTTTCCTTACCCATGACGAAGCGGAAACCCTATTAAACGCGTTACGCGCAAAGGACACGTTGACTTATAATCTTGCTTTGCTTGCCCTTCATTGCGGTTTGAGGCTGGGCGAAATTGTGAATATTAAATGGGGCCATGTAAATCTTGAACGCGGCACCATCGACATCGTTGATCCGAAGGGAGTTAAGGGACACGCTGTCTTTATGACTGGCAAAGTGAAAGCCCTATTCGACAAAATGACAGAGGGCAAACCGGACGAACTTGTTTTCACGCGGGATGGCGAACCGATAAAGGACACACCGAAAATTTATGCTGAAGTTGTTTCCGATTTAAAATTGAACGATGGTATTACAGACAAGCGCCGGAAAGTTTGCTTTCATACCTTGCGGCATACGTTTGCAAGCTGGCACGTTACCACCGGGACGGATTTATACACCGTCAAGGAATTGCTGGGACATTCCAATATTTCAATGACTGAACGTTATAGCCATTTAGCGCCGGAAACCCTGTTAAATGCTACACGGGCGCTTGAGAAAGCAATCAAAAAGGCTGAACATAAGGCCGGGAAAGTTGTCAATTTTCCAACATAGGAACGGGAACACATGAGCAAGGATAATACTATTGATGATCGGCTAAGCGCCGTTATGGATCACGCGAAACGGATGGAATCGGACATAGCAGATGAGAAAGCCGCGCGGATAAAAAATAAATCAATTCAGATCAATTTCAATGATGCTGAACTTGAACGGTTGAAGGCGCAAGCTGATGCACATTGCATGAAATTGCAAGACTATATCAGAAAGATATTAGCTACTTATGGATGAATCAAGGGAAAAGTGGAGCAAAAGCCTTAAAATAAGGCCATAAATGGAGCAAGTCAAATATTGGTAGGTTCTTATAAGGTACGTTATGTCAACATAAAACGGGTGGTGGAGGGAATCACCTAAGGAATTTAACTTACTGTCATTTGTCAGTAAGTCAGAAATGTATTTTACGAAGCTATATTTAAAATTGGCTTTTTCTAATTGTCAGTTCTTATTTGTAACCCGCATTTCGGACAAGTATATCGATAACCACTTTTAATAATAAAATAAATAATACCCGGAATTAAAAAAAAGAGACAAAGAATTAATCCTATTAATGTGCTTCCACGACGGATTTTTTTTGCCTCTCCCTTATAGCCACAATTTACATTTGGGCAAATAATTGTCTTGTCGATTGTTTCTTTTTCGGCAATATCCTTTTTATTTTTTTTGTTGTACTGATAAACAAAATAGCAAAAACCAATAACAATGATAGTAAGTATAGTTTCATATACTATTTCCATGTTTTACCCCCTCATGATTTTGCTTTAACATTGATAAATTTTTTATGGATAAAAAAACATACTCTTTTAAAATTAATATTTCAATATCATATTTACCGCACCAGTACGCACGCGCGAGGGAAACGAGATATAAAAAAAGTTGTGTTTAGGAAGATAGGTGGTGTATCTACCGGTTGGTTGTTTCGCGACAGTCAACCGGCCGTAAACGGATCGTAGTAAAATTAACAAGGCCGGGGCGCGAGCGAATTGGGAATTGCACAGTTTATCATCCGTGGCAGGTAATCTAATTAAAAAAGGGGAATGAAACATGATTAAATTTTTCTGGTCACTGGTTATCATCGGATTTTTACTCGGCGGATTTGTTTTCGTTGCCGAAACAGCGTTTGCAACCAGCGCACCGCAGCAGGCGGCGGCGGCGGCGAAGGGGCTGGCCATCGTGATCCTTCCGTATTGCTTGGCGCGTGCCGTGACGGAAATTATGCGTGACATCAAAGAAAAAGAAGTCTCTGGCCAGGTAAAAGGCCCAGGGATCGAAATCAAAGAATAGATGGCCATCATCCTAAACAGGGTAAACAGCCTCTTTTGAGTCCTCTGTTAGACAAGTATAACAGCCGGTGATATTGTCCT
Source organism: Smithella sp. (assembly GCA_049664145.1). Classification (GTDB taxonomy): domain Bacteria; phylum Desulfobacterota; class Syntrophia; order Syntrophales; family Smithellaceae; genus Smithella. Next base: position 13,012 of record JBATES010000087.1, read on the forward strand.
CTCTAGGCTGGGACAGCCGAGTTATGTACCCAGCACGCACGCGCGAGGGAAACCGGGAATTTAACTTACTGTCATTTGTCAGTAAGTTAACCTCGTCTCATTTGAGACTAAGTTAACCTCGTGCCAGTTGGCACAAGGTTAGACCTATGCCCACGGATTGAAACATTGATGATATTTTTTTCCATTTTATTTTTTAAATTTATCTTGAAACAAATTCAATATACAATTATTATAATATCACAAAATGACGTTGAAGACGTCATGTGTAGTGTGGCAAGGAAAAACGCTTTGTCTATGTCACCTAATCGTAATGCGATGAAGTGATATTTCCTAAGGGGAAGACTAAGTCACCAAAGAGTAATCCGTAGAGGTAATGCCTCGGCCTTGATCTTAACTTTTTTGTTATGATCTAAGTTCAGAGCATGAGCCTCTTTTTTTATGCTCTCGATCTTAGACGAAAGGGAGCTTTCTCATGGAATCAATCTTTACAGAAATGGCGGCAAAATGGCCATCCGCAATAGTTGCGCGGACGGAAGCTGAAAAATTTACGGGCGGATTAATTGGCGAACGTTATCTTGCCAACCTAGACTCGCAAGGCAAGGGCTGTCCGAAAAGAATCCGCATAGGCCGGAAAATTGCCTATCCTATAAATGAGTTTATAAAGTGGTTGGAAAATCGGAGTGAGGCTGTCACCGGGCGCGGCGAATAGGGGGCGGACATGAACACTATAACCGCCGCCGTCAATGAACGCGTCAATTATGAGCGGGCCCGGTTCGCGCCGGAACCGGAAATCAATGAAGCCGCCAAAAGTTCACCGTCTGGAAATATCCTTGATGCATTAACCGATAATGAAGACGGCGACGCCCGGCTTTTTATTGAATTAAATAAAGGTCGTTTTTTATATGACGCCGCAGCCGGGCGCTGGTATGTGTGGACGGGCCAATTTTGGGAAAAGGACACGCTGGGCGAAGCGACGCGGGCCATTGACGGCGTCATTGACCTTTACGCTGAAGAATCACAACGTCAAGCATGGCAACGGCTGCAATCTGAAACATCCGGCAAATCTGATGACGCCAAAGAGCACAAAATCATTGAAGACAATCTATTGAAAAGAATCCGGGCGCTGCAAACCGTTTCACGAAAAGAAAATGTTTTGACGCTGGCACGAACGGGCAGGGATTCGCTGGCTATACCGGGCGACGGCTGGGATAAGAACCCATGGCTGCTAGGTTGTCGAAATGGCGTCATTGACCTGCGAACCGGAAACCTTGAAACCGGGAATCCCGACAATCTTATAAAAACCATTGCACCCGTCGAATATTACGGCATTGACACACCAGCGCCGACGTTTGAGCGCTTTATGTCAGAAATTTTCAATGATGATGTTGAACTTGTGAATTTCCTGCAACGGTTGTTGGGATATGGGATCACCGGATTGACCACGTTTCATTGTTATCCGATTTTTTATGGCCCGCAAGGACGAAACGGCAAAGGAACCCTACTGGAAACGTTAAAGTTTATTCTGGGCGACTTGGCTTATAAAGCGCGAAGTGAGACATTGCTTGAATCACGGCATACGGCCGGACGCGGATCAGCGGACGCGGACACGCTGGCATTTAGGGGCAAGCGGATAATCTGGGCAAGTGAAACGTCGGAAAGCCGACGGCTGAACGCGTCAAGGATCAAGGAACTATGCGGCGGCGACACCTTGAACGCCCGCGCTGTATATGGCCGCGATCCCGTGGAATTTTCACCGACGCATTTATTGATATTACTGACCAACGAACGCCCGCAGGCAACGGCGAGCGATGCGGCATTATGGGAACGGATTTTATTGATACCCTTCAACATCCGTTTTGTGGACAATCCCAGCGGCACGAATGAACGCCCGGCGGATCATGATTTATTGGATAAGTTGAAGGCTGAAGCGCCCGGAATATTGGCATGGTTGGCCCGTGGTTGTTTAGCTTGGCAGAAAGAGGGGCTGAATCCGCCGGAAATAGTCAGGGCAGCGACGCGCGAATATCGAAAAGAGGAAGATTTAATAGAACGATTTTTAGATGATCGCTGCGTTAGGGGCGAGAATTACGAAACACAAGCTGGAACCCTATACAAAGTTTATCAGAACTGGGCGGACGAAATGGGGCTGAAACCAATGACAGGAATTAAATTTGGAACAGAAATCCAAAAACGTTTTGACAGTTACCAAAAGCGACACGTTTTTTATATGGGGATCGGTTTGATGAACGGACAGGACATGGATGAGTGATGCAGCTATGCAGCCATTGCAGACACAAATCAATAACTTTGTATTTCTAATTTTTTTAAATGCATACGCGAAAGTTTACGGAAAATGGCTGCAATGTCTGCAAATTGGATTTTATGTGCGCTTAAATGAAATTTAATAGCTGCAATAGCTGCAAGGCAATCTTATGAAAATGCCGTTTGGAAAATATAAGAACTGGGATTTAAGCGAATTGCAGGACGATTATCTTGAATGGTTGCGCTTTGACATTGATTTACGCGAACCGTTACGGACGGCTGTTTACCGGGAATATAACACACGCTTTGAAACGGCTGAAAGAGCACACCGGGAAGAAAAGGCGCTGTCAATTATTGATGCAGCGGCAATCAAGAAAATTTACCGGAATTTGTCGCAACAATATCACCCGGACAGGATCGGCGGCAATGGCGACGTGATGAAGGGGATCAACATTTTTTATGAGGAAATAAAACAACAAACTTAATGGAGGGTTAAAAAATGAGAAAATCAGTCAAAGAATGGAATGTAGAAGACGCCATAAAAGATGCGAAAATTAAGGGAACAATAAAAATCGCAACGCGGAAAACTCAATGCACCTTCTGCAATGAAACGAAAACTTGCGTTAAGTGGTGCCCGAAACCGTTACCGTGGATTTTGCCCGTTTGTGAATCATGTTTTGTAAAACTTCATAAGACTTTCGGCAAGACCGGGGCGATTGTTTGGGAATAAGATCATGGCACGCCTTCTTGAACTGCTACAAACCGACGGCCATATGATGAAGAAAGTGGCAACGACACACGGCGGCGAATTTGCCGGGCCCTGTCCATGGTGCACCGGGACGGATCGTTTCCGTGTTTGGCCGGAATCCGGGCGCTACTGGTGCCGGAGTTGTGACAAGTCCGGGGATGCAATCCAATATTTAAGGGATAGGCGCGGGCTGTCATATGTTGATGCTTGCCGATACTTAGGCAAGGAACCGAAACGCAACGGCGACAAATGTGGAAATGTTCAACATTTGCAAGATGCCTACCGTGACAAAATTACGAAAATCGGAAATTTGCAAGAAGCCAAAACACCCGGCGAACCATGGCGACGAAACGCAAGCGCTTTTCTTGATGCGGCAATCAAGAATCTTTGGGCACCGTCCGGCGCTCCAGTCCGTCAATGGCTGAACGCTGAAAAAGGCCTATCTGATGCGACAATCAAACAGGCTTGCCTTGGCCTTAACCTTGCCGACAAATACGAACCACGGGCAAGCTGGAGCCTATCCGCGAACGTTATAGACGGCAAGGAAAGAAAGCTATGGATTCCCGGCGGCCTAGTGATCCCGTTTATTCACAACGGCGACGTGCACCGTTTGCGAATCCGCCGGGACAATCCCGGCGACGGTTCGCGTTATGTTGTTGTGAGTGGATCAAGTCCGGCACCATTGATGATCGGCCGGGATAAGGGCGCGGCCGTCATTGTGGAATCTGAAATTGATGCTTGGCTTATATCGCAAGAAGCGGGCGACTTGATCATAACAATCAGCATGGGAAACGCGCAAGCGAAACCCGACACGGCGACACACACCATATTGAAAGACACACCTATCATATTGAACAGTTTAGACACCGATGACGCGGGAGCAAAAGCGGCTTGGAAATTTTGGCCGGAAACATACGGCGGGAAAGTCCGGCGCTGGCCCGCGATTCATGGCAAGGATGCAAGCGCCGCAAGGCTGAACGGATTGAACATCCGCGAGTGGATCATTGCCGGGATGTTTGGCGACGAAAAAACGTTTGAGCGCTTCTGCATACAAACGATTGACGGCGGATTAAGTGACATGGAGGCAATAAATTTCATAGGGAGATGAGTTATGAACGATGAAGCAAGAGCGGAGCGGCTGAAATGCAAAATGGCCGATTTTTTGACGCGTCACGAAAGAAACGGACAACGGATCAACAAACGGAAAAAGCAATGGAAAAGGGAAAATTCAATGATTAAAAAGGGGGTTTTTTGCGATGACAAAAACTAAAAAAACTAATCCTATTGATGATTTGGGAGCAAAATGGAATGAGGCCGGGGGGGGTGCCCGGAAAACGCAAATCAGAATGAAGTCATTGACCGATGTCAGGCGTTTCATGGCGCGGGTTATCAATGACCTTGATGACAATCGGATATTTGAATCAAAGGCGCGGACGCTGGGTTATTTGTGCTCTGTTTTACGGGATATAATCAGAGATTCTGACTTGGAAGAAAGAATATTAAAACTTGAAATGGAGATAAAAAAAAATGGCAACAAATATTGAGAAACGAATTGAAACGCTGGAAACGATCAAACGTGATGAACATTCAGCATTGCCGTTGATAAATTTCAAATGGACGGGGCCGGAATTATCAGAGTTAACCTTTATGCTCGAAAACGGAAAATTGATTGAACGCTTGCCGGGTGAATCTGACAATGATTACCGGGCGCGTTCTTTAGAGATTTGCCGCGTATCGCATAGGGGCCAGACAATGCCAACGCTCCAGAGCAACGAAGCATATATTATAGAGAGGTGAAATTATGGGAACGCTTGAGAAAAGAATTGAGGCGCTGGAAAATGTGTTTATGACCAATACCAGCGAAACCACCAGCGGCGTTTTTCTTTATTATGTGGATGCAAGAGTTGACACAACGCCGAAACCCGTGATCGGCTGGAAGTATAACGATCATGTCATTATGCGAAAAGAAGGCGAAACCGATGACGAACTAAACCAGCGGGCGTTTGATGAAGTGAAACCGTCATTACATCCATTGCAGACACCCGTCTTTTTCCCGATATTAGATGAAAAGGATGAATAGGACGGTGCCACGGATCACCCAAAAGGCCCCGGCGGGATGCTGGGGCTTTTTTTTGATTAGAATTTTAAAAAGTGGGACAGGGGTGGGACAAAATAGCCATGTTGAGCAAAAACAAAAAAACTTTCAAACCGTTAGAAGTCTGCAAGCCTTTGATTTTGTTATGGTGCCGGAGCTCGGAATCGAACCGAGATGCCCTTGCGAGCGGGGGATTTTGAGTCCCCTGCGTCTACCAGTTTCACCACTCCGGCACGCGCGGGATTATATAGATGGGTGACAAAATGTCAAGCTAAAATCTGTTGACAATCAATTATGGCCTGTGTTAATGAACGCGCCTCTTGTGGTTTAAGACATCTTTGGGGTTGTAGCTCAGCTGGGAGAGCGCTTGAATGGCATTCAAGAGGTCAGGAGTTCGATCCTCCTCAGCTCCACCAAAACTTAAGGGGTGAAGGTTTTTTAACCTTCACCCCTTCGTAATTCCATTATAAATCTTCCACTTTCTTTTTGATGCGAACTCTTTTTTCTTTAATCATGGCTGCTTTGTTGCCTTCGAGCCATGTTTTCATGGCTTCTTCCTGTTTGAACGAAGTAAACATTTTTTTGTACATTTCCTTCTGAGCCTCAAAGGCTTTTGTATCCGGTGCGGACGTCTCTTTCAGCCTAAATATGTAATAGACATTGTTGATGAAGAGAGGCTTTTCTGCATAAGGCTGACCCGCAGAGAGTTGCAAGAGAACCTCATTGGCGCTTTCATGTTGTCCTATTCCGGGGATGTTGCCGCCCGGTTGGAAAAGACCTGTTTCGTTAATTTTCAAACCTTTTTCGGAGGAGATTTTTTCAAAATTTTCTCCGGCTCTTAAGCGCTCCAGGATCGACTTTGCCTCTTTTTCGGCAAGAATTTTTGTTTCATTTTCGATAAAGCTGCTTCGGACGCCTTCTTGTATTTCGCTGAGCTTTGGCACGTAGGAGGCTTTGATGTCTGTAACCTGCAGAAGGTAATAACCGGCTTCCGAGGAAATAATTTTGCTCAGATCACCTTTCTGCAGATCGGGAAGCGCATCGTTCAAATTCTTCACGGACACCAGTTCCTGCGGTGGTTTGTTGAGCGGGAAGAAATCAGAACTGGGAACGGTCAGATTATTTTTCCTGCCATAGGCCTCCATGTTATCTTCCTGATAAATTTCGTCCCTGGCTTTTTTCGCTTCCAGATAAGCGGTCTGCATCCCTCTTGTTTTCTTCAGCTCTTTGATGATGTCGTTCTGAACATCAGCCAGCGGCAGGGGCTTGCCGTCTTTTGTTTTGTATTTGTCTTTGTAGCTGCTGTAATAGCTCTTGATGTCTTCGTCACTGATGTTGGTCGCAAACGAATCGGCGCCCCAAAACAGGTATTTAATTTTTTTCTGCTCGGCGACGCGGAACAGATTGCTGTTTTTCTTTAAGTAATCTTCCAGGTCCGATGGGGCGGGTGAAATTTTATTTTTGAGATCATTTCCCGAAATTTGCAGAAAATTAAGATTAACTTTCCGGTTCTGCAGAACGTAAAGATCGTAAATTTCCTGATCGGAAACTTTGACCCCTTCACGAACAAAGGATTCAATTTTTGCTGCCGTCAGTTGTGCCCTCTGCAGGGTTTCGAAATCCTGAGCCGACAATCGGTTGTAGCGAAGGATCTGCTGATATTTTCGCTCATCAAATTTGCCGTCTGTTTGAAGTGAGGGGATCGCCATGATGGAATTGCGTAACTCCTCATCAGAAACCTTGATTTTTAAATCGCTGGCTTTGGCAATGATAATTTCTCTGTTTAATAAATTTTCATAGGCTTTGGTTTTTAAATCCATTTTCTTGAGCATTTCCGGCGAAAGGTTTTCTTTTAAGTTTAACCGGGCCATGTCCAGAAGCTTTTCATGTTCGTTGCGAAAGTCAGCTTCACTGATGATCTTTTTGTCAATGACAGCAATGGCATTGGTGTGTTCGCCGCCTCTACTCGAACCGAAATAAAGGACAAAGACGACAATAATGATGGCTATGACCGCGATCATGAACCAGCCGCGCGCGTGTTTGCGAAAAAACTTCAGCATAAAATCACCTCAAAAAGATAACAGATTATTTGATAACTAATAAATTTTTGTCTTATTATTATAGTCATTTGTAAAATGCAAACATAATTTAAAAATGAGTTGATTAGGTTTATGAAATACGGTATGCAAAATAGTTAAAATCCGAAAGTTATTATATTAACTTGTGAAAATACGGGGGGATGAATGTTTTTTGATTATATTTTAGGAAAATTTTCCAATGATCTGGCCATTGATCTTGGAACTGCCAATACGATTGTTTACGTCAAGGATAAGGGTATTGTTTTAAATGAACCGTCTGTGGTGGCCGTTCATCAGGACGCCAGAGGAATAAAAAAAGTGCTGGCCGTAGGCAATGAAGCTAAAAATATGCTGGGGCGTACCCCGGGGAATATCGTCGCGATCCGGCCGATGCGTGATGGCGTGATAGCTGATTTTGACATCACGGAAGCCATGCTCAAGCATTTTATCCTGAGCGTTCATAATCGCAAGTCTCTGGTGAGACCGCGCATTATCATTTCCGTACCGTCGGGGATTACGCAGGTGGAACGACGCGCGGTTCGCGAAACAGTGGAATCAGCCGGCGCCCGGGAAATTTATCTCATTGAAGAACCCATGGCCGCGGCGATCGGCGCCGGTTTGCCGGTGGCTGAGCCGACCAGTTCAATGGTTGTGGATATCGGTGGCGGGACAACGGAAGTGGCTGTGATTTCTCTAGCCGGCATTGTTTATTCAAAATCAGTCAGGGTGGCGGGAGATAAAATAGATGAGGCGATTGTGCAGTACATGAAGCGTAAACACAATCTGCTGATCGGGGAAAGAACGGCGGAAATCATTAAAATGGAAATCGGCTGTGCCTATCCCTTTGATGAAATTAAATTCGGCTCCATCAAGGGACGTGATTTGATTTCCGGCATTCCGAAAATTACGGAAACCAATTCGGAGGAAATCAGAGAAGCGATTAATGAACAGATTACTTTCATTGTGGACGCGGTTAAAGACACTCTGGAAAATTCGCCGCCGGAACTGGCCGGCGATATTGTCGACCGCGGGATTGTGCTGACCGGGGGCGGAGCGCTGCTCGCCAATATTGACATTCTGATTCGTGAAGAAACAGGGCTGCCCATCACCATCACCGATGATCCTCTTTCCGCCGTAGCCAGAGGAGCGGGAATGGCTCTGGATAAAATAGGCGTGCTTAAAGACATTGCGCTTGAGGTATAAAATCACGGTTTAAAAGGTTGACGGTTTAGTCTATCCTGTTTTTTTCTCCGGATGATTTCGGTCAATAAGCACGAATCGCGGCAAGAACCTTATGATTATTTTTTGTGTTGTGTGATGTATAAGCTCGGCCAATCTTATGTCCTGTATGCAGTGTTCCAATCTTTATCTTTCTGACAGGTAAAATGTTTTTTAGAAAATATAAAATAATCATTTTTATTGCTGTCGTACTCTTAGCAATGTTGATTGCCATTTTTTACAATTTTAAGTTCTCAAAGAATGACAGTTTTCTGAGGCAGATTGTTCTGGAAACCGCCTATCCGGTTCAGGCAGTTTTAAGCGGTTCCATTCAAGGAGTTAAGGAGGCCTGGTTGCGTTATGTTTTGCTGGTCGGCATTCAGGATGACAACAAGAAATTGAGAAGAAAAAATGATGAACTCAAAGCGGCTCTTGTTTCCTGTCAGGAAAGTTATCACGAAGCTCAGCGGTTAAAAAAGCTTCTGGCCATCGCCGATAACAATCATGACCGTTTTATGGCTGCCCGGGTTATCGGCAGGGAGCAGGCGGCGCTTTCCAGAACGGTCTTGATCAATAAAGGATCCTCTGACGGTTTGAAAAACGGAATGCCGGTGATTGCCTATCCGGGATTAATCGGCCGTCTGATTGACGTGTCCTGGCACGTTTCCCGTGTTCTTTTGTTTATTGACGAGAACAGTAATGTTGACGCGATTGTCCAGCGTAATCGGACGCAGGGGATTATCAGCGGCGCCGGTTCTCAGGGAATGATCTTTAAATATATTTCCAAAACTCAGGATGTTCAAAAAGGCGATGTTATTATCTCTTCCGGAATGGGAGGCGTTTTCCCCAAAGGATGGCTTATTGGTCAGGTCAGCAATGTTGACAGAAAGGACGCCGGACTTTTTTTAAAAATCACGGTCGCTCCTTTTGTGGATTTGTCGAAACTTGAGGAAGTGTTAGTTTTATTACCTGAAGAAAATACGCTGAGATAACCATGCTGTATTACCTTTCACTGCCAGTCTTATCCACTTTATTCATCGTACTGCAATCCATGATTACAGATGTCGTTTTCTCCAATCGTTTCGTTTTCGAATTATCCCTGTTAGTTGTCATCTACGCCGGTTTCCGTCTGGATTTCATCAGAGGAACATTTCTGGCTCTTGTCTTTGGCTTTGTTTTTGACTGTCTCAGCGGCTCGGTGCCGGGTGTGTGCGCCTTAGTTTATCTTATTGTTTTCTGGTGTTCATTTTACATTTCCGACTGGCTGGACACTGAAAAAACTCATATTATTATTTTCTTCAGTTTTGTTTGCGTCTGCCTGAAAGAAATGATGATCGTGTTGTTTTATTACCTGGCTTTCGATATAAACGTTTTAATCAGCTCTCCCGTCATTATTTTTGTGAAAGCTCTGATTATCGGCCTCCTCGCGCCCCTGTTTTTTTATTTAATGGATCGGACGGGGCTTTTGCTTTACGAAGAAAAGGTGTAACATGCTCAACGGACAGGAACCGATAGACTTCAGGGAAAAACTAAGAATAGTTGTTTTGTTAGTCCTGGCGGCGATCAGCATTCTCGTGGTTCGACTGGCCTATCTGCAGATCGTCAAAGGTGACGATTACAAGAAAAAATCAGAAAATAATTCTGTTCGTTTCCGGCAAATCAAACCCTTGCGCGGCCTGATCATGGACCGCAACGGTTTTGTCCTTGTGGACAACAAACCTTCTTTTGATGTCATTTACATTCCCAACAGAAATAACGTCAACGAATGGTCCGTGGAAAGATTAGGACAACTGTATCAGAGCAAATCTTTGGATTTCCCGTATGACCGGGCATTGCTGAAAAACGCAAGACCGTACCTGCCCGTTAAGTTGGATAAGAACGTGAGTATGGACAAAATTGCTCTGGTGGAAACCAATGCCCTGAATCTGCCGGGGATTTATATCGATGTCTCTCCCATTCGTTTGTACCTGGATGGCGATATGCTGGCGCCGGTTATCGGTTACACCGGTGAAATTAGTAAAATAGAAATAGAGAAAAGTGGTGATCAATATGCCTATGGAGATGTTTCCGGAAAACATGGGCTCGAAAGATTCTTTGATGCCTATATTCGGGGTCGTCGCGGCGCGGAATTGGTGGAAGTCAACGCCTACGGCAAAGAAATAAAAAATCTGGGCAGGATTGATCCCCTTGCAGGCTACAATATGATGTTGACCATTGACACCGACTTGCAGAAAGCGGCCTGGGAGGCGGTGCAGGGGAAAGCCGGTTCTGTTGTGGCGCTGGATCCGCGTAACGGCGAAATACTGGCCATGGTCAGTTCCCCCTCGTTCGACCCGAATTTATTTTATGAAGGCATTTCCAGCGAGCAGTGGCGTCAGTTACAGAATAATCCGTTCGCTCCTTTATCCAACAAAGCTGTTTCCGGTCAGTATCCGCCCGGCTCCACCTACAAATTGATTGTGGCGGCGGCCGCTCTGGAAGAGGGCATTATTACTCCCGATACTAAAGTATTTTGCAACGGCTCTTTTACGCTGGGAAATAGAACGTACCGCTGTTGGAAAAAAGGAGGCCACGGTTCCGTTGATCTGCATAAAGCAATGGTCGAATCATGTGATGTCTATTTTTATACGATCGGTAAAATGCTGGGAGTGGACAAAATCGCTGCATACGCGAGACGTTTTGGTTTGGGCGAGCTCGCTGAAATCGACCTGCCTAATGAGAAAAAAGGACTGGTGCCCACCAAAGAATGGAAGTTAAAAAGAAAAAAAGAAGCGTGGCAGATGGGCGAGACGATATCCATATCCATCGGTCAGGGATATAACCTCGTTACAACGCTGCAACTGGCTAACGCCTTTGCTGCTTTTGCCAACGGGGGCACCCTTTGGCGTCCCCATCTGGTCAAGCAGATACAAACGAACGACGGAAAGATATATAAAGAATTTTTACCGATTAAAAAGGGTGAGCTGAACTTGAGTGTTGAGACAATCGAAACTTTAAATAATGCTTTAAGAGGTGTGGTGAATGATCCGGGAGGGACGGGGCAAAACGCTAAATTGTCCGGCATTGAGGTTTGCGGCAAGACGGGAACTTCGCAGGTGCTGGGATTACCGCAGAACGAAAAGGCGCGCCGTCGGAAAGTACTCGGAGCCTTTCAAAAAGATCACGCCCTGTTTGCCTGTTACGCACCTTCGGAAAATCCCGAGATCGCTATCGCAGTGATTCTGGAAAATGCAGGCGGCGGCGGAGCGGTTGCCGCACCGGTGGCCCGCAAGATTTTATCGGCATATTTTGAGGGAAAGAAGAAAAATAAAAACAAAATTTCAGAAAAGATTGCTCATAATCATTTATAAATATTAACGAGTATTCCATTTAATTTTTTTATGCCATGTTACTTTGAGAAGAGATACCGATGATTTTTTTTAAATTTGATCGACGCATTTTCAGCCATTTTGACTGGATCCTTCTGGCCTTCGTTGTATGTGTCTGTGGCATGGGGATTCTGAATATATATTCCACCGGCTTCAGTGCGACGGGTGGACAGACGCCGTTTTACCTGAAGCAGTTACAATGGGTCGTCCTGGGATTAATGGTTATGATGATTGTTTTTTTCCTGGATTACCGGGTGATTGTTCAGTACGCTTATTTTATTTATGGTTTCACGATCGTACTGCTCCTTCTGGTTTTGTTGGTTGGCTCTTCGTCCCACGGTGCGCAACGATGGCTCGGCGCCGGTTTCTTTGCCGTTCAACCTTCTGAATTAATGAAGGTCGTGATTATCATTACACTGGCCCGCTACTTTGATAATCACAAATCCACCGAACCTTATACCTTGAAGGAATTGTTCATTCCTTTTTTAATGGTGATGATTCCTTTTCTGCTGATTTTAAAACAGCCTGATTTGGGAACAGCCTTGATGTTAATTATTATTTTTGTGTCTATTGTTTTTTTTATGGGAATCGATAGAAAATCTTTGATCTTCATTTTCATCAGTGGTTTGATCCTGGCGCCCATCGGCTGGTTTTTTTTGAAGGATTATCAAAAAGGGAGACTGATTACTTTTCTTAATCCGGAAAGGGATCCTTTGGGTTCGGGCTATCATATTATTCAATCAAAAATTGCTATCGGCTCCGGGGAATTTCTGGGGAAGGGATTTCTAAGCGGCTCGCAGACTCAATTGAAATTTTTACCGGAACAGCAGACGGATTTTGTTTTTTCAGTTTTTGCCGAAGAATGGGGTTTCATCGGTTCAATTTTTTTGATAGGTGTGTTCATGGTGGTCATTTTATGGGGACTGAGAATTGCCTTGCAAGCGAAAGATTTATTGGGCACAATCATCGCGTTTGGCGTGACCGCATTTATTGCCTGGGAATTTTTTATCAACATAGGGATGGTGTTGGGAATTTTGCCGGTGGTCGGTATTCCACTTCCTTTTTTCAGCTATGGCGGATCGGCGATGTTGTCGCTGATGACGGCTATAGGGCTCTTGATTAATGTCGGCGCACGGAGATTGATTATGCAAAAATAGAGATATTAGGCTAATGTTGGAATGGTTTTTAAATAAACGTTAGGTATTGTTTAAAAGGGGGATGCTGTGTGGGATAAAAAGAAAGAGGTTGAAGAGATTAAAGCTTTTTTAGGACAGGACGCCGAATTTGAAGGCAAACTTATTTTCAACGGGGCTGTTCGCATTGATGGAAAATTTCAGGGAGAAATTTTTGGTCAGGGCTCACTGGTGGTCGGTCAGGGCGCATCGGTGAAGGCCGATATCGCCACCAAAAGTGTTTACATCAGCGGCGATGTCCAGGGAAAAATTGATGTAAAAGAAAAATTAAACATCCACTCGACTGGAAAATTTTCAGGAGATGTGCGCACCCCTGTCTTCATTATGGAGGAAGGCGCCATTTTCGATGGTGTTTCCCATATGTCGAAAATTAAAGAGAATGAAACTGAAAGGCCCAAGTCTGATTGAACAGCTCGTTGATTCTTAATTTTCAGCCTATTAAATAACATAGCAATTCTTTTCATTTAACGAAACGTTTTTGTTCTCGATGGTATTGTAATTATTGATTATTGTAAAACTTTAGACTGCTGGTCAGAAAATGCTTGACAAGCTCTTCGTGTTATGATTAGTAACTCCCGCGTTTTGGATATCTAGGGAATAAAAATTCCGTCCTTCCTTCAGGGAAAATATTCAAAACACCACAACCGAATAAAAACCGTATGCACAGACAGCAGACGCTGACCTTGAGAACTGCTCAACCGGAAAACCTCCGGTGGTTCTTATAGAAAGTGCAAAAGATAAGCAGAGGTAAACAATGGTTACAGTCATTCCTGATTTTACACTATTAGTCCAAATGGTTATTTTCATCGCTCTGATTTTTATCCTTAACGTTCTTTTATACAAACCTATTCTCTCCATCTTGGATCGTCGCAAAAAACAACTCGAGGAATCAGAAAACGAAATCAAGCTGTTTAATGAATCGGTGGAAAAAAGAGTTTCCGAGTATGATGAAAAATTAAAACAGGCGAAGCTCAAGGCATCGGAACAGAAAAAAGAAATAATCCAGGAAGGCGTCAATCAGGCGAAAAATATTGTGGATGCCGTACGCAATGAGATTCCGGCCATCGCCCGTGAATTCCAGCAAAAGATGGATATAGAAATTGAAAAAGCTAAGTCTATTCTGGGTGGTCGTTATAAAGATCTATCCTTGGAAATTGCCCGTAAAATACTCGGGAGGCCGGTACAATGAAAAAAATATTTTCTTACATGACAATGATACTTGTTATCGTGATATCTGTAAGCGTCGCTCTGGCCTCAGGTGATGCCGAGGGAGGTCACGAGGGCAGTGCTGCTTTATGGAAAGGCTGGGGCTTGAAGACTTTCAACTTTGTGGTTCTGATCGGTCTTCTATACTGGTTGCTGGCTTCCAAGATAAAAGATTTCTTTGTCGGACGTCGTTCGGAAATCAAAGAAGATCTTGAAAAGGCAGTAGAGAGAAAAGCGGAAGCTGAGAAAAAATATCGAGAGTATTCGGAGAAAATCGATAAAGCCTCAACGGAGATCGATGGTATTCTGGAAATGATTAAAGCTCAGGGCGTAGCCGAAAAACAAAAGATCATCGAAGATGGAGAAAGAACCGCCAAGAAGATGAAAGAAGATGCGCAGGCGCGCATTGAGCAGGAAATGAAAAAAGCTACAGACGATTTGAAGATACAGGCTGTTAATTTGTCGGTCAAAATGGCTGAAGAGATTCTCAAGAAAAGCATCACTCAGGATGATCACAAATCAATGGTTAAAGAATATATGGATAAGGTGGTAATCAAACATTGATCAGCAATATTTCAAAGCGATACGCGCGGGCCTTTTTTGAAATTGCTAATGAGCAGAAACAAATAGAGCCGTATTACAATGAGCTTAATCAATTCGCTTCCGTTATGGTGGAAAATAAATCTTTAAAAGATTTCTTGGCCAATCCTATTTTCGAACAAGCAAGCAAAAAAGGCGTTGTGGATAATATAATTTCTAAACTGAAATTGTCCGGCATGACGGTAAGTTTTCTGAGACTCTTGGTGGATAAAAAAAGAATAGATATTGTCGAAGATATCGTGGTCTGTTATCGTCAGTTCATGGACGAAACGTTGAAAAAAGTAAGAGTCAATGTTAAAACCGCATTTCCTCTTTCCGATGAAATGCGAACTTTCATCAGTGCAAGTCTGGAAAAATCCCTGGGTAAAAAAGTGGAAATGACGGTGGAAGAAGATTCCACTCTTCTGGGCGGAGTGGTGATTGGTGTTGGCGACACACTGTATGATGGCAGTATAAAAAATCAGTTGAACAATATGAGGAATCTCTTAGGGGAGGCAAGATAGGAAATGGATACAATTAAAGCCGAAGAAATCAGTCAAATTATTTCCGAGCAAATCAAAAGCTACGAGAAAAAGCTGGATATAAGCGAAACCGGAACAGTCTTGTCGGTCGGTGACGGTATCGCCAGAGTATACGGCGTGCAAAATGCAATGGCCATGGAGCTTCTCGAATTTCCAGGAGGCATCTTAGGCATGGTTCTCAACCTGGAAGCGGATAATGTCGGTGTTGCCGTTCTGGGCGAAGTTACCCACATTAAAGAGGGCGACATCGTGAAAAGAACAGGCAAAATCGCCCAGGTTCCTGTCGGTGAAGCCTTATTGGGACGCGTTATTGACGCTACCGGAGCACCGCTGGATGGAAAAGGACCGATTGAGACCAAGGAATTCCGCCGAATTGAAATGGTCGCGCCCGGTGTTATTCAGCGCCAGCCGGTTAATCAGCCGATGTACACGGGCCTGAAAGCCATTGATGCGATGACCCCCATCGGACGCGGTCAGCGCGAACTGATCATTGGAGACCGCCAGATCGGTAAAACGGCCATCGGGGTTGATGCCATCATCCGGCAAAAAAATACCGGTGTAAAATGTATCTATGTTGCGATTGGTCAGAAAAAATCTACAGTCTCTCAGATTGTGGAAAAACTCAAACAGCATGATGCGCTGTCTTATACCTGTGTCGTCGCCGGTTGCGCTTCCGACCCCGCCACATTGCAGTATATTGCCGCTTATGCGGGTTGCAGTATCGGTGAATACTTCAGAGACAACGGCCAGGATGCGCTGATTATTTACGACGATTTGTCCAAACAGGCCGTTGCTTACCGTCAGATTTCCCTGCTGCTGCGTCGTCCTCCCGGACGTGAAGCTTATCCCGGTGACATTTTCTACAATCACTCCCGTCTGCTCGAGCGCGCCGCGCGTGTCAGCCAGGAATTGGGCGGAGGTTCTTTGACGGCTCTTCCGGTTATTGAAACACAGGCCGGTGACGTTTCCGCTTACATTCCGACCAACGTTATTTCCATTACGGACGGTCAGGTTTATCTGGAACCGAGCTTGTTCTTCTCCGGTATCCGTCCGGCGATTAACGTCGGTCTTTCGGTTTCCCGCGTCGGTGGCGCGGCTCAGGTGAAGGCGATGAAGCAGGTTGCCGGAACGCTGAAACTTGATCTGGCTCAGTTCCGCGAACTGGCGGCTTTTGCTCAGTTTGGCTCCGATTTGGATAAATCCACCCAGGCTCAGTTGGATCGCGGTGTCCGTCTGGTGGAATTGCTCAAACAGCCGCAGTTTAAACCAATGTCTCTGGGACAGGAAATTGTTATTCTCTTTGCGGGAACCAGAGGCTTCATTGATAAATATGATGTGGACAAAGTCCGTATTTATGAAGAACAGCTTTTGAGTTTTGTGGAAAGCAAACATCCGGACATTATGAAAGAAATAGAAGAAAAGAAGATAATATCTCCCGAACTGGAAAAGAAGATGAAAGAAGTTATGACCGCTTTCGATTCTGTTTTTGTAGCGGAGTAAATATAAACTATCATTGGTCCAGATAAAAATGTTGAGGAGAAATTCAGGTGGCCTCGCTAAAAGACATAAAAAGAAAAGTCGGCGCCGTTTCAAAGACGAAGCAAATTACGCGTGCGATGAATATGGTTGCCGCATCAAAATTTAAAGCGGCGCAAACAAAAATGGATAATTTCCGTCCCTATGCCGGTAAATTTATGGACGTACTCAACAGTTTTGCTCTGCGTGTGGATAGCATGTCGCATCCTTTGCTTGCTGTTCGAGATCCAAGAAAGATAAGGGTTATTT
>JBATES010000088.1:0-9315 GCA_049664145.1 Smithella sp.
GTGGCGCCGAATCCTGATGATATCGTTGCCATCAAAACAGTCAAGGGTCAACTCGCGTTTTTAAAAGATTGGCTGACGGCCAGGAATCAATATATGTTGATGATGTATGATGTTTCAGTCGACTAAAAAATATAAACGCTTTCTCTTGAACAGCATCAATCTTGCAGATTGAATTCGTAAATTTATAACAGGCAAAAAAAAAAATCAGCCGGGGAATCAAGTTTTAAATTTCTTGACACCTGAATACCTTCTTCCCTATAATCAAGCCATAAATAATCAATGACAATATCATCTTCGCCGCTGGATGTAGCCTCAGACAGGTTCATTGATTTTTAAATTGTTCAATGCTGTATGGATTGTATCGGTAACGGAAGATGAAAGAAAAAAACCCTCGTAAAAAAGTCAAAACAAAACCCGATCGCACAGGAAGTGTCTGGGCGAAGGAAGTTTTCAGCAACGGTCAGCAATCCCTGCAAAGCATCATCGGCTCATCTCCCATTCCCGCCTTTATTATCGGCAAGGATCATCTGATTATTTACTGGAACAAGGCGCTGGAGGAGCTAAGCGGAATCAAAGCCAAGGAAGTCGTGGGAACCGGCCAGCAGTGGCGTGCTTTTTATAAAAGCGCAAGACCTTGCATAGCCGATTTGCTTGTTGATAAATTTCAGAAAAAACTCCCGCAATGGTATTCTGGAAAGTACATCAAATCAAAATTAATTAAAGGCGCCTACGAGGCGACTGATTTTTTCCCGGAACTGGGCAAGCGGGGGAAGTGGCTGCGCTTTACCGCCGCGGTCATCCGCAATTCCAAAGGATCGGTTATCGGCTCAGTGGAAACGCTCGAAGATATCACGCAGGCGAAAAGAGCGGAAGAGGCTCTTCTCCAGGCCCATGAAGAACTGGAAATCAAAGTTAAAGAACGCACCCGTAAGTTGACCAAAGCCAACAAAGCTTTAAAAGAAACAACGGATCATCTGTCGCTCATTCTGGAATTTCTGCCGATTGTTTCCTATGCCTGTCATGCTGATGAAAATGCGACCATTACTTTTGTCAGCAACCGTGTCACGGAAATTACGGGGTACGCGCCATCTCAATTTACGGGTAATCATTTTTTCTGGCAGGAGCATGTCCACCCTGACGATCGGGACAATGTTCTGAAGAAATTAAAATCAGCCACAGGCAAAAGAACGCATCAATTGGAATACCGCTTCCAGATCATGGATGGCTCTTATCGCTGGATTGCCGATCATCGCCGTCTGATTCAACCGGGAAAGCGTTCGCGCAGTTACATGGTGGGCGCGTGGCAGGATATCACGGAGGATAAGAAAATCCGGCAGGAGGGAGAATTCCGGTTGCAGCAGATGATTCAATCCCATAAGCTCAAAGCACTGGGCGAGGTTGTCGCGGGCGTTGCCCACGAGATCAATAATCCAGTCAGCTTTATCGCCAATAACATTACCATGCTGGAGGAAATGTGGAATGCCGTAGAGCCGATACTGGCCAGCGACGGCGCCTCGCATCCGGACTGGAGCGACAAGGGCATCGGGTATGTCGAAGTCTGCACCAATATGAAAGAAATCATTGAAGAGTTTAAGATTGCTTCCCAGCGCATCAAGCGTGTTGTGTCGGGATTGAAAGAATTTGCCCGCACTGATGAAACCGTTGAAAAGAAACCGGTCAAAATTGAGGAAGTCATTCGGGGCGTGATGATCATTGTCGGCGCACAGGTACGCAAAACAGTTTCCCGCGTGGATATTTATGTGGACAGCAATATGCCGCCATTTCAGGGGCATTTTCAAAAACTCGAGCAGGTCATCGCCAATCTTCTGATTAACGCTCATCAGGCCATTACGCCGGACCGGAAAGGGCGCATCATCATCACGGCCAGAAGCCTGGAAAGACTCAAAGCGATTCTGATTGAAATTGAAGATAACGGCATCGGCATGAAAAAGGAAGTCATGGATCATATTTTTCAGCCTTTCTTCACAACGCGCCGTGATCTGGAAGGAACCGGACTCGGTCTTTCCATCTCTTACGGACTAATCAAAGAGCATCACGGCATCATCGGCGTGCTTTCCCGTCCCGATGTCGGCACGCGGTTTTCCATTTATCTGCCGCTGGATTCCCGCACATCGATCAGCCTTCGTCCGGCTATGCTCTGCTGCGACAGTGACGATTCCTTTCTCAATGAAATAAAAATGAACTTTGTGGATGTTCTGGACTGGCAGTGCTCAGCCGAAGATACCTACGAAGACATCATCAATTATCTGGAAGCGCATCCGGAGATTGATATTTTCATTTCGGAAACAAATCTTCCCTCCATGAACGGTTGGGAATTATCCCGGAAAATCAAAGAGCGTTTTCCGCTCATGTGTGTCATACTTTATTCTGCCGATGCCGACAATCTGAAGCCCGGAGGCAAAACGTCGGATCAAGCGGATTACATATTGAAAAAACCATTCAGCATGATGCAGTTGCAAAATATGATTCGTGAAACAGGAAGGCAGCGATTATGAGAATCCTGATTGTTGATGATGAAGAAGTAGCTCTGAATTCGATCAAGCGTCTATTGAAGTGGCGGGGAATCCGGAGCGTGGATATCTGCTCCAGCGGCCGGGAGGCTATTACAAAAATCAAAGAAACCGAATTCGACATCGTTCTGCTGGATTTACTGATGCCGGAAATTGACGGATTACAAGTGCTGGAAGCGACGAAGCCCTATCGCCCGCATACGGAATTTATCATTCTCACGGCCATTGATGATATTCCCACCACCGTCAAGGCGGTTCGCCTGGGAGCTTATGATTATCTCGTAAAACCGGTGGACAATGACCTGCTTCTCCTGGCCATTAAGAGAGCCTACGAAAGAAGGGGATTGCTCATCGGTTTGTCGTCAACAGCCGGATATGGCAAAAGCAATGTTCCCAAACCCTTTATGGAGATTATTTCCCGGTGTCCGAGAATGTGTTCCCTGCTTTCGTACGCCCAGGTTATGGCCGCCGGTGGCAATCCGATCATGATTACCGGAGAATCAGGCACAGGCAAGGAACTGGTCGCCAAAGGCATTCATCAGGCCGGACCGGTCCCGGAAGGGCCTTTCGTTGCCGTCAATGTCAGCGCCATTCCCGCCAGCATGTTTGAAAGCCAGTTTTTCGGTCATGCCAAAGGAGCTTTTACCGGAGCAGATGCGCCGCACCGTGGTTATTTCGAACAGGCGGACGGCGGCACACTTTTTCTGGACGAAATCGGTGAGCTGCCGGTCGGTTTGCAGTCCAAACTGCTGAGGGTGTTGGAAGAAAAATCTTTCTATCCCCTGGGGGCTTCCAAACCGGTCTGGGTGGATGTCCGGGTTATATCGGCTTCCAACCGGGACATTGAACAGGCCTGCCAGGAAGGTCATTTCCGGCTGGATTTACTGTACCGTTTAAAATCCGTTCATGTCCATTTGCCGCCGCTCCGGGAAAGAGAAGGCGACATTCCGCTGCTGGCCCTTCATTTCCTGCGCAAGTCCTGTGAGGCTCACAGAAAAGAAATCAAAGGGTTCAGTCCGGAAGCGATGGATTTGCTCGGCAGCAGAAATTATCCCGGCAATGTCCGTGAATTGTCGCAAATCATTGACAATGCCGCACTGGTGGCGACTGCGGATTTTATTCAACCCGCTCATCTGGGCATGACATCAACAGGCAAAACCTCTTTATCGCGGCAGTTATGCACATTAAAGGAAAATGACGAAACGCATCTGTTGTTTGTCTTGAGAAATGTCCACGGTGACAGAAATAAGGCGGCGCAAATTCTGGGGATTACCGTCCGCCAACTGCAACGAAAAATCGCTGCCATGAAAAAGAATCCCCAGTGGGAATCAATCCTCCGCGACATTTAAGCCCTTCGGTGAGCATGGCAATCTCTTCCTCCGGACTTGCTAACCATTGCATGGCGGCTATCAATCCAATATTCTGTTTGGCATTCCGGCATGGGGCTGGCCGGAATCCAGTTTCTCTTCCCCTTCAGTCTTCAGTCTTCAGTCTTCAGTCTATGAACCTTCTTTTTTTCCTCATTTAACAGTTGCATTGTGTTTTGAAAGTTGTAAGATGCCGGACAAGTTCTTTTAAGCTCCCTTTATGATTTTTGTAATGACTATTTCATCTTGCAGGATTAGGGCGCATGGCGGAAAAAGAAGCGAAAGCAAGAATAAAAATCAACAAACTTCTTGAAGAATCCAATTGGCGTTTTTTTGACAGCGCCGAAGGCAAAGCAAATATTCTTTTAGAGAATAATGTCAAGCTTACTGCCACTTCCCTAAATGATTTTGGAGAAGACTTCGAGAAAACTAAGAATGGATACATTGATTTTCTTCTTTTAGATGCACAAGGGTTTCCTTTCATCGTCCTTGAAGCCAAGGCGGAAGATAAAAATCCGTTGTTTGGTAAAGAACAAGCTCGAAAATATGCTACTTCTCAAAACTGCCGCTTTGTTATTCTTTCCAACGGCAACATTCACTATTTATGGGATTTGGAACGCGGCAATCCGCATATAATCAGCCGGTTTCCAGCACCGGAAACAGTTAAAGGTTATGTCAGCTTTAAGCCTGATAGAAAGAGTCTGTTGGAGGAAACAGTTGCGGACGATTATATCGTCTTGACGCAAAAGCCGGATTATAAGAGTGACCCTGCTTGGCAAAACAGCCAATCACGTAAAAGCTTTATCGAAATCAATAAGCTTAGATTTTTACGCAAATATCAAATCCGCGCTGTTCAGGCAATTCAAAAAGCCGTTCGTGAGGGTTGTGATCGTTTTCTCTTCGAGATGGCAACTGGCACAGGGAAAACTCTTGTTGCTGCTGCAGTAATCAAAATGTTCTTAAGGACAGGTAACGCGCGAAGAATTCTCTTTCTCGTTGATCGTCTTGAGCTTGAAGATCAGGCTAACAAAGCTTTTATCGCCAATCTAAAAAATGATTATAAAACCGTTATCTATAAAGAGAGCCGGGATGATTGGCGCAAGGCGGAAATTGTTGTTTCCACGATACAAACATTTCTATCCAAAAACCGGTATAAGCGGCTTTTTACGCCCGATGATTTTGATCTTGTCATTTCCGATGAGGCGCACCGCAGTATCGGCGGCAATAGCCGCGCCGTATTCGAGTATTTCATCGGCTATAAACTAGGGCTTACGGCAACGCCAAAGGATTATCTGAAACATATTGATACAGCCCATCTCGGCGAAAATGATCCCCGCGAACTGGAACGCCGTTTATTACTTGATTCCTACAAAACTTTCGGTTGCGAAAAGGGTGAGCCGACTTTCCGCTACTCGCTGATTGATGGAGTTAAAGAAGGCTTTCTCGTCAATCCCATTGTTGTTGATGCTCGCACAGAGATTACGACACAACTTCTTTCCGATGAAGGCTATGCCGTAATTATTGAAAACGATGATGGCGAAGAAATTCAGGAAACCTATATTCAGAAAGATTTTGAAAAAAAGTTTTTCTCCGATAATACGAATAATGTTTTTTGCAGCTCTTTTCTGGAACATGCCGTGTGCGACCCGATTAGCGGCGAAATCGGAAAGGCTATCATCTTTTGCGTATCGCAGAATCATGCAGCTAAGATTACACAAATTCTTAACGAATATGCCGACAAAATGTTCCCGGATAAATACAATTCAGATTTTGCCATTCAAGTGACGTCACGTATTACCGACGCCCAGCAGTTCACTATAAACTTTACCAACAACAAACTTTCCGGTTCAGGCAATTTCAACCCTTTTTATAAAACCAGCAAAACACGTGCTTGCGTTACTTGCGGCATGATGACAACCGGATATGATTGTCAGGACATTCTTAACCTCTGCTTGATGCGGTCTATTTTTTCACCCACAGATTTTATCCAGATAAAAGGGCGCGGCACACGAAAGCACAACTTTACCGAAGAGGTTGTTGATGCGCAAATGAAGGAACAGCTTGGCGAAAAGCAAAAAGACCATTTTAAAATATTCGATTTCTTTGCCAACTGCGAATACTTTGAAGAAAAGTTCAATTACGATGAAATCTTGAAACTGCCCCTTAAAGGTTACAAGGAAGTCACGGGTGAAGGCGGCGAAGGCGGAACATCCGGCACTTATGATAGCGCCCGTAACGATTACCTTACCAAACTGCAACAAACAGCCGTCGGTCTTGAAGGCATGAAGATAGACCGCATGTATTTTCAGAAGTTTGAAAAGACAATCATTGAACATCCGGCCTTGAAGCAACAAGCCGAAGCCGGGCAATGGGAAGAACTGTTAGACTATGTCGAAAAGCATATTCTGGACAAGCCGGAAGATTTCTTTACGCTGGAAAAACTGCGCGCGTCGGTGCACGTTGACAGACGAATCAGCATGAGGGAGATGATCGAGAAGATTTTCGGAATGATCCCTTACTTTAAAACCAAGAATGAACTTCTTGATGAAGAATTTGACAAATTTGACAGCCGCTATCTGCCGAAAGAAGAATACTTCTCTTATGCCAGAACTGTTTTTAAAGCTTACATAGTTGATTCCGAATTCCGCGAGATAGTCGAAAAGGGCAATTTTGCCTACCTGAACGTAACACCGTACGGCGAAGCCTTCAAGAAGCTGCCGCAGGAACTCCGTAAGGCAATCCCGGAATACATTAAAGATTTTGTGCCGCTAAATAAATTCGCGGCGTAGTAAGGAGTGTGGAAATGAAAACAAGGAAAATTGAAGTTAAAGGTTCGCAAATTACTATCATTAAAGTTGGGAAAGAGGATTACATTTCGCTAACGGATATGTTGAAAGCTAAGGATGGTGATTTTTTTATTTCCGATTGGCTCAGAAATAGAAACACGGTTGAATTTCTTGGTATTTGGGAAGGTGTATATAACCCTCTTTTTAATTATGGCGAATTTGCCATAATTAAAAGTCAGGCCGGTTTGAACAATTACAAGGTCAGCGTTAAAGAATGGGTTGAAAAAACAAATGCCATTGGATTAATAGCAACGACTGGCAGATATGGCGGCACCTATGCCCATAAAGACATTGCGTTTGAATTTGGCATGTGGATAAGCGCCGAATTTAAAATCTATCTTATCAAAGAATTTCAACGGCTAAAAGAAGATGAAAATAACCGTTTAAAACTGGAATGGAATCTTCAGCGCACTTTGTCCAAAATCAACTACACCATTCACACCGACGCCATTAAAGAAGAGCTTATTCCGCCGCTTATTAGCAAGAAGCAAACATCTCTTGTTTATGCCTCCGAGGCGGACATATTGAATCTGGCGCTTTTCGGCAAGACGGCCAAAGATTGGCGCGACGTCAACCCGCGCAAAGAGGGGAATATCCGCGATTATGCCACCATTGAGCAACTGGTTGTGCTCACCAACATGGAAAGTATCAATGCCGTGCTCATCCGGCAGGGCCTGCCGCAAAATGAACGGCTGATAAAACTTAATGAGATAGCCATCACCCAGATGCGCTCATTGCTTTCCAATCAAGCTATCAAGAGGTTGAAATAATGTTGGATAACGAAACCAAACGGCGCATTGACACTGCCCGCGATATACTTGTCGGAAAAGTTCCCGATCCGAAAAGTCAGGTCGAGCAGATTACCATTGCCCTGGTCTATAAGTTCATGGATGACATGGATAAGGAATCCGTGGAAATGGGCGGCAAGGCCAGTTTCTTTACCGGTGAATTTAAACGTTTCGCCTGGTCAAAAATTTTCGATCCGCGCATCGGCGGACATGAAATGCTGAACTTGTACAGTGAAGCCATTGACAAGATGAACGTGAATCCGAATATCCCCCAACTCTTCCGCGATATTTTTAAAAACGCTTATCTGCCCTACCGTGACCCGGAAACGCTCAAACTGTTTTTGAAAACGATTAACGAGTTTACCTATGAACATTCGGAACGGCTGGGTGATGCCTTTGAGTATCTGCTTTCGGTGTTGGGCTCTCAGGGCGATGCCGGACAATTCCGCACCCCGCGTCACATCATTGATTTTATGGTGCAGGTTGTGAATCCTCAGAAACGTGAAACTATTCTTGATCCCGCCTGCGGTACAGCCGGGTTTTTGATTTCAGCTTACAAGCACATCGTAAGAGAAAATACATCGCCCAAACATCGGTCGGTAAATGGTAATAACCGGGGTGATCTTTTAACCACCGACGAACGCAAAAAGCTCTTAACCAATTTTAAGGGCTATGACATTTCGCCGGACATGGTGCGTCTTTCCCTGGTGAACCTTTACTTGCACGGCTTTGTCCAGCCGCAGATTTTGGAATACGATACATTAACCTCGGAAGAGCGCTGGAACGAATACGCAGACGTTATTTTAGCCAATCCGCCCTTCATGTCTCCAAAAGGCGGCATCAAACCGCATAAAAAGTTTTCGGTTCCCAGTAACCGTAGCGAAGTGCTTTTTGTTGATTACATTGCTGAGCACTTAAGACCAACAGGCCGTGCGGCGGTGATTGTACCCGAAGGCATCATCTTTCAGTCTGCCGGGGCCTATAAACAATTGCGGAAAATGCTGGTGGAAAATCATCTCTTCGCCGTAGTATCGTTGCCTGCCGGGTTATTTAATCCCTATTCCGGTGTCAAGACTTCCATCCTGTTTATGGATAGGCAACTGGCGAAAAAATGCGATTCGATTTTATTTGTGAAGATTGGAAATGACGGCTACGGTCTTGGGGCGCAGAGACGCGAACAGATTGGCAGTGATTTGCCTGATGCTGTGAATGTTATTTCCGATTATATGAAAGCGGCACGCTCCGGCAAATTGGATTCATTCAAGCCCGAAGAAAAGCCGTGCGGGGCTTTGTTAGTCAAAAAGGAAAAACTGGCGGAAAACGAAGAATACAATCTAACTGCTGATAGATATAGGACTGTAGAACGTAAAGGCAATCAGAAATGGCCGTTGGTTGAACTTGGTGACGTTTGTGAAGTATTAGACCGTTTAAGAAAACCAGTTGAAAAAAGTGAGAGAAAAAATGGACAGTATCCTTATTATGGCGCAACAGGCATTGTCGATTATGTTGACCAATTTTTATTTGATGAAAAGTTAGTTCTAATTGGTGAAGATGGTGCAAAATGGGGTGTCGGAGAGAAAACGGCATTCATCGTTGAAGGAAAATACTGGGTTAATAACCATGCACATGTAATAAGACCAGATCGTGCACGAATATTTGACGAATTAATTGTTTACCTTCTAAATAGTCCGTCCTGAAAAATAGCTTTTAAAAAAGCATTATTTTGATCTGTTCTTTGAAAACCGAAGATAATTTGCGGATGAAAGGGATTTCTCTTTTCCTT
>JBATES010000089.1:0-1862 GCA_049664145.1 Smithella sp.
CTATACGGACAGCCAGTCCCTCGCCCTGGGCGATACGGTTTTTGAATTTTTTGGCTTGGCCTGGCATAAGCCGCGCTGGGATGCTGTTTTTGCCCTGGCGGCCATTGCCCCAACAGGTGAATACGAGTCTAAAAAGCTGGCATCTCCCGGTCTCGGCTACTGGTCGGGGATGATGACGCTGGGGGGCACCGTCTATTTCGACGAGAAGCGCGCGTGGTCTTTCAGCGCCCTGACGCGCACTCTCGTAAACACTGAGCAGGATGAGACAAATGTGACCCCAGGATCAGAATTTGTCGTTGAGTACGGCCTGGGCAAGGAAATAGTGCTCAACAACAAATTTTCTATCCGCCCGGGGCTCGCAGGATGCGCCTATTGGCAGCTTGAAGATGACAGTGACGATGGTCCCAATTCGTTTGCCGATGAACGTAAGACAGCTTATGCCTTGGGAGCAGAGATAAATATGTTCTGGCTGCCACCGACGCTGTTCCAGGTCAATCTAAGAGCAATGCGGGAGTTCGGGGCGGAAAACACTGTTCAGGGATCCCAGTTTGTCCTGACCTTGACGAAATCGTGGTAGCTATAGGAATCAAATAGCCATGGAACATCGGGGCATCACCGGCATAGGGGCACTAAGTCTACTCTTTTGTCCTGGTGATGCCCGACCCATTTTGGGTTGGGGATAAGCATGGAATACGACTTAATTAAGATGTCTTGGCAAATAATATTGGATAGCCGCTGTTAGATGTTTTTGCAGGATTAACTTCAGCAGGTCGGCATCCCGCCGGTGAAGTGCTTCAATCATCTCATCATGCTCGTTCTCTGAAGCTATGATCCTTTCTGCCGGCAGCAAATCCAGACGGATCCATAATCCAATCCACTCGTAAATATTCTCAATGGACTTGACCATAAACCGATTCCGACCCATTTGGGCCAGATGGATGTGAAAGTCGGCATTGGCAGTCATTTTGGCATTATCGAATCTAGTCGTATTATGGGAGCGATAGCGTGCCTGAAGTGCTTCCAGTTGGGTCAAATCAGCATTCGTCAACTCTCTCATCACAAAATCAACATTCGAAATTTCAAGACAGCTACGAGCTTCCATTACTTCGGCAATCACCTCCGGTTGGATGTCCTTTACATAGCAGCCCACATTTTTTTTAATATGAACGTATCCATCACGTTCCAGTTTTGAAAGGGCATTAATGATGGGCGTTTTGCTGATACCAAATTTCTTTTCAAGATCGCTGTAAACCAGCTTTTGTCCCGGCACCACTTTCAATGTGCGAATCATGTCTTTAATCTTTTCATAAACAACGCTTTGAAGCGATATCGGTGAGAAAATATCGTTCATTGCCGGTGTTTTGAGGTTTCCAACGTCAGGATAGTCTTCTGTAACTAAAATTTCTCCCTGTTTTTTAAAATCAATTTCGGCTACAAAATAACCTCGATGTTTGATATAATTTATAATTCCTTTATCTTCGAGCTGGTTAAGTGCGCTAATAATAGGAGTCTTGCTAATGCCAAGCTGCTTTTCCAGATCGGCATATTTCAAATGTTGTCCCCCTATGACTTTGCCGGATAAAATCCACTTCAGAATACTCTTGTAGGCAAAATCGGTTGATGATTGGTATGAATTACGACTGCTTGTTATCATTATCTTTGTATAGAAAGAATGATCAGTATCCTCTATTGTTGGCAAAGTCCACATATAAGGAGAGACAAATGCCAGGGCCGACAATCAATAGATGACCTTGTTGAACCGGAAAAATTTGACTACCCACATAAATCACCAATGATAACAATACTTTTTTCTCGGCATGTCGTCAAGCCGTAATTTTTTAGAGAGGAGTTCCCCTTTAAGC
>JBATES010000090.1:0-16432 GCA_049664145.1 Smithella sp.
ATTTGACACTTATCGGTTCCTCTCCGGAAGTTATGGTGCGCAAAGAGGAAGATACGATGGAATTGCGTCCGATTGCCGGAACAAGACCAAGAGGCAAAACCGAACAGGAAGACCGCGCGCTTTCCGATGAATTGCTCTCCGATGAAAAAGAACGGGCGGAGCATGTAATGCTGGTCGATCTCGGACGCAACGATCTGGGGCGCGTGGCTCAAACCGGCAGCGTGCAGGTCAATCAATACATGACCGTGGAAAAATATTCCCACGTCATGCATCTGGTTTCCAATGTACGTGCCCATCTGGCCAAAGGAAAGGATTCTTTTGATGTTCTGGCGGCGACTTTTCCGGCGGGCACTTTAACCGGCGCGCCTAAAGTTCGGGCTATGGAAATTATCAATGAGCTGGAAAAAGTCAAACGAGGGCCTTACGGCGGCGCGGTTGGTTATTTCAGTTTCAGCGGCAATATGGATTTGTGCATCACCATCCGGACAATGGTTTTGAAAAACGGTAAAGTTTATGTTCAGGCGGGAGCAGGTATTGTGTACGATTCGATTCCTGAATCGGAACATCAGGAATCGATCAACAAATCCCGCGGCATGTTGCAGGCCGTGCGATTGGCAGCCAGTGGTTTCGAAATAAAGAATGGCAATCAGGAGAAAAAATCATGATTTTAATGATTGATAATTACGATTCCTTTACTTTCAACATCGTCCAGTATCTTGGACAAATGGGAGAAGAGGTAAAGGTATATCGCAATGACAAAATAAATATTCAGGAAATAAAAGCCTTGAATCCGTCAGCCATCTTTCTTTCACCGGGGCCCTGCACGCCTGCCGAGGCCGGTATCACGGTCGATGTGGTTCGTGAATTTTATAAAGATGTGCCGATGATGGGAATCTGTCTGGGGCATCAATCCATTGGTTATGCCTTTGGAGCTAAGGTTATTCGCGCGGAACGGATCATGCACGGAAAAGTTTCTCCCGTCAAACATGACGGCAAAACAATCTTTGCCGGTTTGCCCAATCCCTTTCCCGCCGGACGTTATCATTCGCTGATCGTCGAACGGGAAACGATGCCTTCCTTTCTGGAAATCAGCGCCGAAACAGACGAGGGCGAAATCATGGGATTACGGCACAAAGAATATCCGGTGGAAGGCATCCAGTTCCATCCGGAATCCGTTTTAACGCCACAGGGCAAACGCATTATCAGAAATTTTTTAAAATACACATGTCGAAAGGAGCATAAATCATGATTAAGGAAGCCATTGATAAGGCGGTTACCAGAACCGATCTTCGTGAAGCCGAGATGATGGAGGCGATGGAAGAAATTATGAGCGGCACCGCCACGCAGGCTCAGATCGCCGCTTTGATTACCGCCCTGCGGATGAAGGGTGAAACGGTAGAAGAAGTTACCGGCGCAGCGCGAATCATGCGTCAGAAAGCAACGCGGGTCAATGCCTGTGCAACCACTATTGTGGATACCTGCGGGACAGGCGGAGATAAACTTAACACCTTTAATATCTCCACGACCGCAGCCTTTGTCGTGGCTGCAGCCGGAATCACCGTGGCCAAACACGGCAATCGGGCTGTTTCCAGCGCCTGCGGCAGCGCCGATGTTCTGGAAGCGCTCGGCGTGAATATCAGTGCCGAGCAGGAAATTGTCGAGGAATGCGTTCAGCAAATCGGCATCGGTTTTCTTTTCGCGCCCAAACTTCATGGTGCGATGAAATACGCCATCGGCCCGCGCCGCGAAATCGGCATCCGCACGATTTTCAATATGCTGGGCCCACTCACCAATCCGGCGGGTGCAACCGCCCAGCTCCTTGGTGTTTACGATCCAAAACTGACAGAGATGTTTGCCGAAGTCTTAAAAAACATGGGGACAAAACGGGCTTTCATCGTGCACGGGCTTGACGGTCTTGATGAAGCCACGATCACCGGCGAAACACGCGTCGCCGAGCTGAAAGATGGCATTGTCCGGACATACAACATTAATCCTGTTGATTGTTTCGGCCGGACAGATACACTGGAGTCGATTCGCGGAGGATATCCCTCTGTAAACGCTCAGATAACCAGAGACGTGCTGACCGGAAAAGATGGCGCTTGCCGCAATGTTGTTTTACTCAATGCGGCGCTGGCAATTGTCGCCGGAGAAAAAGCGCAGGATATAAAAGAAGGATTGGCGGTTGCGACCGATTGCATCGACAGCGGCACGGCCATCAAGAAACTGCAATCGCTGATTGAAATGAGCAACAGCTAGTGACACTCGCTAAGAACGAGTCCCGATAAACCGGGACGAAGTTCGAAGCGCAAGTGGAACTATCCCCGGTGCGAAGCGCAGCGGGATAATGAGTTTCAAACTTCAGGAGCAAAGCGACGTGGGAATTCTCGACAAGATAATTGAAACAAAAAAAGAAGACGTGGAGCGGCTGAAAAAAGAAACTTCAGAAGTGCAATCGCAAAAATCAATTGCCGGGCTTAAACCGTGCCGTGATTTTAAGAAGGCACTTCAAAGCAGCGACTGCAACATCATCGCTGAAGTAAAGTGCGCTTCACCATCACGGGGCAGACTGGTCGCTGATTTCGATCCGGTGGCAATCGCGCAAATTTATGAAAATAGTGGTGCGGCGGCTATTTCGGTACTGACCGACGAAAAATATTTTTCAGGACACAAAGATTATCTGAGGCAAATCAGGCAGTCTGTAAAGTTGCCGCTGCTGCGCAAAGATTTTATTATTGATCCGATTCAGATTTATGAAACACGGGCAATCGGCGCGGATGCTATTTTACTGATCGTGCGCGTTCTGGGAAAAAAGCTTGCGGAATTTATTGCGCTCTCCAATCAGATCGGTTTGAATCCTTTAGTGGAAGTTCATACGGAAGAAGAACTGGAATTCGCGCTGTCTGCCGGGGCAGAGATTATCGGCATCAACAACCGCAACCTGAATACCTTTGTCACCGATATTGACACCAGCCGCAGACTCAAAGCGCGAATTCCGGAAAATAAAATCGTCGTCGCGGAAAGCGGCATTAGAGAAAGAGAGGATATCGAATTGCTAATGGAAGCTGGTATTCATTCTTTCTTAATCGGTGAACATCTTGTTGTCGCACCGGACATCGAAAAAAAACTCCGCGCATTCAAAGGAGAGACCTAAAATGACCGAAGTGAAAATCTGCGGCATAACCAATCAAGAAGACGCCCTTTGCGCAATTCAATGCGGCGCGGCAGCCCTGGGTTTTATCTTCTATCCACCTTCATCACGTTACATAAAACCGGATGAGGCGAAAAAAATAATCAGCTCTTTACCGGAGCAGATCGTCCGTGTTGGTGTGTTTGTGAATGAAGCATCAGTTGATATAAAAAGAATGCTGGAGTTCTGCAAACTCGATATGCTTCAATTGCACGGAGATGAATCAGCGGAATTTTGTCGGGAATTTCCGGCATCAAGGATTATCAAAGCTGTCGAATTAAAAAACGAAGATGATTTAAACCAAGCTTTCCAATATGATGTGACAGCCATACTGCTGGACAGTCGACACGCGGGACTTTATGGCGGAACCGGCAAGCAATCCAACTGGGAAATGGCCTGTCGCATTAAAGATAAAAAACTGCTTATTCTTTCCGGAGGACTGAACGAGGGAAACATTGTGGAAGCCCTGCAAAGGGTAGCGCCGGCGGCGCTGGATATCAACAGTGGAGTAGAAATGTCTCCCGGTAAAAAAGATCACGCAAAACTCAAGAAAATATTTAATATGATCAAGGAAGCGGATACCGCAACAAAAGATTCACCAATAATTTTTACGAAGAGGGAAATATGAAAAAATCAATGCCTGACAAAAACGGACATTTCGGCATTTTTGGCGGTCGCTACGCCGCCGAAACTCTGATGCCCGCTTTAATTGAGCTGGAGGAAGCTTACCAAACTGCGCAAAAAGATAAAAGTTTTCAGCAGGAATTTGAATGGTATCAGCGTGAATACTCCGGACGCCCTACGCCTCTTTATTATGCTAATCGGATGTCTGAAGCTTTGCGCGGCGCAAAAATTTATTTGAAGCGAGAGGATTTGAATCACACCGGCTCTCACAAAATAAACAACACTCTGGGACAGGCATTGCTGGCGCGGCGGATGGGCAAGAAAAAAATCATCGCCGAAACCGGCGCGGGACAGCACGGTGTGGCCACAGCCACGGTTGCCGCACTTTTCGGCATGGAGTGCAAAATATTTATGGGTGAAGAAGACATTCGCCGCCAGGCGCCCAACGTTTTCCGCATGAAAATTCTGGGCGCGGAAGTGGTTCCCGTAAAAAGCGGCACCGCCACTCTCAAAGACGCGATGAACGAAGCCATGCGCTATTGGGTGTCGAGCGTGCGCGATACGTTTTACGTCATCGGCACCACCGCGGGGCCGCACCCCTATCCGCGTATGGTGCGTGATTTTCAATCGGTCATCGGCCGTGAAACAAAAAAACAGATCATGAAAATGGAAGGCCGGAATCCCGATGCACTGATCGCCTGCGTTGGCGGCGGCAGCAACGCCATGGGGACCTTCTATGCCTTCCGCAATAAAAAGAACATTCCCATGTATGGCGTGGAAGCGGCAGGGTTGGGTCTACACACATATGAACACTCGGCCAGCATCAATGGTGGCAAAGTCGGCGTGTTGCATGGAAATAAAACCTATCTTCTGCAGGACGAGAACGGGCAGGTTCGCGACGCCTATTCCATTGCAGCGGGACTGGATTATCCCGGTGTGGGACCGGAACATGCTTACTTTCACGCAATAAAAAGAGTAAAGTATGTCACTGTGACAGATAAAGAAGCTATCAAGGCATTTTCCTTTTTATCCCTTCGGGAAGGAATTATCCCGGCATTGGAAAGCGCGCACGCGATCG
Organism: Smithella sp.; assembly: GCA_049664145.1. Taxonomy (GTDB): domain Bacteria; phylum Desulfobacterota; class Syntrophia; order Syntrophales; family Smithellaceae; genus Smithella. The sequence continues at coordinate 4,890 of JBATES010000090.1, forward strand.
CCCACACAATGAAGATGGCGCCGAAAATGGCTAAAAATAAAATCATCGTTGTTTGTTTATCGGGACGCGGCGACAAAGACACCCAGACGATTATCGAAAAAGGAGTTATAGGCTGATGAAACGCATTGAAGAAAAATTTAAAGCGTTACGTGCAAAAAATGAAAAGGCGCTGATTGTTTATTTAACGGCAGGCGATCCATCCCTGAACGTCACCAGGAAATTAATCTTTGCTCTGGAAAAAGCCGGAGTGGATATTCTGGAAATTGGTGTTCCTTTTTCCGATCCAACGGCCGACGGGCCGGTTATCCAGGCCGCTTCTCAGCGCGCCCTGAAAACCGGAACTACTTTGCAGGGCGTTCTGGATCTGGTCGCCGACGTTCGCAAAGTTTCTGAAATCCCCATTGTGCTTTTCGGCTATTTCAATCCCATTTTTGTTTATGGGGTAAAAAAGTTTGCTCATGCCGCCCGCCATGCGGGAGTGGATGGAGTACTGGTGGTTGATTTGCCTTATGAGGAAGCAAATGAGCTTAGAGATTACACAGACGCAATGGGCATAGACTTCATTTCGCTCATTGCTCCGACAACGGGCGAAAAAAGATTATGCAAAATCGCTGCAAAGGCATCGGAATTTCTTTATTACATTTCCATCACCGGCATCACCGGCACCGCAACGCCAAAAATCGGCAATATCAAAACAGCAGTGAGCAAAATCCGTAAAATAACAAACTTGCCGATAGCCGTCGGTTTCGGAATATCAAAGCCTCAACAGGCCAGAGATATTGGAAGGTTCGCTGACGGCGTCGTTATCGGCAGCGCGGTCGTGCGCCTGATCGACGAAAATAAAAATATTAAGAATTTAATCAAAATCGTTTCTGATTACATTACTGAAATTAAAAAAGTATTGTAATAATACAAAGATTAGCGACGCAGGGTTGAGGGACTGGTTGAAACCGGCCGTCGCTACCCTTCTCCGGTCTTTCTTTTTTTTCCCGTTTTTTTATAAGATTTTCCTCGGATAATTACGCTCGGATAATTACACTTGTGGTACAAACAATTAAAAGATAAAATGTAACATTAAACGAATATCTATTTCATCCGGCAATGTAACGATTTAAATCATTGCATAAGATGCGCGCCTTTCATGTTTAATGCCACTCATTCGGTTGTTTGTCAGTCAGTTTTTATCTCGATAAGGAAAGATAATGGAGAAAGCCATCATTCATTCATGAACGCTTCAATATATGTGATAAATTAAGAACGGGGGGGCTCTATGAAAAATTCTCTTGAACTGGGATTGATTGGTAATTGCCAGATCGGCGCATTGATCAACGAACAAGGAGAAATTGTTTGGTGCTGTTTACCCCGGTTCGACGGTGATCCCGTTTTCTGCTCACTGCTGAATGAACACCCCGATGGAGAAGGTTTCGGTTACTGCACGGTCGAACTATTGGACAATGTCTCAACCGAACAATTCTACAAACCCAATACGGCCGTCATCGTTACCCGCATGACAGACAAACACGGCGCCATCATTGAAGTCACTGATTTTGCACCAAGGTTCCATCAATACGGCCGTATGTTCATGCCCATGATGGTCATTAGAAAGATTAAACGGATTGGTGGTACCCCCCGCATTTGTTTGCGCGTTCGTCCCATGTATGAATATGGCAGTCATCATTGCAGCGTCACTCACGGAAGTCATCACATCCGTTATGTTGCACCGGCCTGGGTTTTGCGATTGACGACGGATGTATCCGTGACCGCGGTGCTGGGAGAAACACCTTTTTTCCTCGAAGATGCGGCAACGCTTATTCTGGGTCCGGATGAAACAATTCCGGATGCCATTGGTGAACTTTCCCGGCGTTTTCTGGAAGAAACAATTGCCAACTGGCAAGACTGGGTCAGGGATTTGTCCATTCCTTATGAGTGGCAGGACGAAGTTATTCGTGCAGCCATCACGCTGAAACTAAACACTTTTGAGGATACGGGTGCCATTATTGCAGCAGTTACCACCTCAATTCCGGAAGCCCCAAATTCGGGACGCAACTGGGATTACCGTTACTGCTGGCTTCGTGATTCCTACTTTGTCGTCAATGCCTTAAATCGCCTCAGTACAACAAACACCATGGAGAGATATCTAGGCTATCTGATCAATGTGGTTGCAGGGGCGCCTCATGGTCTTATCCAACCGGTCTACGGGATAGACGGTAAAGCACATCTTAATGAAATAGAATTGCACAACCTGCCCGGATATCGAGGAATGGGACCGGTCAGAATCGGTAATCAGGCTTGCGAACAGGTTCAACATGACGTTTATGGCTCGGCAATTTTGGCGGTCGCTCATGTATTCTTTGATCGTCGCCTTGCTCACAGAGGAGTCCATAATCTCTTCACCCGTCTGGAAGCTCTGGGGGAAATGGCTTTTACCTTCCACAATCAACCGGATTCCGGTCCCTGGGAAACGAGAAACATTCTGCGCATCAATACCTTTTCCAGTATTATGTGCTGGGCGGCATGTGACCGTCTGGGTAAGATCGCTGTCCATCTCGGATTAACGGAAAAAGCTGTTTACTGGAGGAAGAAAGCTGATCAAATCCATGCAACGATCTGTGCGAGAGCCTGGAATGAAAAAAAACAAGCCTTTGCCGGTTTCTTTGAAGGAGACGCTCTCGATGCCACCCTTCTTCTTCTCCACGATATTGGATTTCTGCCGGCGGACGATCCTCGATTTGTCAAAACCGTCGCTGCCATTGAACGGGAGCTCAAGTATGGCAACTATATTTACCGTTATGTAGAGACAGATGATTTCGGCATTCCGGAAAACGCCTTTGTTGTCTGTACGTGCTGGTACATCTATGCTTTAGCCGCCCTGAGCCGCATTGATGAAGCCCGCGATCTGTTTGCCCATCTTCTTTCCAAACGCAACCATCATGGACTTCTTGCCGAACATATTGATCCCCGTACAGGCGAACCGTGGGGAAACTTTGTTCAGACGTACAGTATGGTCGGTCTGATCAATTCCGCCATTCGGCTGAGCAAACGCTGGGACAGCGCATTTTAAAAGGAGAGAAAATCATGAGCCCTCAAGCAGCAAAACAAATCAAGTCTTTTCGGTCTTTGCGGTTGACGTTGCGTTTTATCATTCCACTGGTTATCGCGATGACAATCCTGGCTTATGCATTGCTGCCTCTGGTAGATAAACTGACGCTGCATTGGTTTACCCGCGACCTGGACATACGTTCACAGCTTGTTGTCAACACCATTCATGAACCGCTCAGTGAGTTCTGGGAGCAAGGCAATACAGCACGCATTAATTCTTTAATGAGGCGTGCTGTTCAGGATGAAAGGCTTTTTGCCATGGGCTTCTGTGATGGTCAGGGCAAATTGCTTTACAAAACACCAAAATTTCCCGACGACCTTGTCTGTCCTTCTCCGAATTCACCGGCACCTGAGAAACCTTCTGTTCTTAAACTGCCCAGCGGAATGGTCCATGTCGCCTTGAAGCCGGTCATGATCTTCGGAATACCGTCTGGCTATCTGTTTCTCATTCACGACATGAGTTTTATAGAAAGACGCAGTGCAGACACCCGTAAGTATATCATGGGATTGTTTGTTGTTCTGTTTTTGGTCATCTCTCTGATCACGGTTTTAGTTGCCCATCTCAGCTGGCGCGGATGGATGAAGGGCGTCCGCGCTCTGTTACGCGGAGAAAGTCCAACACATCCCTTTTCCACAGTGGCCAATTCTGAACTGCAGCCTTTGGTGGGTGATTTGCGTTCTCTCCTGCGGACAATTGATGCGGAAAGGCGCATGGCGGACGATGTGACGATTTCCTGGAATCCGGATAAATTAAGGGAACTTCTATATAAACAGTTAACGGGAGAGCAGATTCTCGTTGTTTCCAACCGCGAACCCTACATTCACATGAAAGGGGTGGAAGGTATTGAAATTCAGCGTCCGGCCAGCGGTCTGGTTACGGCAGTTGAACCTGTTATGAAGGCTTGTTCAGGAACATGGATCGCGCATGGCGGTGGCACAGCGGATCGTGATGTCGTAGATAATAAAGACCACGTTCACATTCCGCCGGAGAATCCTAAATACACTCTCCGGCGCATCTGGCTTTCCCGGGAAGAGGAGAAGGGATACTATTATGGTTTTGCCAATGAAGGATTATGGCCCCTTTGCCATATCGCTCATGTTCGTCCAATTTTCCGAACAAGTGACTGGAAGCACTACGTGTCGATCAATCAACGCTTTGCAGAGGCTGTCGTCCAGGAAGCACACAGAGAAGATCCTGTCGTTTTAGTACAGGATTACCACTTCGCGTTGCTGCCCGGTATGCTGCGTAAGATGCTTCCCAAATCAACGATCATCACGTTCTGGCACATACCATGGCCCAATCCGGAATCTTTCGGAATTTGTCCCTGGCGGGAAGAATTGCTTCAGGGAATGCTGGGCAGTACAATTTTGGGATTTCATACACCTTTTCATTGTAAAAACTTTCTGGAAACTGTGGACAGATATCTGGAAACAAGAATTGAACATGCATCTTCAACAATCTCGCACAGAGGCAATCTGACACTCGTGGAAGCTTATCCTATTTCCATTCAGTGGCCGCCTCCATGGCAAGACAGCCAACCTTCCGTATCCGAATGTCGCTCGGAAATCCGAAAATTATTAAAAATTGACAACGATAGCCTGATAGGCCTCGGCGTTGATCGCCTGGACTATACGAAAGGAATTCTGGAAAGACTGCGAGCAGTAGAAAGCCTTCTGGAAAATTATCCGGAAATGATCGGACGATTTTCTTTTGTTCAGATTGCCGCGCCGTCGCGCTCCGTGCTTGAAGAATATCACACGTTCGAAGCTCGTGTTCGAGCGCTGGCCCTGCACATTAACCAGCGATTTGCGAACGGCTCTTATCAGCCTGTTTATTTGATGATCGAGCATCATGAACCGGAAGATGTGAATCGCTACTACCGTGCTGCCGATGTTTGCATGGTGACGAGTCTGCATGACGGCATGAATTTGGTAGCCAAGGAATATGTGGCCGCCCGTGACGATGAAAAAGGAGTATTGCTGCTGAGCCAGTTTACCGGCGCGGCCCACGAATTATACGAGGCCCTGATCGTCAACCCTTATCATATTGAACAAACAGCCAATGCGTTGTACCAGGCGCTAACCATGCCTGAATTTGAGCAGCAAGAGCGGATGCGCAGCATGAGATCCATGGTGCGAGATTTTAATGTATACAGATGGGCGGGACGGATGCTGATTGACGCGTCCAAAATACGTCAAAGAGAAAAACTGGCTGCGAGGATCGGAACTGAAATATGAGCATGATCTACCTCTTTGAAAATACAGCTCTCTCTGAAATGAGAAATTTTATTGACCAAAATACCTTGCTTGCCTTCGATCTGGACGGCACGCTCGCACCCATAGTACCCGAACCGTGTGAGATGAGTATCCCTGCAAGTATAAGAAAAGAATTCTCCCTGTTGAATCAGCGAGCAACCGTCGCCGTGATCACCGGTCGTTCCAGATCGGCTGCCGGCCTTCATCTGGGTGTAACGCCCGCTTATCTTATCGGGAACCACGGTGCCGAAGGATTACCGGGATGGGAAGAGAGGGAAAAAGAATTTGTTCGTACCATAGAAAAGTGGCAATCCCAACTGGAAATTCTACTTCCAAATGAAATTCGCAACGGCATTTTTCTGGAAAACAAAGGGACGACTTTCTCTATTCACTACCGTCACGCAAATAAAATCAACGCTTCTCACACGCTCATTCTTCGAGCAATCGATCGTTTGTCGCCTCAACCCAGGCTTATTGGAGGCAAATACATAGAAAATCTCATTCCCCGGAATGCGCCGGATAAAGGGATGGCACTCAAACTGCTGATGCAACATGCCGGACACACCAAGGGCTTTTTCGCCGGCGATGATGAAACAGATGAAGATGTCTTTCGCATCCAAGATAATAACTTTTTTACGGTTCGCGTCGGAAGAAAAAAGTCAAGCAAGGCAAAATTCTATCTGCGGGACCAGGGTGAAATCACCCGGCTACTGAGCGAAACGAACGCAATTCTCGATCAAAACGCGCATAGATTCTAAAAAGTTCTTTATAAATTGTGTTCATCAATTTTCGTAGAAATAAAGAAAATTAGAATCCCCGCAACCAACAGAAACAGCGCAAGAGGGGATTGCAGAGACCACAGTAAAATTTTCTTCAAGCCGTGCCAGTCTCCTTGATAGGACAACCATTTTTCAATACCCGGAACGAATGTGATGATACGATGAGATGTCCAGTTCAACGTTTTCACCCATAAATATACCTCAAAAAAGAAAACGCCAAAACATGAAAAAATTAAAAAAATGCCCGTCCTGCTGTGTATTTTAGACATATTATTATATAGATTACGACTACTCATGATGCTTCACCCGCAATAAAAAAATGACCGCTTTATAGTTATTCTTCCATGAAAGTTTTGATGAATTTTTCCCCTTCATTTCTTATCATATTTTCATGATCATAAAAATAGCTGTTAATGATTCTATTTTTTCTTCACATTATTCATCTTATACCAGAATCCATCAATATTTTTATAATGTATAGTATTATTACATTTCCCTTTTTTGAAACAATCAGGACACACCTTAATAGGTTCTTGAACACCATTGTATTCAGTATCAAAAAACTCATTTAAAATCTTATTATGACAATTATCACATTTATCTGGTTCAATTATATTAAACTTCTTCATTAAACACCTCCTTTATTGAAAATATCAGAATAATAATGATTTACAAGATGAAAATTTAAAGAAATATGAGAAAAAAAGAGGTTACAGATGTAATTCCGTAACCCCTTGATTTTATGGTGCGCCCAGCAAGATTCGAACTTGCGACATCCAGATTCGTAGTCTGGCGCTCTATCCAGCTGAGCCATGGGCGCCGGTAAAAACCGAAAACCGCTTTTCATCACACACGTCTAAAGCAGTTTTAATGAATAAACTGGCGGAGAGAGCGGGATTTGAACCCGCGGTACACCTTTAAAGGGCGTACAATCGCTTAGCAGGCGATCGCTTTCGACCACTCAGCCATCTCTCCGCTTTGTTATCGATCTATTTAAGAACATGACGGCAAAAAGTTACCGTTTGTTTATTTTCTGGCGGAGGGAGCAGGATTCGAACCCGCGAGGCTTTCACCCAACGGTTTTCAAGACCGCCGCCATCGACCACTCGGCCATCCCTCCATTTATTTTTTTAACACTCCTTACGGATTGATTCTTTCCAATCCTCTCATATAAGGACGCAGCGCGTCGGGAATGATAACACTTCCGTCGGCCTGCTGATAATTTTCCAGTACCGCCACAACGGTTCTGCCGACCGCCAGACCGGAACCATTCAGCGTATGAACAAATTCAACCTTGCCGCTTTCCTTTCTGCGGAATCTGATGGAAGCCCGGCGTGCCTGAAAATCTTCAAAATTACTGCATGAAGAAATTTCCCGGTAAGCATTTTGTCCGGGAAGCCATGCCTCGATATCGTAGGTCTTGGCCGAAGAAAATCCCAAATCGGCGGTGCACAAACAAACCGTGCGGAAATGAATGCCCAGACGCTTGAGAACTTCTTCCGCGTTGGCCGTCAGTTTTTCCAGTTCATCATACGACGTTTCCGGTTTGGAAAATTTTACCATCTCTACTTTATTAAACTGATGCTGACGAATCAGGCCACGCGTATCCTTACCATATGAACCGGCTTCCGCCCGGAAACAGGGAGAATAAGCAACAAAATAAACCGGCAGCTTTTCTTCTTCCAGGATTTCGTCTCGGTAAATGTTGGTCACCGGGACTTCCGCTGTCGGAATCAGGTAATATTCCATGCCTTCAATCTTAAAAAGATCTTCCTTGAATTTCGGCAACTGGCCGGTGCCGGTCATGCTTTCGGCATTGACCATAAAGGGCGTCAGCACTTCCGTGTATCCGTGCTTTTCCGTATGCAAATCCAGCATGAAATTGAAAATCGCTCTTTCCAACTGAGCGCCCGCTCCACGATAAACGGTGAAACGTGCCCCGGCGATTTTTGCGCCGCGCGCAAAATCCAGAATATTCAAACTTTCGCCCAGATCAAAATGCTGTTTGGGCTCAAAGCTGAAATCCGGCTTCTTACCCCAGGTGCGCACAACCGTATTATCTTCCGAACCGCTGCCCTGCGGCACGGATTCATGCTGCACATTCGGCACAATCATGACAAAAGCGTTGAGCTCCTCTTCGGTAATCCGCAGACTTTCATCATATTCTTTTATTTTCGCCGATACTTCGCCCATTTTCTCAATCAGCGCGGAAGCATCTTCTTTCTTCTTCTTGAGTTCGCCAACCTGCTTGGAAACGCTGTTGCGTTCGTTGCGCAGAGTTTCCACCGCCTGCAGGATGTCGCGTCTTTTGGCGTCCAGATTCAGAAAACGGTCAAAATCTATATTTTGACCGCGCTCATTCATCTTCTGGCGAACCACATCGATGCTTTGTCTTAAATATTTAATATCTAACATAAAACAACCTTACAACCTTTCATGTGTCCTGACTTGCAGAAGGCAAGTTTCTATCATTTTGAAATGTCGAAGTCAATGATTTTGTCTGGTGCGCCTGATATTATGAACGGCTCACTCTCTTTTTCAAAATATTGATGACGGCGTGCATTTCCGGACTCTTCAGAAGATAGGCGCTGGCTAAAAAGACGCCGGCGCCGCAACAAATCGTGACGGAAAGGAAAATCAGTCTGATTTTAAGAGCGGCATCCGTTTTCCAGGGCATGATATATTCAATCAATCCGATTGCGCCAAGCATCAGCACCGCGGATATAACAATTTTGAAAACCGACGAATAAAATGCCCGGTCGAGATATGTTCCGATTTTTGTTTTCAAAACATAGGCCAGCACCAAGACATTCACGATGGCGGAAATCGAACTGGCCAGAGCAATGCCATTATGCTTCAGCGGATACATGAGAATCAGACTGGCCAGCAGATTGACGATTAATGTAATGATCGCCGCTTTGAGCGGCCATTTGGAATCCTGCAAAGAGTAAAAGGAAGAGACGAAGACCCGCAGCAGCGAAAAAGCGCACAGCCCCAGAGCGTAACAGAACAAAGCCTGACCGGTATAAACAGCGGCCTGAACGTCAAAAGCGCCGCGTTGAAACAAAACGGAAATTATCGGCAGGTTCAGCGCCATTAAGGCGACCGACGCCGGAATCGTTAAAAAAAGCATCAACCGTAAAGAAAAAACAATGCCCGATTTCAATTCATCCATCCGTCCGGTGACAACGTGTCTGGAAAAGCTGGGCAAAGCCGCCGTCCCGATGGCAATGGCAAAAATACCCAGAGGCAGTTCCATGATCCGGTCGGCATAAAAAAGATAGGTCACGGAACCGCCCGGCAGTAAAGAAGCCAGAATGGTTCCGACAAAAACATTAATCGTGCTCACGCCAGCGCCCAGAATGGCCGGCAACATCAGCAATCCGATTTGCTTGATGCCGGGATGCTTAAGATTAAATTTTAATTTCGGGACAAAACCGAATTTCAGCAGAAAAGGCCATTGCATCGCTAATTGTAATACTCCGCCGATCAGAACACCGACGGCCAGGGAGGTAATCGGTTCAGCAAAAAAAGGCCGCAACAGAAATGCCGAGGCAATCATGGCGATGTTGAGCAGTACCGGCGAAAGGGCGGGCGCGGTAAAATGCCGGAAGGAATTCAGGATGCCCATGCACAAAGCCACCAGAGCAATAAGAAAAATGTAAGGAAACATCAGGCGATTTAGAAAAACGGTCAACGCGAATTTTTGCGGATCGGAAATAAATCCCGGCGCAATCAGCCCGACGATGATCGGAGAAATTAAAATTCCAACCACAGAAACAAAAGCCAGGATAACAGAAAGAATGGTAAAGGCGTTCTGAGCGAGCTCAATAGCTTCGTCTTTTGATTTTTTTTCCAGATACTCGGTAAAAACCGGCACAAAGGAGATGGTCAGAGAACCTTCTCCCAAGAGCCTGCGGAGCATATTGGGAATACGGAAGGCGACCCAGAAAGCGTCGGTCATCCAACTTGCGCCAAAGAAGGCGGCAATGACCATGTCACGCAAAAGACCGAAAACGCGGCTGACCATTGTGGCCGCGCCGACAATCCCGGCAGCTTTGACAACTTTTTTATTTTCCGAGTGTCTTTTCTGTTCCATGACTTATGGGTTAATATCGCAACGCTGCGAAAATTTTATGAATCCTGAATGTTCTTTGCCTTGAGAAAATTATTTATCTTTAATTCCAGTTCCGACTTGCTGACGTTTTTAACCATGACTGTTTTTTTGCGCGATTTGGATCCGGAAAATATTTCCAACTGGCTCTTCTTCAGCTTCAGTTCGCCGGCCAGCAATTTAATGCAGGCCTCATTGGCGGCGCCCTCTACCGGCGGCGCGGTTACTTTTAATTTCAAAGCGCCTTCCTGAACACCGGATATTTCCGCGCGGGAAGCGTTGGGATTAACCTGAATGTCAAAGGTCAGGCCTTTTTTCGATTCTCGCAAAATAATCTTTTCCGCCAATGGAAGTGCCTTTCCTGTTATTGCTACAGCCTGTGCGCCAGTTCAATAATGGTTTCGACAAGGAAATATTGCAGAAACATAATGACCAGTAAGACAATGATAGGGGAAAAATCGACAGGCAGGCTATGCCGTGGAATCATCCTGCGAACGGGTCCGAGAACAGGTTCGGTAACGCGATACAGGAATATAACAATTTGATTGTAAGGATCGGGATTAACCCAGGATATGACGGCACGGAAAATAATAATCCACATATAAATTGTTAAAATTATCTTGATGATCTGCGCCAGCGCGATAATCAAATTACTTAACACAAACATAAAAAACCTCTCTTATAAAGTATTCAGCAGTCGGCACTTATACTGCCGGGGAAATTGAAGCTGTAAACTCATCCAGGATATGATTGAATTCCGCAGGTTTTTCCATCATAACCATATGTCCGGCGCCATCAATAATTTCCAGTTGCGACTTTTCAATAGTCGCGGCAAGCTGACGGGAAAGATCCGGCGGCGCCATTTTATCTTCAGCACCGCAGACCACTAATGCGGGCACGCTTATTTTACCGGCATCCTCAGTCAAATCCAAATCGTTACAGGCCAAAAGATCGCCATACAAAACATCAACTCTCGACAGGGCAATACTTTTTTGTAAAGGAACGGAAAGTTTTGATCGATTTTCTTTAGCCAGCGAAAATTTGCAAATCATTTCTATGATTTCTGCCGGCAGTTGTGCCGGGTTTGTTTTTAAAAAATCCAGAAAGAGGGAATTAACGGGCATTTGCATCCCGCCACCCACGCATACGATACCGGAAATTTTTTCAGAATGATTTATGGCAAATCGCAGCGCTATGGCCGATCCCAATGAATGCCCCACAAGAACAGGTTTATTCAAATCCATTACATCGAGTATTTTTCTGATCCACTCGCTGTAGCGTCGCACATCCCTTTC
>JBATES010000091.1:0-4982 GCA_049664145.1 Smithella sp.
CTGTTTGGGAAAACAGCTGGGTGAGGTTTCCGGTAAACAAAATGGCAAAACACACCAAGATGATATTTCTGTATGATCTTGCGGCGGATAAAGAAAATCCATTGAGCGGTAATCGGACCGATATAAACCGTTTTCTTTACCAGCACAATGGAGAGGAGCATATCCGCGTACCGGTAAGTTATCTTTTAAAACTGGCGATGGCCGAAGCGCTGGAACCACTCAATCTTTCCGACGCGACAATGGCCCGGACCGGCTTAAATGTTATGGAAAAGTTTCTCAATGATAATACTTCTCCCGAAACATCATCATTTTATGTTGTTTCTTCCGAATCTGAAAATAATATCGGGAAAAGCCTTTGCACGGAAATGGCTGTTCGTTATTTGCTGTGTCAGATTCTGTTGATGTATGCCAACAAAAAATTCTCCCTGCACGAGAATGGTCAGGAGGCCTTAATTTTCTTTTCACCTCATCCGCCTGTTAAACAGAAATTGTTGAGCAATTGTATTTCCGATTCATTTTACCGTGAACTATTCATGAATCCATGCCTCTCCGGATGGAGTGAAGGTGAAAAAAAACATGAATATATGCACTTGTGCCATCGCGTTTTAAGTCGCAGCCAGTTTAATGCCGTTTTGAAACTCAGGGAAGCGGGAATCATAACAACCAACCTGGTATCTCTACCGAATCTGTCCAATATTAGCCTGGCCAATAACGGCACGCACGTCAGCATGGGCAGCCGGAAATTAGGCGCGTTGCTGAACGATCCTGCTTCCGGTTACACTCGTTATCATGAAAAATATCTGGGCGATTTAGTTATAAAAATCGTGGAACACTTCCTGCCCCTTTTTGTCGGGACATATACAGCAGCGCCTTACCGGCTGGGATTCACTGATTTCCATCCGGAAAAGGCACTGGGCTTTCTGCCGCATGAGTTGGATTACACGCATCTTCGCATGCTCTGGAGACGGTGGAAAAAAAAGGCCAACCTTAAAGTCTTGGGGTATCCATTGACGCCCTTCGGGCCAAATCGTATTGATCGCCTGCTTAGCTCGCTATTCCGGTTAAAGGGAGATTTCGTTCCCGATTTTCGTTTGGTCGATTACCTTGTTTCCATTCTCAGCACCGAAGAAAGCCCGGCGCTCAACGGTATGCTTCATAATAGCCGGCAGTTGAAAAAGGATCTGGCTGATCTGGGCATTTTTGACACCAATATGTCACTCTACCTTTTTGAAAAATTAAGGGAATACGACAACATGGGATTTTCCGGTTTCGAAGGGCGTCATTATAGTCTGTTCGATAGTTTCAATACAGATATGGCGCCCGCAGTGAATTTGCAAAATTTACTGTATCTGCTGGCATTTAAATACATAATCACCGGACAAGTCTCACATGAAAACATTCCCGATGAACCATTTGTGGAAAGTGAAAGAAGACAGGTTATTTTCGGCAGCGCCATCGGAATCCCGACTTTTTTTGTACATCGCAATACGGGTAATCATTTTTTGAAGCACATCCTCGAAAGAACGCAAAAAATTCGTTCCAGTCGGCGTTACAGAGGTTATATCAGAATCTACAACATCGAATACAGGCGCGCTTTGCTTGAAATTATTCGTCACGATGCGGCGGATCTGATCGAAATGCTTGGTTTGCAGGAGACCATGAATGATCTGGAACAACGGATTAATGAGCCGACTGTTTTCTCAGCATGCGGGAAAATAACCAGCGGAATACTGGATCACTTCAATGCATGGAAACCAATGTCACTAAGCCATGATACCTTCAACCACGCCGCCGAAAAATATTATCGTACAGAGCTTCGCAAAAAGCACATTCAGGAATCATTCGATCTGTTGAAAAATGATATTGTCTGTCTGGATAAAACGAGGGACTTCAACGCTTATGAAATAAAAAAAATAATGCGCAACCACCTAAATAATTCAAACTTGGACAGCTTCTTGGAAAGTACGCAAAATGAAATTATGCTGGACAAAGTGACACAAGAAGTTCTCGAAAAAATGATTTATCTGATTCTGGCGTTTGTTCACCACAAAGACAATCATTATTCAAACCTTCAACATCCCAACCATGGTGATATAAGTTATGCAGAAACATCAGTACATTGAGCGTAATTCCAGAAAGATTTATGACGAGCAACTTTATGGACATCAGGCCATCAAGTTTCTTTATTCCAATATCAGAGAACAATCTCCCTGGCTGTTCCGCAGATTAACCAGCGCAAGGATTTCCCGTTTTCTGGCTTACCATAATTATAACGGCATTTTTTCCCGGAAAATGACAGATCATCTGAACCTTCAAAAAATCATGAATCTCAATATCAAAGAATTCGTTGATCCTCCGGAAAAAATGGATTCACTGAAGAAAATATTCGAGAGAAAAATTCGTTACTGGGAGTGCCGGCCCATGCCCAACGATCCTCTGGCTATCGTAGCTCCGGCAGATTCACGCATGCTTCTTGGTTCTTTTGCGGAAACATCAAGTATCTTTATTAAGGGAAAATTCTTCGATTACGAAGAAATGCTTGGCCTGAATAAAGCGACATGGCTTCAGACGTTTCATGATGGTGACTTTGCGGTGTTTCGTCTGACCCCGGAAAAATATCATTACAACCACACTCCCGTCGCCGGCAAGGTCATTGATTTTTACCCTATTACGGGCGCCTACAATGCCTGCAATCCCGATGCTGTTGTATCGGTAGTCACACCCTTCTCTAAAAACAAGCGGGTTGTCACTATTCTGGATACCGATATTGCAGGGGGGTCTCAGGTGGGAATTGTCGCCATGATTGAAGTCGTCGCTCTGATGATTGGTGACATTGTCCAGTGTTACTGTGAGAAAGAATACTTAAACCCTGCGCCGGTCGGTACGGGAATTTTTCTGAAAAAAGGAATGCCGAAAAGCCTGTTCCGTCCGGGAAGCAGCACGGTGGTTCTTATTTTTCAGAAAAACAGGATACGGTTTGCGGATGATATTTCCGCTAATATGTCTCATCCTGATGCACAAAGCATTTTCTCAATGGCTTTTGGCAAATCACTCGTAGAAACGGAAGTCAACGTCAGGTCATATATAGGCAGTGCATACGTCCATAAGAATTTATATTGATGTCGAAATATTTTTAAAGGAGGTCTTTTATGAACAGTTATAAATCTCTTTGTGTTCGCAATTCTCTGATCGGTAAAATGCAGGAATTGCTGGCATCCGCAGACAACACAATTCGGAAGCTTAAAATCAATGATGATAAATTTGCTGATCCCTGTGACCGGGCTGTAGAAGAGGCAAGTAAGGATATTGAACTTAACTGCCGAAGCAAGGAATGGAATTTGCTCCTTGATATAAAAGAAACTATTCTCCGCATTGATCATGGACTTTATGGTATTTGTGATCATTGCGGCCGTCCCATATCTCAGAAAAGGCTGCGGGCTGCTCCAATGAGTAAACTATGTGTCGAGTGTCAGGAGAAAATAGAAACCAAGCAAAAAACAAATCGCAGGTATTCAAACACAACCAGAATTTCCTATCACAATGCTTGATGAAATATTTATAGTAATTATTTTTACGGCTCTTGCCTTGACTTACAGATGGGCATTTCGAACATTACCCAATGAAGACTGGCAGATCATGGGCTGCTTTCCTTACGGGAAATCATCAAGCGGTTATTGGCAAGGTTGGAATTTAACCTGGTATGGTTTTTTTAATGCTACAGCCATATTATTTGCTGTCTCTGTGGCAATCATATTACTGGGTTCTTTATCAGCGCCGCTCATTCCCATTATGACCATATTAGTTTTACTCCTTTTAGTTTGCCTCTGGACGGGGAAAATGCTTGCTTTCCTGATAGAAAAAAAAAGAAATACCGCCACTGTCGGCGGGGCATCATTCATGGGAATCATCATTGCACCGTTCCTTTTATTTCTTTTAAAAATTACAGGCAATCATTTCCTTGATTTTAACATTTCCATAATCGCCATATTGTCTGTAATGGCAATAGCCTATGCCTTTGGTGAAGGCATAGGTAGATTGGCATGCATAAGTTTCGGGTGCTGCTACGGGAAACCTCTGAAAACATTATCCTCCCATTTACAGAATGTTTTCAATCGTTATAGTTTTACATTCACTGGTAAAACAAAAAAAATCGCCTATGCGCACGCCTTGGACGGCGAAAAAGTTGTGCCTGTTCAAGCCATGACGACTTTAATTTACAGCCTCACTGGTCTCATGGGATGTTATTTTTTTCTGAAAGGTTTTGTATCAACTGCCTTTGTGATGACATTAACCGTCACTCAAATCTGGCGCTTTTTATCCGAATTTCTGCGGGCCGATTATCGCGGCGAAGGGAAAATATCTGTTTATCAGACAATGTCTTTAATTTCCTGTTTGTATGCTTTTGCAGTTACTTACATATTTCACGAAGCACAAATTATTAAGCCGGACTTGATTTTGGGACTGTCGATGTTCTGGAATCCGGGACTGTTTTTCTTCCTGATGATTTTATGGATAGTTGTTTTATTCTACACTGGCAAAAGTAGAGTAACTTTTTCATTAATTCAAGTGAAGGTTGATGAAAAGGAAATTTAACGGACGATATCCTGGAAATAAATCATGAAACCCTGAGATGAAATTTCGACTTTTCACTTTCTTATTGACATCAGATGTTCAACTTCCTTTGTGTTACCTTAACTTTTATTTATTGCATCCCCATCCCCTTTCTCATCACTGGGACTGTATTTGATCGCCAGACTTCGAATGATTCCCAGACACAACAGAAGGAACCCAAAAGCGACAATTACCTCATAAGACATGTTTGCTTCGCCATAAAGCTTAACAATTAATTCACGGATGTCACCTTGCACAATAATCTGATCTGATTTTTTCACAATCGTTTGATGTCTTGCAAAAAGATTACACGACGCGGTGCACAGCCAGTTCGGAGGCTTATTTTTGCAGACAATGCCATTTGTTCCGGC
>JBATES010000092.1:0-38431 GCA_049664145.1 Smithella sp.
CTGCGGGAATTTACCATTCAGGTGGAAAGCCTGTCTCTCAAGGAAATACCCGGCCGCTTGGCCGCCTACCTGCTTTATCTTGCGTACGAGCAAGGGGGTAAAGACTTAATCAAGCTTAACATTTCCAAAGTACAATTGGCCAATCTTCTGGGTACTGGGCCGGAATCGCTTTCCCGCGTGCTGGGCAACATGAAGGCGAAAAAGCTTATCGAGGAAGAAGGCGCCAATATCCTCTTGATCAACCGCACACTTCTGGAAGAGCTGGCCGAAAGAGGCAAAGTCTCTAACGAATAAATTAAATTATTAATATTGTTTTCCCGCTGCTCGGTTAGCCGTGGCAATGGCCTGATGCGCCAGATCAATCGACTGTCCCAGCGTGTTTAAGGTCTGGTCGGGATTATGAAAGCCCATGGAGTTTTCCGCGGCAATGAAATCCCAAAACCACTGCGCGTTGCGGACTAATTCCCGTGCTTTACTTAATTCAGGCTGATTAACCTCAGGTGTCGCGCCGGCTTTACCGATGACTTCATGCGCCCGGGCAATGGTCTGTCCCGCTATGCGCTGCAACTGGAACACATTATTTTGGGTTGTTCGGACACGCTCCGAGAGCCACTTTTTATTCTGGGTGTGGCAGGTACGGCAGGAAGCTTGAACATGTTTCATCGGACTTGTCACCCAGTGCGATGAGTACTTGCGTCCGCCTTCCCGCATGTAAGGCATGTGGCAATCCGCACAGGAGACGCCGGACTTGCCGTGAACACCTTCACTGAACAGTTCAAAGTCGGGGTGTTGCGCTTTGAGCATCTTGGCCTGCGAATCGGGATGCAGCCAGTCCATATCGAAGCCGG
The DNA here is from genome assembly GCA_049664145.1 of Smithella sp. GTDB lineage: Bacteria > Desulfobacterota > Syntrophia > Syntrophales > Smithellaceae > Smithella. Next base: position 849 of record JBATES010000092.1, read on the forward strand.
ATGGAATTTCCTTGTAGTAAGCGTACATATCCTGCGGCTTCAGACCTTTATCCCAGGGAAACGTCACGCGCTTGTCATCCGGTTTAAAATAGTATTCCGCGTGGCACTGTCCGCACACATAGCTGCGCATATCCTCACGCGATGCTTTGGCGACATCAACGCCGCGCTTTTGCATGGCTTCAATAAACGCGGGATTGCTGACACGCAGTTTCATTGTTTTAGGATCGTGACAATTGGCGCAGACAATGGGGTGTTTGATGAGCGGCATCAATCCGGCAAGCGGCTTCTTGGCATAACCCCAGCCCATGTCTTTGTATATGTCGCGCAGATTGGCCGTCTTGCAGGTCATGCACGAGCCGACCGTCGCCGGTGTGACGCGCTTTGTTTCTTTTAAATCATCCATGGCATAAGGATGGCCTCGATCTTCCGTATAATCCTTGCTGAAAGCCATGCCCTTGAAGTTGACAAGTATTTCCGGTTCTTTGACGAATTTCTGATCTTTTATGGAACCGCCATAGCCGGTGGGCGAAGGCGCCATTTCTTTATTCTTCAAATAGCTTTGATACTCCAGAGGATAATGTTTGCCCCATTCGGCCGGATTGTATTCCGTATCGGGGATAGCCGCCAGTTTGATGGTCTCTGAAGGTTGCAGCAAAAATACGCGCACCAGAATGACGCAAGCAATAATCAAAGCAATCCCCAAGAGGGCTGATAAGAAAAAATTCTTACTTTTCAATTTTCATTCCTCCCTGATCTTTTCCTCTGCCATGAACCAGATAACGATGACATTTTATGCAGTCGGCGCCGCCCTGCACCATTGGTGTTTGGGTGACCGTTGAAGCATGACAGCGCAAGCAGTTGCCGTTGACGATTTGACGCGCATGATCGGACAGGCCGAAGGCAACGGGATAATCGCGCGCCGTTTCATGGATCAAATCATTGATGCCGGCCTGTGTCTTATAGGCGACCTGGCCGATAATATGCGTATCCGGCAGATGACATTCCGTGCAGGTGTATTGATGATGATTGGATGCTTTCCACTGCTGATGGACGGATTTCATGCTGTGGCAGGATCCGCAAAACCGGGCATCGCCGGATTGATGATAGGCGCCGACCGCAATCGCTGCAACAATGATTCCGATCACAATGCCGGCAAATAAAATTTTAAACGCCGTTGATTTCTTGACGTTGTCGAGATGCATGAATAATTTACCGTATTATTTATGGTCTGAGACGTTGAATCAATGCATTAGTTGGTAAAGACTTTAAACACAAACGACATGCAAGTCAATTAAAAATATATGATTTGGCAAGAAGAATTATTTTAAAAGAGGTGATCGAGAAATTGATCTGTTTGGCAGGAAATTCGAAACAATCAGTGATTGATAAATAATCCCAGAGCAACCAAGACAGGCGTGCTGATGTTGATGATGACATTCTTAACCATGAATGGAATAAGGTTCGAAATATCATCAGCATGACGCATAACGCCGCGCATTACAGGTACCGCCAGAATCAGTGTTAAAAGTCCGAGCAGAGCGCCTTGGGGAAGCACCTCAAAAAAACAACCAAAAATTATTACAAGATAATTTAAGATTAAAAATAGAACATACACTCTTGCTCCGGCGGGACGCCCGATTCTTATCAGCAGATGATCACGGCCAAATTGCCTGTCCGGCTCGACATCGGGAAATTGATTGAGCAGCAGCAGGTCGTTGACCAGAAAAAAAGGGACCAGCGAAGCAACGGCTGCCGTCCAGGAATAATGGCCGGTCAAAATAAAATCGGTACCCATCACCATCAAAGGCCCGAAACCCACCCCCGGGGCAATCAGACACAGAAACGGACTGCGCGTAAGCAAAGGCGTGTAGGTATAAATAATGACAAGACCGAGAATGCCAACCGGTAATATCCATGGGCCACGCACCATTAAAAAATAAACACCGATGCAGGCCACCAGAACAATAGTAACAATTCCGCTAATCAAGGCCAGATGAGCTTTTGTGGGATTATTGGGCAGCGTCTTGGTGCCGCCGGAAAAAGGCGTTGCTTCGGTGACGAAATCAAGCCCGCTCTTGAAATCATGATATTCGTTTAACGCGTTGACGCTGATGTGCGCCATGAGCGCGCCTGTTAATATCAATACGATGTATAAAGGATTTAGCGTAGTACCTGACCAGTAAGCTGTGGCAATTCCCAAAAGCACACAGGCCGGTGTTAAAATCAGAAAATTAGGCCGCATGGGGCCAATTAAAGCATTACTCATCGGATATCTCTCGTGTTGTTACAGTCAATGAACAAAGATTATCTCGCAGCGTCCATAATCGCGTCTTCGATCGCCCGAATATCTTTGCCCATGGATGGATTAAAAAAATCGGTATCGATGCTGCCTTCAATCATGAAACTGTCCGCGCCAAAATCCACTTTGATTTTATAGGTGCTGTGACCGGCTTTCCGGCTCATTTTCACGATGCCGTATTCCTTGTTCTGTTCTTCAATGGTATAGGACATCCGGGTTCCCTGGGCGATGGCGGCCGCGTACATCTTTTCATAATACCGGTAATCGTACTTTACCGGCGTCCGCACAATTTGCGCACACGAAACCAGGAATAAAAGGACGATGAATATGGATATTTTTCTAACCATGGTCGTATCTCCTTAACTCAAATTATTTGAAGCAAATAAAAATTATCTTTTCTTCTTATCTAGAAAGTTATCCTTTCTATGTCAAGTTGTTGTTTTGTCTGGTGCTTGATTAAGCATTCATCAAAGAAGGATAGTTATCAACAGGACTAAGTTTCAGTGCTGAGACAAAATCAACGGCAGTATCCTTTATTTTTAGTGAATTCCAACAGTTTACACATTCCCGATTCACACGCTTTTTGTGCATCACGGCAGCCCAGCTCTTTGTGCCCCTGCAGCAGGTAAGCCAATCCCCGGTTGCTGAAAGCACTCGTATAATTCGGTTTCAGTCTGATCGCTTCATTGAAGTTATCGACGGCTTGCTGGAACTGGCCGAGTCTTCCATAGGCAAGTCCCCGGTTGTTGTAGGCATCGGCATAATTCGGGTTCAATCTGATGACCTGGTTGTAGTCATGAATGGTTTGCTGATAGTGACGGAGTTTATAATAAGCCGTGCCTCTGTTCATGAAAGCAAGCACATAATCAGGTTTCAGTCGGATGGCTTCGCTGTATTGATCAATAGCTTCTTCTATTTTATTTTCTTTAGCGAGAGCAGCACCCAGAAGATTATGCATAATGAAATTATTTTTTATGACCCGGACGGTATGCCTGGAAAGATCGACGCTGCTCTTCCAGTAGGAGCATTGTTGCCATGTTAGAGCCGCCAGGATAACCGTGACGGCAATGCCCGACGGTATTAAAATCTTATTTCTAATGTTTATGCGGGGAAATAAATGGGGAATACTCCAGGCCAGCATCATGCCGATGCCAATGGAGGGCAGATAATAGAAGCGGTCGGCCATGGCCTGTTCGTTGTCCTGGATAATCCCCAAAACAGGAAAAATGATAATCATAAACCAGAACCATCCGACAAAGAGATGCGGCAGACGTTTCACCATGACCATCACAAAGGCGCTGATGAAAATAATCAAAAAAGCGGCTCCGATGATCTGCCATTCAGGAATATAAGATGGAAAAGGATAGAAAAAGGCTATATTACGCGGCCACAATGTTTTTTCCAGATATGTGACAAAAGAAACAAGGGCGTTGGCCAGTCGGGCATCCAGCGGGAAAGGCGTATATGGCCTGTTGTAGCGTGCAGCAATTGTGATGATCATAAAAATTGCGGACAAAACAAAAAAAGGTGTTTTTTCCTTCAGTTGCCGGGGAAAAAAGTTTTCTTTCTTCAGCTCAAAACGTTTCAGCGGCCAGTAATCCAGCAGCAGCATCACCGCAGGCAGTGTCATAAATACAGGTTTGCTCATCAACGCGCAGGCAAAACAAAAAAGAACGAGCAGATATCGCCTGACATCGGGTTTTTCTGTGTAATAAACATAAAGGCACAATGTCAGGATGCAGAAAAAAGCGCTTAAAATAGTATTGCGACAAGTAATCCAGACAACGGGTTCCACCTGCATCGGATGAAGCGCAAAAAGAAAGGCGACGAAGGCGCTGCACCAGACAGCCCCGGTCATGCGGCAGAAGAGCCAGAAGAGCAGTAAAGAGCTCATGAGATGCAGGATCAGGTTTGTCAAATGGTAACCTCCGGCATGAAGGCCGTAAAGCTGATAATCAAACATTAAGGACAACCATACCAGAGGGATGTAATATCCGGCATGAATTGTGCTGAACGCCCAACGAATGCCTTCCAGTGTTATTCCTGATTGAATATGGACGTTCTGTGTCACATAGAGGTCGTCATCGACGAGAAAGAAATCAAATTGATGCACATGCCAGTAAACAGCGAGAGTAACAGCTGCTAAAGCTATATATATGATAAAAATCCTGTTTGGAAAATTGATCTTGGTCATCATAATCAGTTGCCTGTTCCTGCATCATATGTCCGTCTTGAGTTCAGCATTTTTATGATGGACGACAGAATTTCACTGAAAGCATTTTGTAACCATAATTCTCTTGACATAAGAAGTCGGGTTTCTTATGGTGCCATCAATAACAACCCATTTTTTTACATTTACAATATAATCCGTAACATGCAAAATAATACAGATATTCTTTTAATGCAACCTCCTCATGAACAGGACTCGAACGTCCCGTATCTGGGTCGCGAGATGCCCCTGGGGATTGCCTATCTGGAAAAGGCCGGCATCTCGGTCGAGATACTGGATTTGAATGTCAGTGCACAGCCGGCCTCTGACCTGGAAAAAACGCTCAAGATGCTGCGTCCGCGGTTTGTCGGGATATCATCGTTCACGGTGGATATCATGAAAGCGAATACTTTGGCGGGGCGCTGCAGGGAAGTATTGCCTGACATCACGACCATTGTCGGCGGCATTCATGCAACGGCCCTCCCGCAAAAGACGCTTGATGAATTCAAACACTTCGATTATTTGATCCACGGACAGGGCGAGGTGCCGCTGACGCGCCTGATTCAGCACATCAAGGGGCATCAGGATGTTCGCGGCATCAACGGACTGGCGTACAGAAACAATGGCGCGATAACGGTCAATCCCTGTGAACGATACCTGTCTCTGGACGAACTGCCTTTTCCGGCGCGGCACAAATTAAAGATCAACGCCTTTGCCCCGCACCCCCAAAAGTACATGACCTTGCCCAATACGGGTATTTTCAGCAGTATCGGCTGTCCGTTCCGGTGTTCCTACTGTTCCATCCATAGAAGGTGCACTGGAACTGCCAGAGCCGGGTCGATAAAGTGGACAGAGAGCTTCTGGCGTTGATGAAAAAAGCCGGCTGCCATCAGATCACGTACGGAATCGAAACAGGCACGCAAAAAGGATTGCAGCTGATCAACAAGAAAACCACACTGGAACAGGCGGAAACGGCCGTCAGGAACACAAAGGATGCCGGACTGGAAAGCGGAGGGAGTTTTCTGCTGGGGATACCGGGTGAAACGACGGAAGACATACGGAATACCATTTCTTTTGCCTGGAAGCTCTCCCCGGACATCGCGACTTTCGATATCGTCAAGGCGTATCCCGGAACAGCGCTCTTTGAAAGAGCAATCGAAAAGGACAGCGAGGCGAAGATCAACTGGGAAGACTATCTCATCCAGGGCTCTCCACTGTTCGATATCGGTATTCCGCAGGAGAAAATGCTCTCTCTGGTCGAGTACGCGTATAACAGCTTTTATTTCCGGCCGCGTTATTTCCGGCAGCGGCTGAAAAAAATTTTCAGATCACCCTTGCGCGAAGCAAGAGTCGCCTTCAAGGGATTTTTGATGGTTGCCTCGTATTTCAGGAGGCGCTGACCGGAACCGGTGTGTTTCTTTACGACATCAGCGCGAATAGATGATTCAGACAGCAAATGATATGACCCCACAAAATCATCAAAAGTTCAATTTGGAAACGATAGCCCATTACAGGACAATCTTAAGATTTGTCTTAACCTGGGCGGCGACGATTGCCATCCTTTGGATTGTGTTCTCCAGGACAAATCCGCCGGAAGTCCTTGTCCTTCTGAAACAGACCAATATCAGATATCTTGGTCTGGGGATTTTGCTTTCGCTTCTTGCCCATGTATTTTTTTCCCTGGCGAGATATCAAAATATTATCAAGCTTGTGGGATGCCGGCTCTCCTTCGGGGAAGCCGTGATGCTCAGGATGGGGTGCAATGCCGTCAAGGGCGTCCTGCCCTTTAAAACCGGGGAACTGGCTATCGTGGCTTACATGAAGAAGATGCACAATCTTTCCTATCCCGCCGGATTGTTTTCTGTTTTGTTCGGCAATGTTTTCAGTTTAATCGTGCTCCTGCTTTTTTTCTCTGCCGGCGGCATCTTCTATTTCAGCGGCCGGCCTCAAAGCATTATCTTTGGCGTGGCGTGCCTGCTGCTTTTTTTATTACTGATCCTTTTAAGTTCCAGGCGTATTGGGCCATCCGTTTCCGGATATGTACAAAAATATTTCCGGCTGCCTGAAGTATTAATGTCGATCATGGAAAACTATGATCCCGGGACAATAAAATACATTATTATTCATTCTCTGGGCATTGAGGGTTCCAAGCTGCTCATCATCTTCACTTTATTACAATCTCTCCATGTGGAGATTCCGTATGCTGTCCTTTTACTTTGGGGTTCCGCGACCATCCTGGCCGCTTATCTGCCCCTGACTTACTGGGGTCTGGGAGTCAGGGAAGCAACAGTTCTGTTTCTTTTTTCTCGTTACGCACCCCCCGATAAATTATTGGCGGGGGGTCTTTTAATCACTTTTGTGGACAGCATTCTTCCCGTTTTAATCGGATTATTCTTTGTCAAGCCGTTTCTGGACAATCTGCTGGGCAGTAAAAAAGCGGAGACAGACATCATTTCCGGAAGCGGGTGAAATTTTAACGGGAGTTGTTTCTTATCAAATTGGTTTTTGTGTGGTAAAAGGATTGGCAGTCTGCGCAATTTACGATATCTTTACATTATTGACAAAAATGTCATGAATAGATTGTTGGTTTATACATTACATGTTATCTGTTGGATACGTGAAGAAATAAAATGAGAATTGCATGCGTTTTTAATCCATTCAAATATAAGCTGCACGAGGAAAACCTGAAGGTCGTTCAGCGGTATTTCGGGCTTTTCCCTCCTCTTTCACTGGCCTGGGTGTGCGCCATCGCGGAGAAAGCCGGACACGACGCCCTGCTCATTGATGCCCGCACCTTGCGTTTGACCAAAGAGGACGTGCTGGACCGTCTGAAAGCCTGGAAGCCGGACATCTTGGGCTTCATGATGACCACCTACATGTTTCGGGAAACGCTCGAATGGGTGAACTTTCTGAAGAAAAATCTCAAGGTGCCGGTGATCATCGGCGGATACAACATGAGGGTTTACCCGCAGGAATCCGTTTCCGTTGACGGGCCTGATTTCGGCTGTCTCAACAGCGCTTATGACACCCTGCCGCGTCTTTTTGAGGAACTGGCTGGACAGCGCCGTTTTCACGGCGTGCCCGGTCTGATTTACAAGGAAAACGGCCAGGTCAGGATGACCCCTTGTGACAGAGAGCCGAATTTCAACGACTATCCGAATCCGGCCCGGCATCTTCTGCCGAATGATCTGTACGCGGAATTTACGACGAAAAGGAAGAATTTTACCGTCATGGTGACCAGCAAAGGCTGTCCGAACGGTTGCCTTTTCTGTGAAGCCGGCCATACGGCCTACAATCCGCGCAGTCCCGAGAAGGTGATCAGCGAGGTCCGGGAGTGCTACACCCGGTACAACATTCGCGAAATCGACTTCTTTGATTATGATTTCTGCGTTGACCGCCGGAGGGTTGAAGCCATCTGCGACGGAATGATCAAAAGCCATCTGGATGTGACGTGGGCGTGCCGCGCCCGTATCGATTATGTTGATGAAGCGCTGCTGCGCAAGATGAAGTCGGCCGGTTGTTCGCGCATCTATTTCGGCATTGAGTCGGGCGTGCAGGAAATTCTGGATCGTTTAAACAAGGGGATCAGACTGCAGCAGATTCGCGATACGATTGCAATGACCCGGAGCCTCGGGATCATGGCGCTCGGATTTTTCCTGGTCGGCTCGCCCGGGGAAACGCGGGAAACCTTTTGGCAAACGGTCAAGTTTGCCAAATCGTTAAAACTGGATTATGTTCAGTTTTCCAAACTGACCGCCAAACCGCTGACGCCCTACTGGCGGCAGATGGTCAGGGATACCGGTTTTGATTACTGGCGGGAATACATTCTCGGCAATGTGGAAGACAACCCCCTTCCACGGCCCTGGACTTCCTTGACCAATGAAGAGATTGATCGTATCACGAAGAAGGCCTACGTGATGTATCATTGCCGGCCGATGTTTCTTCTGCATCATACCCTGCAGGTGAAAAGCTGGAGCGAGTTCCGGCGAAAATTCTTCGCGTTTCTCGAGATGATGTTCCGCCAGGAGCGGGTCAGCACCCTTGATGAAAACTTCGCGGCTTATCCGGAAAACAAAAGCAGGATTGTTTCGTATCAGGAAGATTTCAAACGCCGCAGGCCTTCCTGAGTTTTCGTCGCGGTAAGCACGTTTTTCGGAAAATTTATCCTGAAAAAAGTTTTTCGTTACTAAGGCGGAAAATAAAATAGTGAGTCCGATGGTATATAATTTCTGAGTCTTGACGGAACTGTTCATTCCGGGGGTTAAAAACATTCGGCAAATATTCATAAAATTTTGGCTTGACATTTGTGTTTCATCTGTGTATAGAATATCACACATTAAAAACTCTTCACCAAAATTATAGTTTACGATTGCATTTGAGGAGTCCTTTTGGGGGTGAAAAATCACATGAAGCAGACAAGGGCGAAGCTTTTCTTTTCCGGGAAAATATTAATCTCTTTGTTTGCGATTGTTCTATTTATTGGTCTTTCTTCGTCCGTGAGCTTTGCGCCGACCAAAATCAATCCCAAGGCGGCTAAAATGTCCGACTCCGAGCTGGCCGACATTGACGCCCAGGCGTTCTTCAAAATAGAGCATTTTGCCAGTTCTGATCTGTTCTGGACCACACCGACGGTTGACGGTACGTACACCAAATACAATACCGGCAGCCAGAATGTAATTCGGATCAGCCTGGATATGGAAGTTCAGGCGCATGGATTTGTCGAGGCTCAAAGGCAGGGTTATCGCTATGGTTGGCAGGGAGCGACGGCTGTTGCAGAGTGGGGCTGGGATATCGATTTCCCGAATTTCTGGGCGGGTGACCGCAGTGCTGACGGTACAGGCAGGCCACTCGTGTTGAATGGTATTTTTTTAGATTTCGGCTTTGACAATATTGGTGTTAATGCCACCCGGACGCTCAATTATATCGAAGTGGGCAGTTTGAACGCTTCAGGTAATGTTACCCAGACGATCGAAAAAGTTAATGGCATGTTCGCCCAGGGCGGCACCGGCACGAATAATGGTGTTGCTTTAAGGCAAACGGCATCAGGAACGAGAGTGATTAATTTCAACAACGTTGCCTTTTCCTTTGTTTTTGCCAGCAAGTACGCTTATAAAACTTATAATGGCAATGAACCTGTAGACTTCAGCGGATCAGATGACATAGCGCCAGGTCATGTGAGGGGAACTTTTGTCAAAATTCCCACATACCATACCACAAATGATCTGCACAGGCCGGGCGATGCCGGTGGATGGTGATAAAATATGCCGCAGCGTGATCATGCCGCGGTTGAAAGAAAAAGCAGCAAGTGATTTTGTTTGATTTGAAGTAGAACCAGAAGTAATTTAACCATGCTGAAGAACAAACCGGCACGGGCTTAAACGGAAGAGGTCAGCTTTAAAGCCCGTTTAAGCAGAGTAAATGGTTTTTTCGTCGGCGCAACAAAAATCTTTGGGAGGAGAGAAGATGAAGAAAGTTTTATTGTTTGCAATATTAGCTATCTTTTTGATGGTTCCCATGTCATTCGCCAAGACCGCCATTATCGAAAGCGATCTGGCAACCGTAACAGCTCAGGAAGGCGTCACGATCAATTTTGATTGTTTCACCGTTGGTGCTATTACGGTTGAAGTCCAGTCTTGGGGTGACTCCGATGGTTGTACCACCTGCGGCGGTTACACCGGAACAGGTTGGGTAGGCGCTTCTATTGATATGTCAACAGATTTTGTCACCATTAGAGGCAATATGACCATTGATGTTGGTACCTCCGGAACCAGAACCGCTCTGGCAATCGGTCTGCCCACACTGGACCTGAAAGGCAACATGACCCAGGTCCTTAAACTGTCTAACAATGCTCAGTTGACCGGTAACCAGGTACTCGGTACTTCTTATATGTCAGGTCTCAGCGTAAGCCCCAGTGGAGTTTTGATTATTTATGCCCACTAATATGAAGTAAGAAAGGCGTTTTTTTCAGCCGCCAGGACATGTGCAAGCGGCATGAGCTATTCCACCCGTGTCGCTTGCAGATCCTTTAAAAAAAGTTGTTCCCGTTGGAATAGGGAATAAGAAAAAATCCGGAATCACTTGTTGCATTAAAACGTAGAAAAATTAAAAAATGAAGTAGCTGTGCCCAGAAAGCTCAAGGATAAGGAAGATCGATGAAAAGACTTTTCACATTTGGAATAGTTGCTTTATTTGTTTTGCTGCCGCTGCTTTCATCGGCCAGAACCATTGTTGCCGATGACGAGCTGGCCGGTGTCACCGCCGAGGCGGGAGTCACGATCGATTTCACCGACCTCAATGTCAATAATACAACCCTGACTTCAGTGGCCTGGGGCGACACGGATGGTTTCACCGGGTATACCAGTCCGGGATGGACGGGGATTACGGGAGTCAATGGCACCGATATTATGATTACCGGCAATCTCAGTACGATCAACGGCGAGATGAATATTGATGTCGGTTCCAGCGGCAGTGCCTCCATATTAAGAATTGGACTGCCCGATCTGAATATGGGCTGGATGAGTGTCAACGCAACGCTTGTGGCCGGCAGCAGCGCAACGCTGACCGGTGTCACGCCCCTTTGTTTTATGGAAATGCCGAATTTTATAACTGAGGTCAGGGGTACGGTACAGATTTCAGCGCATTAATTTAATAATCCAAGTGCACGGTGATATGTTGATGATAAACCATAAAATCAGAAAAATAATAATATTGGCATCGATTTTTTTGCTGGTATGCACATCTTTTGTGTATGCTGAAAAAAAGGCTATCACCGAAGCAGACCTTAATCAGGTTACCGCAGAAAGTGGAATAACAATCGGGATGGACGTAACCGTCCGGATGGTGATTGGCAGTGATAATAATTCCACAGATTATTTGGGAATTTATCAGAACGGCAGCAAGGAGGAAGGGATTTTTGCCAACGATCTCAAAGTTTATCACGGTGACTCCCCTGGCTTTGCTGCTAATGAAAATGTCGGGTTTCCCATTTCCACCAATGTAACGATGGATGTCGGGAGCAGCGGCACCCGCACCTGGCTGGATGTCAGCGGACTGACGATGCCTGCCGCTGATAACGCATTGGGCGTCCGGCTACGTGATATTAAGGTACGTGATGCCGCGACGACTGATTATTATTTATTTTCCCACGTTTATCTGTTGGGCCTGAATATTGGCAGAGATATGACGAAATTATCTGGTTCAACTCCGATTCGTCTGCAGCCGAGTGCTGAGCCTTTCATCCGAATTTCCAACAACGGTAATTCCGGCATCGAGCTTCAGTCGGAAATGGCTGTATTTTTAGACGATCTAAGAGTCCACTATGCTGCGGAACAAGCTAACACTTCGGCCCATTGGTTCCAAGTGAATAACGTTTGCCTTTACGGGAATACCAATTTTGACCCCGTCATGCAAGGCGAGTATATTATTATGGATCAAGAATATAATTGGTTGGGTAATCCGATTTACAGTTACACCACGAGGATTAATTTCGCCGGTGATCCACAGAACTGGAATTACAAGGGTCCTCTATACGGAAACGCCAAAATCGGCGGATTTTTGCCGACCTACACTTATGACACCAGCAGCTTTGACGCCACCGTGAACGGCTATAAATATTTTCCGGCAACGATTGACGTCGGCTCGAGCGGCACGACGACTTTGCTGAGAATGAATCTGCCCATGGCGATGTCAACGAAAATCGCCGAGATGAACATGGGCAGAGGCAGCGCTACCACCAATCTAGGTTCGACCGCTATCGATAACGCGGCACTTTACAAGGTTCAGGTGACGCTCAGGAATACTTATTAAAAGAAATCATTTTCGATGATCCGCAATATAAATTTTATCGCTTTGATTCAAGGTCTGTTTAACAACTTCCAACTCAAAATAACCCGGCTGTAATATTCAAGGAGGGAACTTTTTCGTGGGAGCATTTGTGATGGCCGCTTTTTTTGCGGTAATTGTTTCTTTTACGTCGAGTGTTTTTCCCCTGCAGGATCAGCCGAAATCGGAAGTCAATATTGCCATGCCCGGCCCCGGCGCCGGACACATCCGCACGTATGTCAATCCGGCCGCGGAACTCAACAAGGGACACTTGATCAAGCAGGGGTATGATTTCTCCTGCGGTTCCGCCGCCCTGGCCATTGTTCTTAATTTTTATCTGGGAGAAAAATTTACCGAAAGGCAGGTTATCGCGGGACTGATGCATTATGGCGACGAGGCCCAGATTGCCAAACGGCAGGCTTTTTCACTGCTGGACATGAAGAGATTTGTTACTGTGTTGGGGTATGAGGGTGAAGGATACCGGGCGGAACTGGAGGATTTGGAGGCGCTGACCACGCCGTGCATTATTCCCATTAAAATATTGAATTACCGTCATTTCGTGGTTTTCCGTGGAATTCACAAGGGCCACATTTTTCTGGCTGATCCCTGGCGGGGCAATATCAGCTTTACGCTCGACGAGTTCGAGGACGTCTGGTATGAAAAGGTTATGTTTGTCATTTCGCCTCCCGAAGGCAGGCCGACGCTGAAAGCATTGAAACTGAAACCGCAGGATCTTGTTTATATTGACGAGGATGCCGCTCTGCAATTTATTCTGTACGATAAAACCAGCGCGGATCTGGCCACCTCTGAAAGGGAATATAAACTTTTCGTCGATGTTCCCGGCAAATTCCAGTATTACCGGGCAAAGAAATAATTCAAAACCGCTTCATTGCTTTGCGGTTCAGCAATTATTAATTGTCCCATAATAGTCTATACATTGGTCATTCCGGCCTCCGAGCCGGAATCCAGAATTATTTAAACTGGACCCCGGCCTCCGCCGGGGTGACGACTTTAGTAGCCACGTGTCCAATGTCGTTACTATTGTTGAACTGTTAATATCTTGTCCTTTTCTTTTCACCCGTGTTTAAAATTCTTTCCCGCGAATGAAGTTCACCGCGTTGCAGAAGATAAAAAGCCCCTGTCCTTCTTCCGGCTGTTTTTCTCTGGTCCAGCGGGGATGATTGAAACCGCAGAGATAGGCTTCGGGATGGGGCATCAGACCGAAGAGCCTTCCTGATTCGTTGCAGATCCCGGCGATGGCGTTGATGGAGCCGTTGGGATTATCCGGGTAGGTCATTGAAGGCAGGCCTCTGCTGTCACAGTACTGCAGGGCGTAAAGATTTTTCTTTTCGATTTGACCGAGGACCGCGGCATTTTGGGGGATGAAATTTCCTTCGCCGTGCCGCACGGGAAGATACAGGATGTCCGTGCCCCGCGTATAAACGCAGGGGCTTTGCGGGTTTGCTTTCAGATAAACCCAGCGGTCTTCAAAACGTCCTGAATCGTTGTGGGTTAACGTGGCACTCTGGCTCGCGTATTGGTTCTTCAGTGCCGGCAGCAGTCCCAGCTTAATCATCAACTGAAACCCGTTGCAGACACCCAGAATCAGTTTTCCGTCGCGGATAAATTTCAGAAGCTGATCAAACAGCAACTCCCGGCTTTCCTTGATCCGGGCGCAAAGAAAGCGGTTGGCGCCCGCCTTGGCCGAGCCCATATCGTCGCCGTCCAGAAAGCCGCCCGGCAGATTGAGAAACGCGTAATCTTCCAGACGCTTCTCTCCATAAAGCAACTCGCTTAAATGAACAATATCGGCTGTATCGGCGCCGGCCATTTTGCAGGCATGAGCCATTTCCATTTCGCAGTTGGTGCCGTTGCCGGTCAATACGATTGCTTTTACTTTGCGGGACATAGTTGAATCCTGTTTTTAAAAATTTAGTGTTTTCTGCCACGCACTCTTGAGCGCGCTTATTTTTTCGCAGATCATGGTTTTATTTTCGATGCCGGTGACCGTCAGCCTGTCATCATGGGTGACAACGCCGATTTTTCCAATGACGCTGCCCTGCATAATTTTTTCAAAACTACTTTGATTTTCGGGCCTGAGGGTCACGACCAAACGGCTGGCTGATTCCGAAAATAAAATGCAGTCGTTTCTTTTCCTGCCGCGGTAAGGGACCGCTTGCAGATCAATGGTCATACCCAGCATGCCGGCCAGCGCCGTTTCCGCCAGTGCGACGGCCAGTCCGCCATCCGAACAGTCATGGCAGGAGGCAATGAGCCCCGCCTTGATGGCCTGATGCAGAGAACGGTAAATCTTCAGAGCTTTCCGGGCATCCACTTTGGGCAGGTTGTTGCCGATGAAATTCTTCATGGCGAACCATTCCGAGCCGCCCATTTCCTCCGCGGTTTCACCGACGATATACACCAGATCACCCGGCTGTTTGGCGTCCATGGTGACAACTTTGCGGACATCCCGGATGGGCCCGATGACCGAATAGAGAATCGTCGGCGGAATGGAAATTTTTGTTTTGCCGATCTGATAATCGTTTTTCATGCTGTCCTTGCCGGAGATGCAGGGGACGCCGAAGGCCGTCGTGTAATCGTAGATGGCCATGTTGGCGCGGACGAGCTGCGCCAGTTTGTATGCGCCGTCCGGCGTTTTTTCGGATTGGACCGGATCGCACCAGCAGAAATTATCCAGACCCGCCAGATGGTCGATATCGGCGCCGACCGCCACGGCGTTGCGGATCGCTTCGTCAATGGCGCAGGCGGTCATGTGATACGTGTCGATGTCACTGTAGCGGGGGCAGATGCCGTGCGCGACGACGACTCCTTCCATGGAATCCAAGAGAGGCCGGATAACGGCGGCATCCGACGGTCCGTCATTTTGCGCGCCGACGAGCGGTTTAATCACCGATCCTCCCTGAACCTCATGGTCGTACTGGCGGACGACCGATTCCTTGGAACAGATGTTGAGCCGCGCCAGCATTTTTTTGAGTTCCGTTCCGTAATTTTTGAGTGGCATGAAACGGGGTTCCCTGTTTTTCGGCTTTTTCCATCGGGCTTTCAATTGCATTTGCGGAACGCCGTCGTGAAGAAATTCCATATTCAGATAGGCGACTGTTTTATCGTTGTAAAGCACGTGAAATTTGCCGGAGTTTGTAAATCTGCCCAGGGCAGTGGCTTCGACCCCCATTTTCCCAGCCAGTTCCAGAAACGGCTTGATTTTTTTTGGATCAACCGCCAGGGTCATTCTTTCCTGCGCCTCGGAAATGAGAATTTCCCAGGGTTGCAGACCGGCATATTTCAAGGGCGCGTGGGTGATATCCAGCTCGCAACCGCCGGAATAGGTGGCCATTTCGCCCACGGAAGAGGAAAGCCCGCCCGCGCCGTTATCGGTGAGAGCGCGGTATAATCCGCGGTCGCGCGCGACGAGCAGAAAATCGGTCATTTTTTTCTGGGTGATGGGATCGCCGATCTGTACCGCCGTTACCGGCGAGCCTTCGTGCAGTTCTTCGGAAGAAAAGGTTGCTCCGTGAATCCCGTCCTTGCCGATGCGCCCTCCGGTCATGACGATCAGATCCCCGGGCCGGATGTCTTTCTGATGCGTGGTTCTTCCGCCGATGCGGGCGGGCATGATGCCGGCGGTGCCGCAATAGACCAGCGGCTTGCCCAGAAATCTTTCATCGAACACGAGGCTGCCGTTGACGGTGGGAATGCCGCTTTTATTGCCCCCGTGCTCCACGCCTTCCCGCACGCCTTCATAAATGCGGCGCGGATGAAGAATGCGCGGCGGCAGTTTCTTGCGATGAAACGGCGACGCAAAACAGAACACGTCGGTATTGAAGATCAGTTTCGCGCCCAGACCGGTGCCGAACGGATCGCGGTTGACGCCGACAATGCCCGTGAGCGCTCCACCGTATGGATCAAGGGCGGAAGGTGAATTGTGCGTTTCCACCTTGAAGACCAGATTGTAATGGTCGTTGAATTTGATGATGCCGGCATTATCCACGAAAACGGAAAGACAGAAATCTTTCTTGCCTTTCGCCTTGCGGATCTTTGCCGTGGAGCCCTTGATGCAGGTTTTGAAAAGCGAATCAATGGTGACTTTCTTTTTGCCGTCGGTGTAACTGATCCGGCTGTTGAAGATTTTGTGCTTGCAGTGTTCCGACCAGGTTTGCGCCAGGCATTCCAACTCGACGTCGGTCACATGCCGGCTCAGTCCCATCTTTTTGCGTGTCGCGATGATCTTCGGGGCACGATAGTAATCACGGATAGCCCGCATTTCGCGCAGATTGAGCGCCAGAACCCCTTCTTTGCTGATTTGCAGAAGCTCATCATCTTTGGCTTCGGCCAGGTTGAATTCTTGCACCACGGGAACAGCTTTTTCGGAGACCTGCGGGATGAAAGCGGGAATGCCGCGGACACGATCAAAATCTTTTCCGGAAACGATCAGGTGACGTTCAATCAAATCGTTGGCTAAAAGGCCGGACGCTATTTTTTCCGCGTCCCGCGCTGTAATTTTTCCATGGATTAAATACTGACGGGACGTATGGACGGATATTTTACGGACTTCTGTTTTGTTTTTCAGCAGCAGCTCAATCGCTTCCCGGGCGGTCTTGCCCACATTGTCCGTAACTCCCGGCCGGAAGCCGACTTCAATCAGCCAGTCAAAATCTCCGGCCAGCGGCCTGTTGATTGAAAAATGCTGAATGACCGGGTCGGAAAAAGGACCGGCCGCGGCTTTTTTCAATTCCTCTTTCGTCAAATCACCGGCAACGGTATAAACTTCCACCGTCCTGACTTCCGTAACCGGCAGGGAAAGATTATCGATAATTCTTTTTTTCGTTTTCTCGCCCAGCGCATCACGGATGCCTTTTTTAAAACCAACTTCTATTCTGCTGACCATATTCCATCCTGATTTTTTTGTTTTTCGAAAATATGCGGACGCTGGTTTATACCGAAAAGCTTCAAAATATTCAACCTGCAAATCAGCTCATTGAAATTAATTTATATCGGGTTAGTCATTCATGCGGTCATTTCACTTGACAGGCCTGCATTTTCACCCTATTTTGCCATCTCTGATAGAGATATTTTCCTGAAAATACGGGTGATGGAGAGAAAATGGAACTCATTCTGATTGCCGTGATGATCGTCATTTTACTGGCCGGCTTTATCCTGCTGTACTGGCGCGCCGGAAGAGATTCTGTTGCGTCTTCCGGTTTAGGGCACAAACTGGATAATCTGCGTGATTTGCAGGAAAGGACCGACCGCTCGGTGCGTGATGAAATAGCGCGACTGCGGGCGGAAACGCAAACAGGGGCGCAGCAGGAACGGACGGAACTGGCCCTGTCTCTGAAATCATTTGAGAATTCGGTGCAAGCCCGCTTATCCGAACTGACCTTAGCGACGGAAAAGAAAATGGAAGCGCTGCGCGGGATGGTGGACGACAAGCTCGGGCAGATACAGGCGGACAACGCCGGCCAGCTTGAACGGATGCGTGAAACGGTTGATGACAAGCTGCAAGGCGCGCTGGAAAAACGGCTGGGCGAGTCTTTTCAGCAGGTATCCGAAAGGCTGGAACTGGTGCATCAGGGATTGGGGGATATGCGCAATCTGGCGGCCGGCGTCGGTGATCTGAAAAAAGTGCTGACCAATGTCAAGACCCGCGGCACCTGGGGCGAGGTGCAACTGGGCGCCCTGCTGGAGGAAATTCTTTCTCCTGAACAATATTTGAAAAATGTGAAAATCAATGAAAGCACTTCTGATTTTGTCGAGTTTGCCGTTAAGCTGCCCGGCCAGAGCCTATCAGGCGCCGATGACGTGCTGATTCCGGTGGATGCGAAGTTTCCCGTGGAGGATTACCATCGTCTCCTGGATGCTCAGGAAAAGTCCGATGCGCCGGCGGCGGAAGAAGCGGTCCGTCAACTGGAATCCGGCATCAAGAAAGCGGCCAGAGACATTGCCCGGAAGTACATCTTGCCGCCGCGAACCACGGATTTCGGCATTATGTTTCTGCCCTCGGAGGGCCTGTACGCCGAGGTGATCCGGCGCACAGCGCTGGTCGCGGCGTTGCAGCGTGAGTATCATGTTGTTATTACGGGACCGACCACCTTCGCCGCCCTGCTCAACAGTCTGCAAATGGGATTTCGCGCGCTGGCCATCCGGCAGCGTTCCGCCGAGGTCTGGAAAGTGTTGGGCGAGGTGAAAACAGCCTTCGGCAAATTCGGCGACAGTCTGGAGGCTGTGCATAAAAGGCTGGAGCAGGCCGCTCATTCCGTTGATGATGCCCGGAAGAAATCGAAAACCATTCAAAATAAATTGCGTAACGTGGAAACCCTGCCCGGCGCGGCCGCCGGCATGTTGCCCGAAGATCAATCCTCCTCGGAGGGTGACGAGGCTTAGTGCGGCCGTGAATCAATTTGGCAATAATTTACCGTCAGCATCGGATGATCCAAATTTTCGTTTGACATGCAATTTTAACTGTGATTTACGAATCATCAATAATATTAAAATGATGGCTTTGTATTTTTTTTAATTTGGAAATAACAAAATATTGAATAATGGAGGTGGGTATGTCAAAAAATATTTTCAGATTGATTTTGGTATTGTGTTTCAGTTTTTTAATGGCCGGAGCGGTTTTCGCGACGCCTCCGGTTAAAATTGGCGCGTTGTTTTCCGTAACCGGTCCCGCTTCGCCGCTGGGTGAACCGGAACGGAATACGGCCGTCATGATGGTGGAGGCAATCAACAAAGCCGGCGGAATCAAGGGAACGAAACTGGAACTGGTTGTTTATGACACGCAGGGTGATGCCACGAAGGCTGTGCAGGGCGTGAACAAACTGATTAAAGATGACAAGGTGGTGGCGATTATCGGTCCCAGCACAACAGGCGACAGCATGGCGATCATTCCTGTTATCGAGAAGTCCGAGATCCCTCTTGTTTCCTGTGCGGCTGGCATCAAAATCACCGATCCGGTGAAAAAATGGGTTTTTAAAACGGCACAGAACGATTCTCTGGCGGTCATGAAAATTTATAATAATTTAACGAAGCAGAAGGTATCGAAGATAGCGATTATCACTGTTTCCGACGGTTTTGGCGCTTCGGGCAGGGAACAGCTTAAAGGGCAGGCGAAAGCATTCGGCATAGAGATCACTTCCGATGAAACATACAGTCCGAAGGATACGGATATGACGGTTCAGTTAACCAAGATACGTGACAGCGCAGCTCAGGCGGTGATCTGCTGGGGAACCAATCCCGGTCCGGCCATGGTTGCCAGAAATGCCAAACAACTCGGGATTAAAATTCCTCTGTATATGAGTCACGGTGTTTCCTCCAAGAAGTTCATTGAGCTGGCCGGTGATGCAGCTGAAGGAATTATGCTTCCTTCCGGAAAAGTCATCGTTGCCGATCAGTTGCCCAAAGCCGATCCGCAGAAAAAAGCGCTTATGAGCTATGTGAATCAGTACAAAGCACGTTACAAGGTGGAAGGCGATCATTTTGGCGGTCATGCCTGGGATGCCGTGATGCTGCTGAAGGGCGCGATGGAAAGAGGCGGCTTTTCGCCCGCAGCCATCAGGGATCAACTGGAAAAAACGAAGAAGTTTGCCGGTATCGGCGGAACCTTTACCTTTTCTCCGCAGGATCATGCCGGACTGACCAGCGATGCCTTTGTTTTAGTGAAGATCGAGAAGGGCGACTGGAAGCTGCTTAAATAATATAATCACTCAGAGCTGTATTGTTTCGGCGGCGCGGAGAGCATCCCGCGCCGCTGATTATTTTTATGGTCATTTCACGATAAAATTATTCCATTTCTAAATCAAAGATGATATTGAGTCAGCCGTGCAGCCCGAACTGTGGGCTTCGTTTGTTGAACCACTCCGCTTAGGCGGGACGACGTATCTTGAACTGACAGATGGCAATGCAAATGGACAACTTCAGGCAATTATTTCAATACATTCTTTCCGGCCTTTCCAACGGCGCCATATATGCCCTGATTGGCTTCGGCTTTGCGGTGATTTACAACGCCACCGGCATCATCAATTTCGCCCAGGGTGAATTTGTCATGCTGGGCGGCATGCTGACAGTTTTTTTTCTGGTTTTTTTTCAAATGCCGGTAATTCCGGCCATTGGTCTGAGCATTGTGATTGCGACGTGTGCGGGGATTTTATTCGAGCGGTTCGCTATCCGGCCACTGAAAGACGCCAGTCCGCTCAGGTTGATCATTATCACCATCGGCGCGAGTATTTTTATCCGCGGCGTGGCCATGCTGATCTGGGGCAAGGATACCCACGCGCTGCCCGCTTTTTCCGGTGACGATCCTCTGTATATTGCCGGTGCGACCCTTCTTCCCCAGCATCTCTGGATTTTAGGGGTCAGTGTCCTGATTATTATTGCCAGCAGGCTGTTTTTCAATCACAGTGTAGTGGGAAAAGCCATGCGCGCCTGTTCCTACAATCCGCGGGCGGCGGGGCTGGTCGGCATTAATGTGAAAAATATGGTCTTGTTGTCCTTTGCATTGAGCGCCGCTATCGGTTCACTGGCCGGCATCATCATTGCTCCGCTGACGATGACGTCCTATGATGTCGGCGTGATGCTGGGACTGAAAGGTTTCTGCGCGGTCATTATCGGCGGGATGAGCAGCGGCATGGGAACGGTGCTGGGCGGCCTTTTGCTGGGTTTGCTGGAATCCCTGGGCGCCGGTTTTATTTCCGCCAGCTACAAAGATGCCATTGCCTTTATTATTTTACTGTTGATTTTATTTATTCGTCCGGAAGGACTTTTCAAACAAAAAGAAACGGAAAGATTTTAACAGAGCCGTGAATTTTTGTTTCAGATCAATTTTTAAGGTTTGAGGAAGATTTCATCGAAATGATAACGGAGAAAAAACGCCAGTTCCTTATTTTTATGATTTTCGCGCTGGCCGTGCTGGCGGCGCCTTTTTTCTTAAAGGGCAATTATCTTTTAAATGTGCTTGTCTTTGTCGGCATCAATACGATGCTGGCCGTGGGATTGAATCTCCTTCTGGGATATGCCGGACAGATTTCGCTGGGGCATGCCGCCTTTTTCGGCATGGGCGCTTACATTTCCGGCATCCTTACGGTCCGCTATCCGCTTGAACCGTTTCTGATCATGGCGCTGGCGGCCCTGTGTGTCGGCGTCATTGCGTTTGTCATCGGCTTTCCCATTTTGAAACTCAAGGGACATTATCTGGCGATGGCCACGCTGGGTTTCGGCATTATCATGTATATTATTTTTAATGAAACCGTTGACTGGACCGGCGGGCCTTCCGGCTTGTCGGGCATTCCGAATCTGAAAATCGGCGCGCTGGTTTTTGACAATGACTGGAATAACTATTATCTGGTCTGGATTTTCACCCTGGCTGTGATGCTGCTTTCCATTAATCTGTCCCGGTCGCGCATCGGACGGGCGCTGCGCGCCATTCACGATTCGGAAGTCGCCGCTCGCGTGATGGGGGTGAATGCCCGAATACTGAAAGTTCAGATTTTTACCGTCTCTGCCGTTATTTCCGCCATGGCCGGCAGCCTATACGCTCACATCATGACGTTTATTGCCCCGGCTTCGTTCGGATTTAATTTTTCCGTGGAATTACTGACGATGATTGTGATCGGCGGTCTGGGCAGCATTTACGGTTCGTTTCTCGGAGCGGCGATCCTGACTATGCTGCCGGAATTTTTGCGCGTTTTTCAGGATTTTGATATTATTATTTACGGATTGATGCTGATTCTGATGACCATGTATATGCCCGGCGGTCTCGTCAGCGGCATCGAAACGGCGGCACGCTTCATCGGAGCAAAACGGGGTAGGGCAAAGGATGATCATGCTGAAGCTTAACAGGATCACCAAAGTATTTGGAGGCCTGACCGCGCTGGAAGATGTTTCTTTTGCCGTGGCGGCGGGATCCATCACGGGCGTTATCGGTCCCAACGGTGCGGGCAAGACCACGCTGTTTAATATTGTGACCGGGCTTTATACGCAGACCACCGGCGAAGTTTTTCTGGACGGGCAGGACATTTCTTTTCTGGAGACGGAAAGACTGGCCGCGCTGGGCCTGGTCCGCACGTTTCAGAACGTGGAACTGTTCCGGCAGATGACAGTACTGGAAAATGTCATGGTCGGCCTGCATACCAAAAGCAAAAGCGGAATTTTTTCCAGCGCTTTCAAGTTGCCCGGCCAGATGAAAGAGGAGAAAAGCATTCGGGAGAAAAGCCGGGAGTGGCTGGAATTTACCGGTCTGGCGGATCTGGCGGATCTGACCGCCGGCAGTCTGCCGTTCGGCAAGGGCAGGCTGTTGGAAATTTCCCGTGCGCTGGCCGCGAAACCGAAGATTATCTTAATGGATGAACCGGCGGCAGGTCTGAACAGCAGGGAAACAGCACAACTGGCATTCCTCATCCGTAAGATCAGCCAGTCCGGCGTTACGGTGGTACTCGTGGAGCATGATATGGATCTGGTGATGGATGTGTGTCAGTCGATTGTGGTTTTGAATCTGGGTAAAAAACTGGCCCAGGGAACACCGCGCGAGATTCAGGAAAACCCGGAAGTTATTGCCGCCTACTTAGGTGACGGATGATGACGGCTTATTAAAATTGCCATATACAGTGTTGCGCTTCAGCCTTGATGCGTTGCGGCGTATGAAAAATACGCCTCACTTCCAAGGCCTCACGCGCCTTGTCTATGACAATTTTTCTGAAGCCGATGGATTATAGTTATGCTGAAGATTAAAAATATCAACACGTATTACGGAGAGGCGCAGGCGCTGAAAAATGTTTCTCTGCATTTAACGGAAGGCGAGATCGTCACGCTGCTGGGCGCGAACGGCGCGGGCAAGACCACGCTGCTTAATTCTCTGTCCGGTATTGTGCCGCCCCGGGACGGTCAGATTCTTTTTAATAATGCGCCGATCAATAACCTGCCCGTGCATCAGATTGTCCGCCTTGGCATTTCCCAGGTTCCCGAGGGCCGGCAGGTCTTCAAACCCGTGTCCGTGGAAGATAATCTGGATCTGGGTGCTTACCTGCATCATAAGATACTGGGCGGCGGCGATGAAGTGAAAAAGAACAAGGAAATGGTTTATGACCTCTTTCCTATCCTGCGGGAACGAAGAAAACAACTGGCGGGTACCTTGTCCGGAGGCGAACAGCAGATGCTCGCCATCGGCCGGGCGTTTATGGCCAGACCCAAACTGATGCTGCTGGACGAACCTTCGATGGGGTTGGCGCCGATGGTGTCACAGGAAATTTTCCGGGTCATTGAAAATCTTTCCCGGGAGCAGAAAACAACGGTGCTGCTGGTGGAGCAGAACGCGAAGGCGGCGCTGAAACTGGCCGGCCGCGGTTATGTTCTGGAGACAGGACGCATGATCCTAGAAGGGACGGCCGCTGAACTGCTGGACAACAAAGAGGTGCAAAGGGCATATCTGGGCAAAGATAAAAAAGAGATCTGGGAACGGTAAAACCGAGGGAGGTATTTATGAATATCTGGGATAAAGAGCATGAGTGCATGTCACGCGATGAGCTGGAACAACTGCAGTTGGAAAGGCTTCAGGCCGTCGTCAACAGAGTTTATAAAAATGTTACGCATTACCGGAAAACATTCAATACTTCAGGAATCATTGCGGAAGATATCCGCTCTCTGTCCGATTTGACCAAACTGCCGTTTACGACCCGCGACGACCTGCGGGTGAATTATCCTTATGGACTTTTTGCCGTGCCGCTCAGGGAAGTTGTGCGCATTCACTCGTCCTCCGGCACGACCAGCAAACCGATTGTCATGGGCTACACGAAAAATGACATCAGGATCTGGTCCAATCTGGCGGCGCGTTTCATGACGGCGGCCGGCGTGACGCATGATGATGTCGTGCAGATCACCTTCCGTTACGGTCTCTTTACCGGAGCTTTCGGCGTCCATTACGGGGCGGAAACCATCGGGGCTTCGGTGATTCCCATGGGCACCGGCAATACGGATAAGCAGATTATGATTATGCAGGATTATAAAACGTCGGTACTGGTCAGTACGTCGAGCTATGCCCTGGCCCTTGCCGACCGCCTGGAGCAGTTGGGGGTTGATCCCAAATCCCTTTCCTTAAAAGTCGGGCTTTTCGGTGGAGAACCGTGGTCGGAAAAAATGCGCGAGGAAATTGAAAGAAAGCTGCTGCTCAAGGCGACTGACAACTACGGCATTTCCGAGGTCATCGGCCCGGGCGTCGCCGGGGAATGTCTCTGCAAAAAAGGCATGCACATTTATGAAGACGCTTTCCTGCCGGAGATCATCGATCCGGAAACGGGAGCGGTACTGTCGGCCGGTTCCGAGGGCGAGTTGGTCCTCACCACGCTGACGCGGGAAGCTTTTCCCATGATCCGTTATCGCACCGGGGATATTACCAGCATTGATTATGCTCCCTGCGAGTGCGGACGCACGCTGGCGCGGATGAAACGAATCAGGAGGCGTTCCGACGACATGCTGATTATCCGGGGAGTGAATGTTTTCCCTTCGCAGATTGAGGAAGCGATCTTTAGTGTCGCCGGGGGTGAAACGCCCTATCAGATTGTCGTGGAAAGAAAAGGCGCCATGGATCATCTGGAACTATTTGTGGAAGTCACGGATAAAATATTTACTCTGGAATTGCAGAAACAGAGGTCTTTTCTGGAAACCATCAGTAAACGCATTGCATCGATAACCGGCGTTCACGTCGATGTCCGGCTGGTGGAATCCAACAGTCTCCTGCGGCAGCAGGGAAAAGTTTCACGGGTCCTTGATAAACGGGACATTTAAAAAATCATTGGCGGCCCGAAGGCGGCACTTACTTTTTGAATCTTTTGAGCATCGCGATCAGTTGGTCGTGATAGTAATAAGCCGTCACAAAAAGGGCCACGCCCAGAATCAGAACAAATATTAAGAAAGTGTATTGTCCGTTTTCGGCAAAAGAACCGGTGATGGACAGCAGGGCAGTGCCGAAAACGCGCCCGGCTGTGGAAATGGCCAAGAACGTTCCCGTCGGGATGCGGCTGACGCCCATGATATAGCACAGGTAATCCTTGGGGAAGCCCGGAATCAGAAAAAGCAGAAAAGAAACCAGGAGCCCCTTGTCTTCCATAAAGTGGTCGAATTTTTCCAGGACATCCCGACGGACCGCATATTCCAGAATTGGTTCGCCGAAAAATCTGGCCAGCAGAAAGGCCGCCCATGAGCCCAGCGTCAGTCCAATGGTGGAATAAACAGTTCCCCAGAATGGCCCGTAAAGCATGCCGCCGATAATGCCGGTAATTTCTCCCGGAAACGGCGCCGCGACGACCTGAATGATCTGGGCCACGATAAAAATCAAATGATCATAGGGATTTGATCGGATGAATGTCAGAAGTTTTTGCCTGTCTTTTAAGAGGAGGTGAAGATCAAAGTGAAGGAAAACTAAGACGGATAAGGCGATGCAGAGCAATAAAAACAAGATTCTGTAAGCTAAACGTTTGTCCATGAATTGTGTAAATCCTTAAATTCGCATCGTTGTTGTCTCTGTGCTGATTTTTTCTAGCGGAAGATTTTACTTTCGTCAATCTTAATGTGAAGAAACAGCCTGGCTGAAAATGAATTCCTGTCAATTTTCAGGAACCAAAATGGTTGACTTTCAAAATAGTCTATGCAAAAAAAAGCAATAATTTTTCATGGGTTTAATATCATCGTCAGTTTATCATTATCTTAAAAAAGGAAAGGGAATTTTATGGCCAAAGTTCCGCAGAAACTGGAGAGAAAAAAATCAGAAATTTATAAAGACGCGCCCATCGCGAAATTCGGCGAAAGAAAGCCGGATTTTACGACCATGGGCAGAACCATAAGAAATCCGCATAATAAATTCCGGGAAGTGGTTTGCGTGGAAGCCTGCCGCACCCCTTACGGGCGCTCGGGCGGCGCGTTGAAGGATTTCGCCGCGGTGGAACTGGGCGCGCTGGCGATCAAGGAAATTCTGCGCCGCACGGAAGGGAAATTAAATCCGGCGGATATCGATTATATTTTCATGGGACAGGTTGTCCCGGCCGGCTGTGGACAGGTTCCCGGCCGGCAGGCGACTATTCTGGCGGGTGTGCCGGAATCCGTTCCTTCCATTACCGTGAATAAGGTCTGTTCTTCCGGCATCAAAACGATTGATTTGGCGTTTCAGATGATATTACTGGGGCGTGCCGAGATTTGCATTGCGGGCGGTCAGGAGAGCATGAGCAATTGTCCCTTTGTGTTACCGGATATGCGCTGGGGGGCGAAGATGGCGCTGCCCAACGGTCGCGTAGTGGATTCAATGGTGTATGACGGACTGTGGGACGCGTTTTATAATCGACACATGGCGATTCACGGTTCCGAAGTGGCTGATGAGTTCGGTTTCAGCCGGGAAGAACAGGATGAATGGGCGCTCCAGTCGCAGATGAACGCGGTGCGCGCGATGAATGAAGGGAAACTGGATGACGAAATTTTTCCGGTGGAAGTGAAACAGGGCAAAAAAGTAATGACCATGGATAAAGACGAAGGACCGCGTCCGGAAACCACGCTGGAAGGTTTGGCCAAACTTCCGCCTGTATTTAACCATACCAGCACGGTGACCGGTAAACCGGGCAGCGTAACGGCCGGAAACGCTCCCGGTGTCAACGATGGCGGCGATGTCTGCCTTTTAATGAGTCGGGAAAAGGCCGATGAACTGGGCTTAAAACCGATTTTTACCCTGGTCGATTATACCGAAGTTTCACAACCAACCAAAGATATTGCGACGGTTCCGGGACTGTCCATTAAAAAAATTCTGGAACAAAACGATATGACGCTTGATCAGATGGACATCATTGAAATCAACGAAGCTTTTGCCGCCGTGGTGCTGGTGAGCTGCCGTTCAATTCTGGGCATGTCCAAAGAGGAAATGTTCAAGAAGGTCAATGTGAATGGCGGGGCCGTTGCCTACGGTCATCCCATCGGTGCGACCGGCGCCCGGATTTTAATGACCCTGGGTTATGAACTCAGGCGGCGCGGCGGCGGTTGGGGCGTTTGCGGAATCTGTTCGGGACACGCGCAGGGCGACGCAATGCTGATCAGAGTTGATAAACAAAAATAAACGTATCCAGGCCCAGGAGATTAACAAAGTTATGGTGGAATTAGAAGATCATCTAACACAAGATAATGATACCGTTACTGATACGGTCAATCCATGCAATAATCCATCGACAAAGAAGTCGGCTTTTATTGCGTTCTCAGAAAAACTTTCATCTTCAGAAAAGTTGAAATGGCTGATTATCGGGTTGCTTCCTTTACTGGTTTTATTCCGGTATCCGGTGGATAGAATTGATTATGATTTGTGGTGGCAGATGGCGCACGGCAAATATTATCTGACCCACCATACGTTGAACATGGACTTGTCGGTTTTTTCCTGGACACCGACAGATCCCACATGGATTTACAATACCTGCCTGGGCAGTATCGTTGTCTATCTGTTCTACAATATTGCGGGCGGTTTCGGTCTGTGGCTTTTTCAGTGGCTTATCTTTGGCGGTGTCTTTCTTTCCTTTTATCTTTTTCTCCGCTTGATGAATCAACGTCTTGACGTCAGCAGTGCGACGATCATTGCCGCCATTGCGATCGCCTCTTCGATATCCTGCCGTTACTATAAGCCGGAATTATTTTCCGCCCTTCTGTTCAGTTGGACATTATTTCTTTTCTTTTATGTGAAGATAAAAAGGAAAAAATATCTTTTTTACATTTATCCTTTCCTGTTTGCCTTATGGGTTAATCTGCACGGTGCATTTATCATGGGCCTTGCTTTTCTGGGGCTTGCGTTTGCGGGTGAACTGCTCAACCGGTTTTTCTTTAAGGATGAGTCCTTCACGACCAGCGAACTGGTTCATCTGGCGGTTGCGGGTGCCTTATCCGGTGCCGCCACTTTGCTGAATCCGTACGGAATGGACTATCTGATCAGCCTTTTCCCGACCATAATGAATGCCATGGGTTATCAGAGTTATTCCAGCCCCTATGACAAGATGGTCCTGGCCTATGCCAGCTTGTGGCCTTATTTAAAGACAATCGATCTGAATATTTTCATTACGGGTTTCACGGCGTGGCTCATGACCCTCATGCTTCTTTCCGTTTTAATCCTTTCGGCTTATGAATTATTCACAAAAAGAACGATGGACTTTACCCTGTTGATCGCCAGTCTAGCTTTGTACTGGAAAGGGATGGAAACGAGCCGGGCATCTTATTTCTTCCCGATTGCTTTTTTCTTCATCTTTTTCTACTTAACTTTTTTCCGTTTGAAACTTATGAAGTTTAACAGCCGGGCCATCGTCTTTTCTTTGTCGGTCTTTGTTTTGTTCATTATCATGACATCCTTTTTTAATATCCGATATACCACGGATAATAAATGGTTCGGACAGGGACTGGATAATTTTGTGCCGGTGAAAGAAGTGGAGTTCCTGAAAAAGTATAAACTGGAAGGACCGGTCTTCAACGATTATGTTATCGGCGGATATTTGTTGTGGAAACTGTATCCCGATCATAAGGTCTTCATTGATCCCCGCGGCGGACTATACAGAAATCAGGTTTTCCCCGATTATATGGATTTCACGATGAAGCGTGTCAACCTGGATGACATCAATCGTTTTCGGGAAAAATATCCTTTTAAAATAGCGGTGCTTCATTACCGGCAGATGGCCCTTATTTTTGATTTTTTACGATCCGGAGATGAATGGCGTCTTTTGTATTTTGAGAAGAATGCCGCCATATTGATTCATAAATCATTAATGAATATTGTCAGTACAGAGGCGGGCAGCGTTAATCTCAGTCCCCTGCGTTTTGCAAAGGTTAATAATCCGGAAATTCTGATGAACGTTTTTAATTTTTATAATCATTTAAATCCTGAAGCAGGCCGTTATATTCATGACGTTTTTAAAAAGAATATCAGTGATTACTATATGCACAAGCAGGCAATTTTAACGGCTATGGAAATGGATATCCAGAAAAAACAAAAACAGCTTGAAGAAAAAAATAAATGGTTGGCTCCTGAATGACAAAGAAGGTAAGGAAGATAGGCGCGTAAACATATTTGCAAAAAACCATGCAAGTGCATGGGGATGGGAAAATATCGGACAGGGCATTCCCTTGGTCGATGTCTTGAAAAATGGAGAGTGAATGAATTCTGTTGCAGCGGATTTTTTTATTTCAGATATTGATCGGGAAAGGTTTGGTTTTAAAGCAGCCCGGGTTAACGGCATTACAGCCGATACGTTAGCTGATGTGCTTAATTTCTGTGCCGGAGAAAAAGTGGAGCTGCTGATTGCCCGCTGTTGCATGTCTGATCTGGTCGCCGCTCAGGCTATGGAAAAAAAAGGTTTCCAGCTCATGGACACGCTTGTTTATTATACCCGTGATTTGACAAGACAACCGATTCCATCGGATAGCGGTGTGGCTCATTTTCGACCGGTCCTTAAAGAAGAGGAAGGCGAAGTGATCTCTGTGGCGAAAGCGTCATTTGAAGATTATTTTGGGCACTATCACGCTGATCCACGCTTGGATAATCTTCAATGTAATGAGGTTTACATTGACTGGGCCAGAAAAGCCTTTGCGTCCAGGGGCGCTGATGAAAATTTTCTTGTCGCTGAAATAGGGGGTAAAATTGTGGCTTTTGGCGTTTTCAGAATGAACAGTCCTGACGAGGGTGAATTGTTCCTGGGCGGAGTCCATCCCGATTACCAGGGCCAGGGTATCTACCTTTCTTTTCTGTGCAGAGCAATCGAGTGGTGCCTGTCCAAGAAGGCGAAGAGAATCGTGATATCCACGCAACTGAATAATATCGCCGTACAGAAAGTCCTGACGAAATCCGGCTTCGAAATATCCCGGGGATACTATACCTTCCACAAGTGGTTTGATTAGATTTCGCAAAGAGGTGTTTGGTCATTTCTCTGCGGGCAGCGAAAGCCATCAAGATTTGCGTTCTTTTGTATGAGTATGAATGAAAAAAAAAGCACTCCGGCTGATCAACCGGCCGGCGACAAATTTCATCCAAGCATCCATCATCCATCCGTCGTTTCATCCTTTTTTGCTGTTTCAGAAAAAATGGCGTCTTCAAACCTTCTCAGGTTTGTTATCATGGCGCTGTTGCCGATTTTGATCCTGCTGACGTATCCGGTCAATCGTTTTGATTATGACATGTGGTGGCAGATGGCGCTTGGAAAGTATTATTTAGCCAATCATACAATCGTCATTGATCATTCCATTTTTTCCTGGACACCGTCGGACCCAGCCTGGGTTTACAACACGTGCCTTGGAAGTATTGTTATTTATCTTTTTTACAATGTTATGGGCGGATTTGGCCTGTGGATATTTCAATGGCTGATTTTCCTGGCCATATTTCTTTTGTTTTATTTATTTTTAAAGCTGATCGGCCGGAAGATAGATGTAACCGTTGTTGCTGTCATTGCTGCTATCGGCATTGCCTCTGCTCCGTCTTGCAGTTACTACAAACCCGAATTGTTCTCAGCGCTTCTTTTTTGCGCAGCGTTATTTATCCTATTTTATATCAAACTGACTCACAAAAAGTATTTTTTTTATTTCTATCCCCTTATTTTCTTTCTCTGGGTAAATCTACACGGCGCCTTTATCATAGGATTAGCCATGCTGGTGACCTTCTTCACCGGAGAGCTTTTAAACAGAAAATTCTTTCCCGAAGAATCATTGACCATAAAAGAATTGACTCATCTGGGCGTTGCGAGTGTTCTGTCCTTTGCCGCTATCCTGCTGAATCCTTATGGCATCCATTATCTATTGAGCATTGCCCGGGGGATATTTTCCGACAACTATGACAGCAACAGCAGGTATATACAGGCTTATGTGAGCCTATGGCCGCATTTAAGGGAAATCGGCATTTCATTTTTCCAATTGAGCCAAACTGCGTGGATCATATTTATCATGATGTTTTTTCTGACCTGCCTTTTTGTCTATGGATTAATCAAAAAGAAAACTTGTGATTTTACATTGTTGTTCATCAGTATGGCTACCTTCTGGGGAAGCATGAGGGCCGTCAGAGCGGCTTACTTTTTTGCGATATTATTTTTTTTCACCTTCTTTTATTTGCTGAACAGGCTTAAATTGAAGGACATCAGCAGTAAGGCAATCATCTTGTCTTTGATCGTCTTCATCATCTTCTTGATCAATATTTTCTCTTTTACCTTCCGATACAATGCGGATAACAGGTGGTTCGGCGCCGGACTGGATGACAGTGTCCCGATAAAGGAAACGGCTTTCTTGAAGAAATACAAACCGGTCGGTCCCCTGTTTAACGACTACCTGGTGGGCGCGTATCTTATCTGGGCGCTTTATCCTGATTACAAGGTTTTTATCGATCCCCGCCTGGTTCCCTATCACCGTCAGGTAGCCCCGGACTACTGGGCGCTGGTCAGTAAACCGGCAAAAGCTCAGGATATTATGCGTTTCAATGAAAAATATCCTTTTAAGACAGCTATTCTTCATTACAGTCAACTTCCGATGATTTTTGATTTCCTCAATGCGGGTTGGCGGCTTTTGTATTTTGAAAGAAACGCGGCCATCTTGGTTCACCCATCGCTTCTTTCCGGGATTGCGCCGGAAATTCAATCGGTCGATCTGGGGCCGATGCGTTTTAAAAATGAGAAGAATCCTCTGGTTCTCCTCAATGTTTTTACCCTCTATGTGAATTTATATCCGCAGGCCAGTCCGGTGATTTATGACCTTTACAGGAAAAACGTCAGTGACTGGTACAAGCCGAAAGCCGAACACCTGCGGGTGATGGAAAGGGACATGCAACAGCAAAAAGTCTTCCATGCTGTTCAATGACAGACTGCTGTCGGCAACCTGAAAGATCTTACATAAAATCACTGTCTTCAATGAAGAAGTAATTATTCTTGTAGCGCATGTTGTTAATGATCCCTGCGGATGAATCAACCGGTCCCTTGAGTTCAACGATTTTTGTATCCTTCTGCGCATGTCGCTTCGATGGCCTGAGCAAATCCAGACCGTCAGACAGCAATCCGGTGATGACTTCGAGTGGCATGGTGGCCTGCAGTGACGCCAAAATAGCGGTCATTTTCGGTTCATAACTGTTCCCGATATAGGGCTTGTTAAAACCGACGCCCAACTGCTCCAGGTTAAAGTTTTCGCTGTAATTGGCGGGCAGTTTTTCTTTTTTACTCCACATATAACCCAGGCCGATGTCAATGTCCATATCCTTTAACAATTTGATTCCGGTTCCCGCCCCCTTGATGCCCAATCCGGTTCCGACGTAATAAAGCGTGGGGAGGGTCAACTGCAGGTCCGCGTATCGTTGAACCGCGGAACTTTTCCTGTATTCATAGCCGACGCGAAGCTGGAGCCAGTCCAGAGCCTGAAAGGTTCCGCCCACGCCCCAGTTCAGCGTGTCCTCAAATTTTCTATCTACATTTAAAGTATGATCTCCACCGGTGTAGCCCATGTATTTGGCGAGTTGCAAAAGTTGGATTTTCTGATCAAACTTGATTTCATTTTTCGAAACAGAAGACCAGTCCGCCCAGTGCAGTGTGCCGGTCAGCGCGAGTCTTTTCAACGGCTTGACGGTAATGCCGAAATCGACCATTTGGGGATAATTCAATTCCGTCGAAACGGATCCTTTCTGTTCCGGAGTCGTTTCATAAGGCAGGTCAAAAATCATGGAAACAATTTGCATGGTAGCGGTACTGCCGCACCAGGCCACCATATTCTGAAAGTCTTTACTGTATTTGAAACTGAAATCGCCGGTCATTTTTGATTTGACGGGGCTATGATAAGTCAGGCCGAAGGTTATCCAGTCGAAAGGATCATACAAGGCGCCCAGCGTATAGGAAGGTGAAAAATCATCGCGTACGTTGAGCTCAAAATCCGCTATTTTATCATAAGGACCAAATCCTCCTCCGAAAAGAGGCAACGGTACCGTCATATCAAAGATAGGATTGGCCATGCCCTGGGTGGCGTCTCCGAGAGTTTTTGTGATATTGGTTAATTCGTTGGGTGACCGGGGTTCCATTTCT
This sequence comes from Smithella sp., assembly GCA_049664145.1. Taxonomy (GTDB): domain Bacteria; phylum Desulfobacterota; class Syntrophia; order Syntrophales; family Smithellaceae; genus Smithella. Next base: position 34,228 of record JBATES010000092.1, read on the forward strand.
AGAATCATGACCGACTGTCCCGCCGCGAAAGTGGCGCCAACGGAGAGCTTGTCATTGACTCTGTAACTGACCGCCGGAGCCGCGTAATTCAGATGCGACAATACGGTTGACCCGTTATTATACCAGGCCGGATCGTTGTCATCAAACTCCCAACCGCCGACAAACGGCATATAAATACTGTAACCGAATGTCCACTTCGAACCGGGACTGCGGTGTGATATGCCGAAGGGTACTGGACCTCCCATTGCGGGAAGCGTCGTGTCCAGAATAGGAACATACATTTGGCCGGTGCTGGTTTCTGATGTTTTGCCCCAGACGGAATCTTTCCTGTCATTGCCTTGGGCATCATGATAGGGTTCAAAGTTCGGATCTCTTTCAAAGTCTCCGCCTATGGTCATATAACCGGATGAAAACCCTATGGTTAAGTAAGTGCCCTCGCCCATCAGGGAAAGTCCGCCGGGATTCCAGTAAATGGACATGATGCCGCTCGTATCGGAGATAACATTATTGGCCATCCCGACGCCTTTCGCGTCAATGAGCATGTTTTCGTTAAAAGAAGCGTGGGCATGCGGCACGTGGAAAAACAGGCATGCGGTTACTACCAGAAATGTCAGACTCAGAGCAGTACGCAGATGAGATGGTTTCCTGGTTTTAATTTTCCCCCTTTCCCACCCGGGAAATACAGATAATGACAGACACGTGATCAACCTTCTGGTTTTTGAAATTCTTATCATTTTACCGCTCCTCATCATTTTTATATAAAAGTGTTAAAATTCAAAAGGCACCCTGAAACCTAAACTGAAATCGGCGTCATTATTGGTCAGTCCAATACCCAAAGAGATATATATCGACCTCGACTGAGTAACCCGCCAGCCCGTTCCAACGTTAAAAGTTGCAGAAAGATTGCTTCCCGATTTGTAAGTTTGCTGATCATTGATGGTGTAGGTACTCCCGAATGAATAAGATAACTGGGTGCTCATGTTCAGGGAAGCCTGATAGGAAAGTGCGTAACCAAATCCGAATGACGCACCCAGACTGCTGCCGGCTTCAACTGCTGTTAACTTTTGCGTTTTGCTCCAATACTGATCCACATCTTCCTTGAAGCCATACGTGTAGTTCATGTTGCCGAAGGCAACCAGAGGATCGATCACCTTGCTTAAAGAAAAACCTCCACTGACTGAATAATAACCGGCACCGGTGGACATCGACTCACTTTGATTGACTTTATAGGGGCTTTCCCCGGTAGGCAACGAAAGACCAAAGCTGAAGATCAGCGGAGGCATACTGCCTCCCGCCTTCAGAGGTTGTACAGACAAATTGAGGGACACGTCTCCCAATTCGGTTGTGTCTTGAGCTTCTCTTGTTCCCACTCTGTTATACTTGTAAACGAAAGGAATGCCGGTGCTGATGGTTAGATTATTGAACAGAGCATATTCAGCGGTAATGGTGTTGGTCAGGTTATGATTAGATCGGCGTTCAACCGTGGTTGATTCAGAGACGGCATCGCTGGAAAAGTAATCGTAGAGCAAACTATAGGATAAGCTGACGGTCCCCTGCTTCAAAAGGTTATATTGACGTCCGGCTGCCGAAAGAATATCGTCTATTGTCTGTCCCTTCTCCTCTTCAGGTATTTCCAGTTTTTTACGCGCTTCATTTTCCGAGCGTATTTTCTGTATTTCTTTTCTCAGGTATTGAACCTGTTGCTCAAGGTTTTCAGGATAAGCATCTTCGACCTGAATTTCCGGTTCCGGTTGCCGGCTCTTTACAGCTTCGCTGCTCGTTTTCTTCAGATCCGTCTCTTTGCTTTTGGGTGATTCAGGAACAGTTTTCTTTGATTCTGCCGGCTGACTCTTCGTGACTTCTTTGCCTGCCTCTTTTGTTTCAGGTTGCTGTGTTTTCGGGACATCCTTGACGGTTTTTTCTGAAACAGATTTTTGACTGTTCAGGACTTTTTCGTTCAATTCTTTTGGTTCAGTTTTTTGAGCCTTCGTTACCTCGTCATCAGTTGCCGGTTGCGCGTCGTCTGCGCTGATCGATCTTAAAGCAAGCTGTATCCCTCCAATCGGCTCCTGCGCCATCAGGGGAATCGTCATACATAAAATGAAGGTGAAACAAAAGACGGGTAATAAAAAAACATAAGCACTTCTTTTCATCAGCATCCTTTTTTCCTTTGAAATTCATTTTCAAAAAGCAGCTGCATTTTCCGTTTATACCCGTAGTTAAAACAGTTCTTTTTAAAATGATTTCAGTTGTCGAGAGAATCTTTGTAAAAGTGCGTGACTGATATACAAGCCGGAATATATTGTCAAGTAGAAACAACACTTTATTGATTAAAATAACAAGCGGTTTTTATGCATCGATGTTGTCTGATCCTTAAGTCAACTTTATGCACAATCTTCTCAACGACATTCACAATATGAAAATAAAGAAATTTTTTTCCAGGCCGGATGGTCATTCTAAATAATTGACATTACTCGTCTATTGTATTCATTAAATCAATTACCGTTATTTCCGGCGGTGCAAATAATCGAATCGGTGGTCCCCATGTGCCAGCGCCTTTGCTGATATAAACCGATTTGTTGCCGTTTAATCGATGATACCCGAAATTTTCAGGAAAAAAGAGACGGGTTAAAAACATAAAAGGGAAAATCTGACCTCCGTGTGTATGGCCGGAAAGCTGCAAATCAAAATTTTTCTCTTCTCTGATGGTTGGTTGATGCTTTAACAACAAAACAAATTCATTGCTGTTTTGCTTTGGGAAAAGACTTGATAAATCGACATTATTTCCTGAAAATTCCTGTTTCCGCCCTGTGGGATCGTCCAGTCCGATAATGTTTATTCCGGCCGCTTTCTTGCTCTCATTGCGTAATATTTCAAATCCGGCCTGTTTTGTAAATTCCAGAGATTTTTCAATGCCCGCATAGAATTCATGATTGCCGGTTACAGCATATTTCCCGTATGGCGGTTTGATTTCCGCCAATTGTTGTGCTTCCGCCATCACGTTATTCAATTCCCCATCCAGCAAATCTCCGGTGGAAATCAGGATGTCCGGTTTTGCTTCTTTTACTTTTTCTAAAATGGCTTGCAATCGTTGGTCTCTGATAATCAGGCCGATATGCACATCCGATATCTGAACAATTCTGATTTTACCGTTACCGATCAGAATTTTTTCGGTCTGAATTTCCAGTTTTTGAACCCGAATCTTCCGGGCGTCAAAAAATCCGTACACAACAGCAGAAAGGGTAATAAAAACGGCCAGACTGAAAAGGAGATTTTTCACCAGTAAGCTGTCAGCATTTTGATCCAGGAGCTTGAATGCATATCTGGCGATGTCCAAGGTCATATGAAAAAAGAAAAATAAAAAAACGAAAGCCATCCATAAATAACCGCAATAAGCGATGATTCTGGCCAGTGTTTCCCAGTGCATTTTTTCCGCTAAGCGGATGATGATGGGAGCCAGCACAAGAGCAATCAGCAACGTTATGATGATAAATTCTGTTTTACCGGCAAAATGAAAAATATCGTTTGCTTTAAAGAAGAAGTAAAAATTAATTCCGCCGTAAAGACATAAAAATATGAGAAGAAAAATTATCATCTAAAATTACCTCATTCTTTATTTACGTAAAAACTTGACAAGAAATACCCCTTAAGATAAATGTTGTGACCCTTTTGGAGAAATCATAAGGGCGGATGCCGATGTAGCTCAGCCGGTAGAGCAACTGATTCGTAATCAGTAGGTCACCAGTTCGATTCTGGTCATCGGCTCCATAATATCAATTGTTTAGATGTTTTCTCAAAACCATTATTTTTGATGGTAAACATTGGGTAAACATTTTCTATTTGGTAAAATCGTCAAATTTTCCACTATTTTCCCTTCTATAAATCATCAAGACATTTGAAAAATACACCATAAAAAACATCAGACAAAAAATGATTTTATCTGATTTCTATAAATAATGTCATATGTAGATAAGTTTATCAATGAGGTTTTTATGGTTCTATTCAATGTAGAATATGAAGTTCAAAACATGACATACATATGTCGGTGTGTGGGGAACAATGAAAATGAAGTCATAATGCCTATTCCGCTTAAGTCGCCATCCTAATCCGCAGGAAGCCGCCACTCAAATCCGGAGGAAGTCGCCACCCCCTGATCGGAGCGAAGCGACGCTGGTTTTTTAGTCCTTTCTCATAAATATTTTGT
>JBATES010000093.1:0-12849 GCA_049664145.1 Smithella sp.
CCGCTATATTCTGGAAAAGAATCTTTTCAGTTTTCATAACAAAGTGATTGTCGGCCTGGATTATTACAACGAACCCTATACCAAAGATATTTTCAGCGATCGCGGAAGAAAGTCCCGATTAAGCACGGCCGATTTTACCAGAATAAGCACAGGACCTTACATCCGCGATGAGTTCAGTTTATTGGAGAATCTGATTCTCAGCGCCGGTTACCGTTTTGAACGAACATCCATCGATGGTTCCAATGATGATTATTCCACCCCTACCAATAATTTTAATGATCAAAAAAATATTTACAAAGCCGAATCGTATGAAGCGGGCCTGACCTGGCTGTGGGGAGAAAAGTCCAGGGCTTTTGCCAAATACGCGACGGTTTACAGAATCCCGTTTCTGGATGAAGTCGCTTCTTTCAGCGGTTTCGGCGGAAAGTTTTTAACCGGCCTGAATCATGAAAAAGGCAAAAGCATGGAAGCGGGTACCGAATATTATCCTGTGGAAAATCTGAAACTGGGACTGACACTTTTCCGCATCGATATGGATGAGGAAATCGAATATGTGTATGACCCGACAACGTTTACCGGCGAAAATTGCAATACCGGCAAGACACGTCATGACGGTGCTGAATTATCTCTGGCTTACCTCTGGCCAAAGTATCTCAAGGTGTTCGGCAATTACGCTTATCACAAGGCCACTTTTGAGATTGGCGCCAATAACGACAAAGAAATGCCGCTGGTTCCCAAACACACGGCCAATGTGGGTCTGGAAGTTTATCTGCCGTATTATGTCACGCTACGGTCTGAGCTGCAGCATGTGGGCGAAGCCTATCTCTCCGGCGACAACAACAATTCGACCGAAAAGCTGGAGGATCATACATTGCTGAATGTAAATATTCAGTACAAACCGGTGCTAAACAAATATAATCTGACCGCATTTCTGGGCATTGACAATATCGCCAACGTCAAATATTCTTCCTTCGGTATTGATTATGAACAGTACGCAATGCCGAATTTTTACTACCCCATGCCCGGCATCACATTTAAAGGCGGCGTTTCGCTGACATTTTAAATGCAATACCGGCAAGAACAAAGAATGACTGCTGATCATACGTCAACAAAAGGATTGGTTTACGCGGCGCTTTGCGGAGCGCTCACGGCGGCGGGAGCTTTTATTGTCATTCCCCTGCCGCCGGTGCCGATTACCGCGCAGACATTTTTTCTGAATGTGTCCGCTGTTCTGCTGGGCGGCCCGCTGGGCGCCGCCAGTCAGTGTATTTACGTGATGCTCGGCATAGTGGGCATGCCGGTTTTTGCCGGCGGCAAGGCAGGACTTGGCGTGCTCTTCGGACCCACCGGCGGATATCTGCTCGGTTTTATTATCGCGGCCTTTGTCATGGGAACGGTCAACAAAATGAGAAAGAACGCCGGTGTTTTCTGGAATATCTTTTCCATGTTGATCGGAATGGTGATCATCTATTCGTTGGGGAGCATTCAGCTTGCCCTGGCGGCAAAGATGAGTTTCAACAAAGCCCTGGCTGTCGGGGTATTGCCTTTTCTTCCGGGAGATGTCATAAAAATTCTGCTGGCTGCCGCAGTTTGTTCGCAATTAAAAGGACGAATAAAAGTTTAGTAAGTTTGAATTCGTTTTACTCAATAAAACGAATTCACTAACGTATTAGTGCGTTAGAATATTCTTTCTGTAAAAAGAATATTCAATAACGAACTTATCCCGCATAGGCGGGGCTTATCCCGTTTATCGGGGCTAGGGACAATCATTGATTATCTTAGAAGATGTCTATTACAAATATGAACCGGAGGGCATTGAAGCCCTGCGCGGTGTCTCTTTGCAAATCAAAGAAGGAGAGCATCTTGCTGTCATCGGACCCAATGGCTGCGGCAAGACAACGCTGATCCGGCATCTCAATGTTCTGCTCTTACCCATCAGCGGAAAGGTGACGGTCGGCGGATTGCATGCGGATAATCCAAAGCATCAGGCCGACATCAGATCTCAGGTTGGAATGGTTTTTCAAAATCCCGACAATCAGATCGTCGGCATGACCGTGGAGGAAGATGTTGCTTTCGGTCCGGAAAATTTACGCCTGCCGACGGCGGAAATTAAAGCAAGAGTCGCCGAGGCCTTATCCAGAGTGGGCATCGCCGAGCTGGCCCGACGCAATACGGAAAATCTCTCCGGTGGTGAAAAAAGGCTGGTGGCCATTGCCGGTGTGCTGGCCATGAGGCCGCGCTATATCGCATTGGATGAACCGACCGCTTTTCTGGATCCCTCTGCCGCTGGGCGCGTGGTGGACATGATTGACCGGCTTCATTCCGAAGGTGTGGGAATCATCCATATCACGCATAATATGGCGGAAGCAGCCCTTGCGCAGAGAGTTGTGGTGATGCAGGCAGGCCGCATTGTTCTGAACGGCACGCCTACGGAAATTTTTGCCAGGGCTGACCTTCTCAAACAAATGGGGATGCAGCTCCCTCAGATCACGGAGCTGTTGCTGGAACTGAAAGAATCAGGATTTCCCGTGCGAACTGATATCGTCAGGATGCAGGCGGCTTTGGAACAAATCATTTCTTTGATCGGCAGGAAGCAGGGTTGATGATGTATCACACCGGATCCTTTATGAAAGGCGATTCTCTCATCTATGACCTTGACCCGCGCGTAAAATTAGCCGCTGCGTTTATCTTCAGCATTTTCATTCTCTGGATTAAGCCGGCCCTCGCGCTGGTCAGCGGTACTACCCTGTTGCTTGCGGCATTAGCCGGCGGTTTAAATTTACGCACGATCGGGCAGGCCATCAAACCGTTTTGGTTCTTTATCGTGCTGATTTTTATTGTTCATGTTTTTTTTAGTGAAAACAACGGGCAGGTAACGCCCGCAAATATTTTTCCCGGCCTTTCTTTTCCCCGCGCCGGTTTTCGGGAAGGATTTTGGGTCATCTGGAGATTTTTTTGTTTGATTGTGGCTGCGATTTTGCTGACCATGACCACCGCTCCCTCACAAATTATTGCAGCAATCAAATATTTTTTAAAGCCGTTGAAGAAATTGCGAGTGCCGGTTGATGATCTTGCCGTCATGATCATGTTGGCTCTGCGGCTTATGCCGATTCTGCTGGCGGAAAAGGAAAGGATCGACACCGCTCAAAAAGCCAGAGGATATGATTTGTCGCATTCGGGATTGGCAATGAAGATTAAATCTTTTTTGCGATTAACGTCAAAAATCCTGATCGGGGTTTTCCGGCGCGCCGATGAACTGGCGCTGGCCATGGAGTCACGAAACTACCGGCGCGGCGAGCGTTCATCGCTTGTCGAATTAAAACTGACTTCGCCCGATTATCCCGTGATTTTTTTTCTGATATTTTTCTTTGTCATTTTTGTAGCTTTAAATTAGCATTTCGGTTAAGTTGCCCGTCATGAATACCCAATGGCTTCTGGTTGATACGCAAAAAAAGTTGCAGCACGCTGCTGATGATTTTGAGCGGGCAAAAGTTTTAAGCATTGATACGGAATATGATTCGTTTCGTTATTTCCGGGAAAAACTCTGCCTGATTCAAATTTACGCCAACGATACGGTTTATCTATTTGATCCGCTGGAAAAACTGAACCTTTCTTGTTTAGGCCGGTATTTTGCTAATGCGCGAATCTTGAAGATTCTGCACGCGGCCGATAACGATATTCGTCTGCTGAAGCGAGATTACCGGTTTAATTTCCAGAACATTTTCGACACCCATCGGGCGGCGCTGATCCTGGGATTTCAGCAACTCTCTCTCGAAAAGATGATAAAGGAATTTGTCGGCGCGGAACTGCAAAAGAACAAAAAAATTCAACGCTCACGATGGGATACCCGCCCCCTGACTGAAGAGCAACTGCAGTATGCCGCTCAGGATGTCATCTATCTGCCTGCGCTGTACGAAAAGCAATCACGGGCACTAACCGTCAACGATTTGCAGGATGCCGCCTCAAAAGCTTTTGTCAAAATTGCCGAAACGGACTGGCAGGAAAAAACCTGCAACCGGCAGGGCTTTAAAAGAATCAAGGGCTACGATGACCTCGATCAGGGACAGAAATTTTTGCTCAAAAAGCTCTACAACTGGCGTTTTTATCGGGCGAAAGACGAAAACCGCGCCATCTTCATGTTTCTGCCGGACAGTCGTCTGTTGGGACTCGCACAGGATATAACACATCCGGGAAAGTATTTATCACAAAGAAAAATGAAGGCCTACGGCGCGGAAATAGAGCGCATCATCAATAATTAAAAAAATGATATAAATGAAATATGTTTAGTATATTTCCTAAAGATGACAAACAACAGGCGTTGCGAATCAAACGCTTTTTCATTGGCTTCGCTTCGTATTTCATCTTCTGCGCCCTGATTGTCTTCAGTTTCCTGCTGGGTCTCACCCAGGTGCCGTTGCCTGTTCTGGTTTTTTCTCAGTTCGGTATTCTGACCTGCAATGTTTTGATTTACGTGATGATTCGGACCGGATTCAATAAACGTTTTCAGGATCCGAGTCTCACCCTTCTCCAGATTTCCATTGCCACTTTTTGGGCGATGGAGGTTTTATATTACGCAGGCCCGACAAGGGAAGCGGTGCTGCTGCTCTATCTGGTAATATTTGTTTTCGGTCTTTTCAAGTTGAATGTCCGGCAATTCCTTTTTTTATCATTATATACGATCGCGGGTTATGCAGCGGTTATTCTATTGCTGCACAAGAACCATCCTGAATCCATTAACGTGAAAAATGAGATACTGGACCTTGTCGCTCTGGCCATCGTTCTGCCCTGGTTTTCTGTTGTCGGCGGGTACATTGCCAGACTCAAAGCCAGGATTTCCAATGCTTTTAATGAAATAAAGGAAAACGAATTAAAATTCAGCACCATGTTTAATTCCGCTTCTGATGGCATGATCCTTTTGAATATTGAAGATGGAAGGTTCTCGGACGCGAATAAAAAAATGTGTGACATGCTGGGATATTCCCGGGAGGAATTTGTTCATTTGACCATACCCGATATTCATCCCCCGAACATTGTTCCTGTGGCTTTGGATCAGTGTGAAAAGTTGACAAAAAAAGAGATTAATCTGGCCAGGAACATACCGGTGATGAAAAAAGATGAAACCATTTTCTTCGCCGATATCAGTGCCTCTAAAATTACCTTAAGCAACAAGGATTATATTGTTGGCGCCTTCAGAGACGTAACCGAACGCACACAAACGGAAGAAAGGCTGAAACAAAGTGAAGAAAAATACCGCCTGCTGGCGGAACACATGAAAGACCAGGTGTGGGTCATGGATCTGGACCTGAATGCTACTTACGTCAGTCCCTCTACGGAAAAGTTACTGGGATACACTTTCGCTGAAATCAAAAAGCTCCCGCTGAACAAACTGCTCTCGTCATCTTCTTTCAGGTCAGCCATGAATTTCAAAACCATTGAAATGCCTAAACTCCTCAATCTGTCTGACTATATTGCAAACCGTACACTGGTATTGGAATTTATATGCAAAGACGGCCGGACGGTTTGGCTGGAGTGCAGGTTTGCCTCGATACGGGACACAGACGGCAGACTTTTATCCATTCTGGGCGAGGGCAGAGACATTACGGAACGCAAACTTATCGAAGACAAATTACGCGCCGAGCAACAGCGGTTCCGTTCCTTAATAGAACATTCTTCCGATATTATTGTTGTTATGAATCTTGAAGGCATTATCACGTACATCAATCCGACGGTAGAACAGGTTTTAGGATTCAAAGTCGAAGAAAGAATCGGGCATCAGGGGTTGGAGTTGGTTCATCCGGATGATTTTAAATTCTTAGCGGAAGCCTTCATAATTCTGGTTCAGGATTCGAATCCGTGCATCATACACGGTGAAATGCGTCTTCGTAACAAGCAGGGCATCTTTCACTCGTTCGAGGGAATCGGAAGCAATTTGATAACCGATAACGTTGTGGAAGGAGTCATCCTTAACTACCGCGATATCACCGAACGGAAGAAAGCGGAAGAAATACTCAAGCAAAGTGAGCAGCGATATCTGGAATTGAGCATCATCGACGATCTCACGCAGCTTTACAATTCCCGGCATTTTTACGAACAACTGAAGAAGGAAATAGAGCGGTCCAATCGCTACAAACAACCTTTAACCCTTTTGCTGTTAGACCTTGATAAATTTAAAGAATTTAATGACACCTACGGACATGTGGAGGGTGACATTGTGCTGTCACGGTTGGGACAAGTTATCAAAGGATGCCTGCGTGAAACGGACTCTGCCTATCGTTACGGGGGCGAAGAATTTACCATCATTCTGCCCACGACGACATGCCAGGAAGGCGTTGTGACGGCCCAGAGAATCCAGACTGAATTAAGAAAAGAGGCTTTCACACCGGTCGAGAGTCAAAAGATTCATGTGACGGTGAGCATCGGTGTCGCCCAGTACAACCAGAAGGAAGAGATGAGAGCTTTCGTTCACCGCGTCGATCAATTCATGTACCAGGCAAAAAACAGCGGCAGAAACCGGATTTGCTCGGAGTAATCCTTAATTTTTTTCAATCGTGATAATCAAACTTGCGAAGTCCCGGATATAAATGGAAGGTGTGGCTGAGACAAAGTTTGCCGGCAAATCTAATATTTACTTTTATGAACTATATCTTTTAGTGGGTCGAGTAAATCGTATCGGGTCAAGTCATGCTGAATCGGCGTAATGGTTATAAATCCCGCAGCCAGAGCGCCGACATCCGTATCTTTCTGCTTAAGGGCGGATTGAGATTCCCGTGCAAACCAGTAATAAATATTTTCACGGGGATCCACGCGCTTCTCGAAAGTTTCAACAATATTGCTCTGCGCCTGCCGGACCACAACGACACCTTTGATCTTTTCACGCGGAATGCAGGGAATATTAACATTGATCGCGCTTCCTTTAAGCTGTTCCTGATTGCTTAAAATAAGACGGGTAATTTTGCGGGCGAATTTAGCCGCAAAGGTAAAATCGGCTTCTTTGTGGGTGTCCAGTGAAACCGCCAGCGCCGGATATCCCAGAATGGCTCCCTCGGTGGCGGCGGAAACCGTTCCCGAATAAAGCACATTGACCCCCGCATTGCCTCCGCGATTGATTCCTGAAACAACCAGGTCAACCGACTTGTCTGATAATTCGGTGATTCCGATTTTTACGCAATCCGCTGGTGTACCGCACACAGCATATCCTAAAAATTTGTCATTTTTAGTGGCTCTCCGCACCATCAATGGACGAGAGAGCGTAATAGCATGACCTACCGCGCTTTGTTCAGTTTCCGGCGCGACAATCAGGCAATCCGCTTCTTTGGAAAGCTCCTTGTAAAGAGCGCTTAAGCCTTTGGCGTAAATTCCATCATCATTGGTGAGTAAAAATCGCATTGTTTTCTCCGGTATTTAATTTCTTTCCTGCATAATTTCCAGGATGTAGCGGCGGGCATTCGCGGCCAGATCCGGACTGTTCAGCATAACAGAGATTTCATTATTATATTTTAAAGCCGATTGGGTGAAGTTATGGCTGCCGAGCAAAACCAGTCTCTGATCAATGACGATAAGTTTTGTGTGGGTGGTCCTGCGTGGCGAATCATAAAAGACGTTGACACCTCTGCTCTGCAAGAAATTTCCCGTTTTTCTATTCTGAATACTTAATTCCTCCGATGGCTTCTCTGATGTTTCCAGCACGACATAGACCTTTACGCCTCTTTTCACCGCTCGTGCCAGGTGACTGGCGATCTGGTCGGGAGAACTGTTTTTGTGCTTACCGGCTTTAAAAGAAAAAAGAGACATTAAAATTTCAGTTTGGGCTTCATCAATGGATTTGATCAGTGCGGGCAGAAAATTTTCATTGGTCAGCATCACAGCCGGACAGTTACTACCGGAACGTTTCCCCGGTTTTTCGGCAGCCAGCACAGAAGCGGTGAACATTAGCAGAAAAACGACACTCAACAACATAAAAATACTTTTTCTGCGATACTTACTATTCATATTCTTTGCCTCTGGCTTATTATTTTATAATATTTTAATTTTCAGGTCGATGTAAAAAAGCCCGAAATAAAGAAATTTACTTCGGGCTTTTGAATAATTGATTGCTCTCAATTACTTCACGTCTTCAAAATCTGCATCCACTACATCATCATTTTTCTTGCCCGATGCCTGCTGATCGCCACCGGTTTGGGCTCCGCCGTCCGCTCCGGGGCCTCCCTGACCGCCGGCGGTCTTCGCATACATCGCCTCCGCCAGCTTGTGGGAAACGTTCATCAATTCATCCTGAGTTTTCTTGATGGCTTCAAGATCGTCGCCCTCAAGGGCTTTCTTTGCATTGGCAATCGCGTCTTCAATCTTGGATTTCTCGGACGCGTCCACCTTATCGCCGAATTCCTTGATGTTCTTTTCCACGGAGTAAACCAAGGCGTCGGCATGATTTCTGGCTTCGATAAGTTCTTTGCGCTTCTTATCTTCTTCCGCGTGCATTTCCGCGTCCTTGACCAGCTTTTCGATTTCCGCTTCGTTCAAACCGCTGGAAGCCGTAATCTTGATGCTCTGTTCCTTACCCGTTCCCAGATCTTTGGCGTTGACATGAACAATGCCATTGGCGTCAATGTCAAAGGTAACTTCAATCTGCGGGATACCGCGGGGCGCGGGAGGAATGCCGACCAGTTCAAAGCGTCCCAGCGTTCTGTTGTCGCCCGCCATTTGGCGCTCGCCCTGCAGAACGTGAATGCTCACCGCGGGCTGATTGTCCGCCGCCGTGGAAAAGACCTGGCTCTTCTTGGTGGGAATCGTCGTGTTCTTTTCAATTAATCGGGTCATCACGCCGCCCAGGGTTTCGATACCCAGGGAAAGCGGTGTGACATCCAAAAGCAGAACGTCTTTAACGTCACCGGCCAGAACACCGCCCTGAATGGCCGCGCCCACTGCAACAACCTCATCCGGATTGACTCCCCGGTTGGGTTCCTTACCGAAAATCTCTTTGACCTTCTGCTGAACGCGCGGCATGCGCGTCATACCGCCGACCAGAATAACTTCATTGATATCTTTGGTGGACATGCCAGCATCTTTAATCGCTGTCTGGCAGGGACCGATCACTTTATTAATCAACTCTTCCACGAGAGATTCCAGCTTCGCGCGGGAAAGCTTCATATTCATATGTTTGGGACCGGAAGCATCCGCCGTGATGAACGGCAGATTGATGTCCGTTTCCATGGTGGTGGAAAGTTCCATCTTGGCTTTTTCCGCCGCTTCTTTCAGACGTTGCAGAGCCATTTTGTCGTTTCTTAGATCGATGCCCTGATCTTTTTTGAATTCGGCCACCAGATAATCCATCACGCGGAGATCGAAATCCTCACCGCCCAGATGGGTGTCGCCGTTCGTCGATTTAACTTCGAACACGCCATCGCCGAGTTCCAGTATCGAGATATCGAATGTTCCACCGCCCAGGTCGAAAACGGCGATCTTTTCATCCTTCTTTTTGTCCAGACCGTAAGCCAGCGCGGCGGCGGTTGGCTCGTTAATAATGCGCAGAACATTCAATCCGGCAACCTTGCCCGCGTCCTTGGTCGCCTGACGCTGCGAGTCGTTAAAATAGGCCGGAACGGTAATGACCGCGTCTTGAATTTTTTCTCCCAGATAATCTTCGGCAGTCTGTTTCATCTTGGTGAGAATCATCGCCGAGATTTCAGCAGGAGAATAATTTTTACCGCGCACGGTAACCTGCGCGTCGCCGTTGGAAGCTTCAGTTATTTTATAAGGTATTGTCTTAATATCGAGCTGAACTTCTTTCGATGTATATTTACGGCCGATCAATCTCTTGACGGCATAAACGGTATTTTCCGAGTTGGTGATCGCCTGTCTTTTGGCGACCTGTCCCACCAGTCTCTCGCCGCTATCCGAAATAGCCACGATGGACGGCGTGGTGCGGTTTCCTTCCTGATTGGCGATAACGACGGGATCTCCGCCTTCCATGATCGCCACACAAGAATTTGTCGTTCCTAAGTCAATTCCAATAATTTTTCCCATTTTTCCCCTCCTTATTCTTCTGAATCCTCTATTTCAAATTCATCGTTATTGTTATTTTTTTCTAAAACTTGTGTTTTCTTACAGACGCAAACCCTGGACGGTCTGATCAGACGGCCGTTGAGCAAATAACCTTTTTCCATTTCGCTGACGACCTTGTTGTCGTCGTGCTCATCGCTGGCCACCTGCATCAAGGCTTCATGGAAATTCGGATCAAAATCCTTGCCGGCTGCATCTATCTTTTCCACACCATATTTTTTCAAGCAGCATAAAAGCTGATCCTGAATCAGAACCACACCGTCTTTGAACGCTTGAACATCACCGGTATCATGTTCCAGCGCTCTGTCCAGGCTGTCCATAAAAGGTAAAATATCTTTAATGATATTTTCATTGCCGTATTTGATGGCATCGGTTTTATCCCTGACAGCCCTTTTCTTGTAATTGTCAAATTCGGCTACCGACCGGACATATTTATCGTGGTTGACCGCGGCTTCCTTTTCCTTTTCTTCCAATTGTTTCTTTAAGTCCTCAATCTCCTGATGCTGCTCTTCGGCTGTAACTTTTTCGTTTGGATGTTCCGCGGACGGCTCATTTTTTTTATGATGTTCTGAATGATCTTTTCTTAGTTTCACCATCGCCTCTGCAAATAAGTATTATTTAAAATCAGGTTTCTGAAATAATTTAATATCTACCATTTCACAAATAACATGACTGGCCGTAATATGTGTTTCCTGAATTCGCGCCGTACTGTTGGAAGATACATGAATCTGGAAATCAACCATTTTAGCAATGTCGCCGCCATCCTTGCCGGTGAAGGCAACCGTTGTCATTCCCTTCTTTTTGGCCATTTCCAGGCCTTTTAAAACATTGGGGGAATTGCCGCTGGTGCTGATACCCCAGGCAATATCTCCTGGCTGGCCGATGGCTCTGATCTGCTTGCTGAAGATTTCAGAGAAATCATAGTCGTTGCCGATACTGGTAATAACCGAGGTATCGGTCGTCAATGCTATCGCCGGAAGCGGAGGCCGTTCGATGATAAAACGATTCACAAATTCCGCGGCAATGTGCTGGGCATCGGCCGCCGAACCGCCATTGCCGAAAATAAGAATTTTATTGCCGGCTTTCAGGGTAGAGGTTATCGTCTCGACAACATTTACCAGCTTGTTCAGGTTTTCATTCAAAAAAGTGTCTTTAACGCGACTGCTTTCTTTAAATATTTTTATGATGTGATCTTCCATGCTTACCTTTTTTGAGGATTAAAAAAATGATCCTTAAAAGCGCCCTTAATATATTGACGGGCCTACGGACTGTCAAGGGATGCATCCCGAAAAATCTTATCTTTATTCAGTAGATATTTAACCCGGCACTGTTTTTTTGATATTTATTTGCGGACATGAGGAGTCTTGACAAAAGAAATTTCGTAAATATATTTAGCTTGAAATAAGTAAAATATATAATAATAGCAATTGCTTATGTAAAAATGATTTGAAACCCCGCTTGTGCGGGATAATTCCCAATCTCGATATATCGGGATTGGATAGTTCGACCAGCAAACTTCAGCGCGCGTTGCTTCTGAAGTTTGGGTCTCATTACGTCCAACAAAATTCAGTCGTAGATGACCTTTAGGTTATGCGTTGCACTTCTGAATTTTGGGACTCATTAGGAGGTAAAATCTATGTTTGGTCCAGGAATATGGAGGATGAAAAGGTTCGCGGATAGCGTTCCGGAAATTATTGATTTACAAAGAGAAATTAACAAGCTTTTTTCCAGTGTCGGCCAGGGAGCAACATTGGATTATCCCGCCGTAAACGTGTGGGAAAAAGAAAACAGCCTGATTGTCACTACGGAACTGCCGGGAATGGATCCCGATAATATCAATATTGCGGTTACCGGCGCCGTGTTGACGATTTCCGGAACCAGCAAGTCCGACCCGATTAAAGAAGGCGAGACTTATTTGCGTCAGGAAAGAGAGCTTGGCAATTTCCAGCGTAATATTCAATTGCCGTATCAGGTCGATTCGCAAGCCGTTGAAGCGAAATATGAAAGAGGAATTTTGAAAATTACATTACCAAGACAGAAAGAAGATTTACCGAAGAAAATTAAAATTAATTTATAAAGGAGGTCCAAGATTTATGTCCGAGAAAGACCTGCAAAAAACTGAAAATACAGCGGCAACGGAAAGAGTTCGCAATGTTAAAACTTTTGTGCCGCGGGTGGATATTTATGAAACAAAGGACGCGCTTTTTCTGATTGCTGATATGCCGGGCGTTGATGAGAAAACGGTCGATGTGGAACTGGAAAAGAACATTCTGACAATTACCGGACGGGCGGAAAACGGAAGAGTGAAGGATTACAGTTTGGTATTTTCCGAATATGAAGTCGGCGATTACGAGAGGACATTCACGCTGTCGGATGAAATTGACAAGGATAAAATTAAAGCGACGGTCCGGCAGGGAGTTCTGCGATTGGAATTGCCGAAAGCGGAGAAGGTCAAGCCGCAAAAGATAAAGATCAAAGCGGCATAAAAAATAAGAGGTGATGATTATCCCGTCGTCTTTAGCGACGGGATAATTCGCCTAACCAATTTCAATGCACTGCGTTTTTGAAATAGGAGGCTCATTATGAAAGTAAGAAATTTTTTACCGGAAATTGCCCGGAAAACGAGAACGGACGTTGATTATCCCTTCTATTCTTTGCAGAGAGAAATGAACAGTCTGTTTGATAATTTCTTCCGGGGATTTGATCTGGCGCCACGCGGTCTTGCCGTGGGAGTCTTTTCCCCTTCGATTGATGTCAAGGAAAATGACAAAGAGTTTATTCTAAAGGCGGAAC
>JBATES010000094.1:0-20567 GCA_049664145.1 Smithella sp.
CGGAGCGGATTGACTGGGTTTTGAACATGGCGCGTCTGCAGAACGTGCGTGACCGGAAAACAAAAGAACTGCCGTCGGGCTGGCGCCAGCGGCTCGCGCTGGGCTGCTCACTTTTGCATAAACCGGAGATTTTGTTTCTGGATGAACCGACTTCCGGCGTTGATCCTGTCACCAGGGGGCATTTCTGGAATTTCATCAAACAGCTGGCCGACGGCGGAATGACCATATTTGTCACAACGCACTACATGGACGAAGCCCGCTTTTGCGAAAGAATCGTGATGATCAACGAGGGCAATATTGTGGCTGAAGGAACACCGGCTGAAATTATTGCCGAAGCCTGTCCCGGCGTGAGTGACGCCGATCTCAATGATGCTTTCATAACATTGATGAAGAGGGACGCGACTTGAAACTTGTCAGACTCAAAGCCATAACCCGCAAGGAGTTTTATCATCTTATCCGGGACTACCGCAGCCTGTATCTGGCGTTTGCGATTCCTCTGCTTCTGATCATTCTTTTCGGCTACGCGCTGAGTCTCGACGTGGATAAAGTGGAAACGGTTTATGTGGATTACGATAAATCGGAACTCAGCCGCGATTTTATCCGCAAGCTCAGAGCATCGCCTTATTTTCACGTTACCGGAAGTCTTCCCCGGTCGCAGGATGCCGTTAATTATCTTGATCATGACAGGGCAAAAGTCGCGCTGGTCATCCCGCCCGACTTCATGAAAAACATTGGCGCCGACCGGGAAGCCCAAATGCAGGTTATCATAGACGGCAGCGATCCGACTTTCGGCAACATTATCCGAAGCTATATCACGACATTCATTGAGCAGTACAATCAAAAACTTTTGATCAGCTTTCTCAACAGGCAGGGGCGCGAACAAATCAAGCCTCCCGTGGACGGGCGCTTACGCGTCTGGTTTAACGAAGATATGGAAAGCCGTAATTTTATTCTTCCGGGCATTATCGCGGTCATTATCATGATTGTTGGCGCTCTTCTTACCTCTTTAATCATTGCCCGGGAATATGAAAACGGCACCATGGAGACCATCAAATCCATGCCCGTGCAGGCGGGAGAATTTCTTCTCGGCAAGGCGATCCCTTATTTTTTCATCGCTCTGATAGATGTGCTGATAGCAATTTTACTGGGGCAATTGCTTTTCGGCATCGTCATGAAAGGAAATTTCTGGCTGATGATTCTTGCGTCTTCTCTTTATTTAAGCGTCGCTTTATCCTTGGGGCTTTTGATTTCCAATGTGACGAAATCACAATTGCTCGCCAACCAGATAGCCATTTTAATAACCTATCTGCCGTCGCTGCTTCTTTCCAATTTTGTTTTTCCGGTCAACAACATGCCGAAAATTCTTCAGGTCATAACACTGGTCGTCCCGGCGACTTATTTTATCGATATTTTGTCGGGAATTTATCTGAGGAATCTGGGCTTTGCCTATTTGTGGCCGAGCATGCTGGTTCTAACTTTGATGTTTGTCGTGCTGACATTTTTTAATTATAAAATATTGAAAAAGGAAGGCCTATGAGCTGGCTCAGAGTAAGAGAACTGGTGCGCAAGGAGTTCATTCAACTTTTCAGCGACAGACGCAACCGCGCGCTGATGTTTGTGATGCCTTTTCTGCAAATGCTTATTTTCGGTTATGTTATGAATTACGACATCAAAAACGTCAGCATGGCCGTTCTGGATTATTCCAAAACCTATGAAAGCCGTTCTCTTATCGACAGTTTCAAAGGAAGCAACATCTTTCATATAACGAATACCGTTGCCAATGAAAACCAGATGACGGAGCTGCTGCTTCGGCAAAAAATTGACGCGGGCATTAAAATCAGCCACGATTTTGCGCCGGTTATCAGAGAGGGGCAAACGGCGCCGGTTCAGTTCCTGCTTGACGGTTCGATGAGCAACATGACCGCCGTCAGGGCGGCCTACATAGCGTCGGTGCTGGATAAATTCAATCGCGAAGAGCTGCGCAGACTCTATCCCATCCATATGAGTTACGGCAGAGTGGATGCCAGAATCAGAACCTGGTACAACCCGAATCTTGACAACCAGTATTTTTTTGTTCCCGGAATAGTCGCTGTCTTAATAATGATTACCACTTTTATTTTGACATCGATAGCCATTATCAGAGAGAAGGAAGACGGCACAATGGAACAACTCATTGTGACGCCTTTGAAATCCTATGAATTTATTATCGGGAAAACCATTCCCTACATTATTATTTCGCTGTTGCTCATGGTGGCGGTTACCGGTGTGGCCATTTACTGGTTTGAAATACCTTTTAAGGGAAGCTTCGTTCTTCTCTTTATTGCCACGTGTTTGTTTTTGCTGAGCACGATGGGCATCGGACTCTTCATCTCGACTATATCCTCAACCAAACAACAGGCCATGATGACCGCCTTCTTTTTCATTCTGCCGTTTTTTATGCTCAGCGGTTTTGTGTTTCCTATTTCCAATATGCCCGAAGTCGTTCAATGGCTAACTTATCTCAATCCGCTGCGCTTCTTTTTAGTCATTTTGCGGAATATCTTTCTTAAAGGGGTCGGTTTTGATGTGTTATGGCCTCAGTATCTGGCTTTGACCATCCTGGGGATAATCGTCTTTTCCGGCGCCATCAGCCGCTTCAAAAAACGGCTGGATTAGTGAAGTTTTCTCTTATATTATGCCATACAAATGTCGTTCCTCTTATTTTCCCGCCTTTGGTGGGAAGAGATTAAAAGGAGGGGGAATTTATGCTCAAAGTTGTTGCGGCTCAAAAGGCCATCAAAAAATATGCCGGCCTGTTCAACAAAAAGTTCAAGCCTTTTGTTGACGAGACCATCAAGATCAAACTCGGTCATCAAGGAGCAAGTTTTTCCGCCAGGGTTCTCTGGTCGGCAGAGCTGGACATCTGGAAATTTTCTCAAGCCATCAAGGATGTGCGTTACTGGAACGCCTTCGGCATCGGGAAGCCCGGAATATCCGGTGTCCTTTCCATTGCCTCCGAAATCAATTTCCCCTGGGCTCAGATCGACCGGAAAACCGGTGGAGCTTTTGCCGAAGACCATTGGGGCAATGTTTTTGTTATTCACCGCGGGAAAATCGGCGGCGGGAAAAAAGGTGTTGGTAAATCTCTTTTCGCACAAAATTATCGGGGTGTCTGGTCGCTGATGGAAGAAGGTGATGCCGTCAGCCAGGTGGCGGTGGTTGGCCATCTCCAATCCGAACGCTTTGCCCTGCAGGCGGCACAGTTCGTAAAGAAAGTAGAAATGATGAAATCGGCTGCCGCTGAGTCCGTTCAAACAGAAATGGATTTTGCAGAAATTGGTTTTCGGGAAGATCTCGTCGGCAGCGAGGCGCCTTTGCCTGAAGATGAAATAAGCGCTGCCTGCGATCACGATTTGGTGGTCAGCGCACTGGCAACTCATCTGCGGCGGCGCAAAATAAAAATCGGCAATGATACAGAGAGCGAGCTTTTTGCGGTCGATCCCGATGAAAACAGAATCTCTCATATTTTTGAAGTTGTCACCGATACAAAGGGAAAAAGCGTCATGGCCGCTGTCGGTCAATTACTTGTGCAGACATCCGCTGCCGCTGTCAAGCCCATGCCCATTCTGGTTTTACCGCCGGAAACGATCAGCCATTACGAGCACGAACTGCAAAGAATGAATATTGTCGTCATCGGCTTTCTCTGGCAAAAAGAGAAAGTCACTTTCCCCAAACTGGAGAAAATGACTTTCTCGTGATGAAAATAATCGTCAGCAAACAAACGATTAAAATGAACGAACGGGTATTACTCTCAGAAAATAAGTCATCTGACTGGCGAATGCCGACTGGATACCGGCGCAGAAATCAAAAATAACGGACTCGTTGGTAGTGCCATTGGTTTCCGATCCCCATGCATAGAAGCAGGACGCATCGATTAGTTTCGTTGCAAGATGAATGCTGTTGCTGTTGTTGCATTTTGCCGGATAGTTTTTACTTTCATCATACAACTCTTCCAATTCCTCAAGGGTGGGCAGGCGCCAATCGTCGTAATGACCCGCTCGATAAGATTCACAGTAAAACTTGGCCGCTGCCCAACTGATATCGCTCCCGTTATCTTTGGCCGCCCACATCAGATTGGTACCGGTATCTAGGACTGTGCCGTCCTCATAGGCTATGAAAGGTCCATCCCTGCCGATTTCTTTGACATTGTCCCTCGTCACGCCCTGATTACCGACGGACGCGCATCCGGACAAAAATATTAATATTAATAACGCCTTAACTATACGAACGGACATAACCAACCCCTCTCGCTAAGATTAAAAAAGTTAAAATCAATATTTGTGTTTTCGCAGTTTGAACGCCTATCATTTTTCCTGATAGAAATCTACACGTAAAATGGAAAAGAAATCTCAGTTTTGTTTCATTCCGGGCATCAGGACAGGTGTCTTTCTTTCAGGACCCGGTTCAGTGAGCACGGGCAGATTTTTTTTTGACGACGGCATGGAGTTGTTGCATCGCGTCATCCATTGTGTCTGTGTTCAAAATATAAGCGTCGGCAAGGGCAATGGGAAGAGCCGCTCCGTAGACAAGTTCACGCTGATCCCGATCGTCGAAAGTCCGCGGTGAATCATCAGCCCTTCCTCTCGAACAAATACGTTCAAAACGTAATTTCCTCGGTGCCAGAAAAGCAACCACGACACACTCCGCTCTGGCGCGAATCAGTTCGATTTCCGGCCAAGAACGCATGCCTTCCAGAAAGCCTGCCTGGGCTCCGGATTGCAGAACTTTTTCCAGCGCCAGCCTGGTCACGCCCATGCCATCCTGGCCGCGCAACTCATCCGATATTTTAGCCGTCTTGACAGGATCGGCTTCCACGTCGCGTTTTTTTACTTCCGCACGGACGATGTCGCCTGTGGCATAATAAACCAACCCCCTGGATTCGGCATAAACACGGGCAATGTTTTTTCCAGCCGCGGGCATCCCCACGATGATAAATAATTTCATTAAAACACCTCTACCTTCTCTGTTTTACTTTTGTCCCTTCGCTGATGGAGTCATCCGGATAGGCAAGCACCCTGTCGTTTTCTTTCAGACCGGAAAGAATCTCTGCCGCCAGGCCGTTTCTCTGGCCGATCTCCACCAGGCGCTTACGCGCTCTGCCCTTATCCACGACAAAAACAGACCATTAATCACCCGAACGGAAAAGTGTGCTGGCAGGAATTTGGAGAATATTTTGCCCTTCCCAGATGACAAAGTGTGCTTCCATCCGGAAGCCGTCACCCAGTAGATTCCATTGCTCCGGCGGTGATGTAATATCGACAATAACAAGAACCCTCTGTTCTTCCACCCCCAGGCTGGATATCTTGGTAAATCCGGCGGGTTCAACCAAGCGAACCTTTCCCTTCAGCGGTTCTCTTTTCCCCAGCGCTTGAACAAAACAGCTGTTCCCTTTTGAATCTTGACGGCATCCGGGGAAAGCACTTCCACACGCACTTCCAGATCACGGGAATTGCCCAGATCCATCAACGGCTCGCCGACATTTGCCGCGCCTTCACTTTCCCGATAAATCCTGAATGCGGCGCCGCTGACCGGCGATTTCACTTCCACGATATTGCCTCGCTCTCGTACGGAAGAATAATTCCGCAGCGTTATTCTTGACCTCTCCAGTTCGGATCTGGCCAGATTCACTTCCGCTTCAACGGAAAGCTGCAGAGCGCCTGATTTTTTTTGAGCTTCGGAACTTATCTGATCAAGCTGATCTTTACGTACGGTGTCTCCCACTTTGGCAGAAATGCGCTGCAGATAGCCGGTGGTCGGGGAGGAAATTGTAAAACGATCTTTGAGGCGGGTCCGGCCAGAGCGGAAAAAACGCTTACCGAAACAGCGATCATCAGAACTTCCGGATGCAGCGTGTAAATAAAAGCGGGGAAACGATAGAATTCCATGTACAGGTCACCCATCATTTTCCCCAGCCAGATTCCGGCGGCAATGCCGGTCACATTCTCGGCATAGCCCTGGATATCCAGTTTGGCATAGGCCGAAACCCGGGTTTCCAGTTGTCTGACGCCGTTGATATTTTTAATCTTATCCTTAAGACTTTCCGGCGCGCGCTTCAGATTGACAAAGACATCGGCAAAATTGTATTCGTGGTAGAACTTGCTGCGGGTGAAATCCAGCGAATGCATGGTGCTGATAAACAGGATGAAGGTTGCCACGCCGCTCAAAACCACCGGTTCACCCGCGTAGAGTTCCATGTTGTCGCCGCGCAGGGCGTGGACTTCCACTTCACCCATTTTGTAAATTTTGGTGAGATTGCGAACCTGAAAAATATTTTCTTCCAATTGATTCATCGTCCCCACCGGCGGGTTCATCCGTTTGATGCTGACTCTTGCTGGGGCAGGTTGAGGTTAATATGTGTAACTGATGGCGGCGCCCGCGGAAAATCTATCCGCAAACTGTCCTTCCAGATTCAACCGGAATCCTTTAATCAGCGGGATATCAACGCCCGCGAATCCGCCCGCCAAGGATTTGTTTTTGACGGTATGATCTTTTTTTGCGTATTCCGTGCCGTATAAATCGGAGAAAAGAGACATATCCGCTTCTGAATAATACAGGTAAGGACCGGCGTACAACTTTGTGCCACAGCGTAGTTTGGCCTGTAGCCCGATACCGAAACCGGCATCCCAGAGATTTTCGAATTTCATTTCGGTTCTGACCGGCGCGCCGCCGCTGGTTATCGCGACATGGTCGGAGAAGTCACTGAAATAATAAGTGCCCTGCAAGAAAGCACCGACGCCAAACATTTCATTAATCGGATAAAATGCTTTGGCTCCCAGGGTGCCGAAAAATTTCCAGTCTGCCTCAAAATCATCTTGACTGGTTTCCACAAAATGGTCCGAGGATGCGAAAATGCTTGCTATTTTCATATTCGATACGCCGATCCGGGCGTATACTTCCCAGATGTTTTTTGCTCCATAAGCGGCCTGAGAATAAATCTCATTTTGTTTTATGGTATAACTTTCGCCGTTTTTGTAAGTGTCTTCATGATAGAGATAACCGATGGCGGTGTTTAATCCGCCCTGCTCCCGGGAAACCGTTTGCAGAGGGCCGAACAAACCCGACGCCTCAGCCGGCCGGTTGATTGCCAATACGGATAAAACTAGCAGTAAAATAGCCGGGAAATATTTCACAAAAACTTTCTTCATTGCATTTTACCTTTCCGGCATGGCCGCAGCCGGTTGTGCCTGCTGGGTTACCGGGACCGAGGATGAAGATTTCGCTTTTCTGGCCTTAATCTTTTTAAAACGGTACTGCGCATAGGCATCGCGAAAAGCCACGTAGGGATCAATGGCCGCGTCTTTGAGCGCTTCATAATCGCCGATTCTCAAAGAAGTGGCGTTCACTTCTTCATAGGTGCGGACACCCACACTGGCGTACCAGGGGTTGATGTACGCGACAGGATATAAAAAATAATCACCCACGAGGGTTGCCGTGTCGCGCGGGCTGGAGGGTCCAAAAACCGGCCACACGATATAGAAACCCTGACCCACACCCCAGACGCCCAGCGTTTGTCCCAGATCGGTATCCTGTTTCTGGAGATTCAGTTCCTTGCCGGAGGAAGGATCCAGCAGGCCGCCGATTCCCCAGAGGGTATTGATCGCAAATCGTCCCGCTTCGGTCGCGGCACCGCTGAAATCAGCTTGCAACAGGCAGCTTAAAAATCGGCCAGGAAAAGCAAGATTGGAAAAGAAATTTTTTACGCTAAGCCGCGCCGGTTCGGGCAACACGGCTTTATATCCCTGAGCAACCGGTTTGAGCGCCCAGAAATAAAGCTTGTCGTTAAACCCGTGCATAACTCTGTTGACCGGTTCCAGAGGATCGGCAATATCCACCTTCTCTTCCTTATGATTACCGGCAACGGACTCTTCGAGGATTTCATCTTCTTTATATTCTTCATTGATTTCATCGGCTGGATCGTTTGAGGGTGTTTGGCTTTGATCAATAACGTTCTGGTCAACGCCGGTTTCAGGTGACGGCGCAACCGGTTGTGCCGCGGAAAGATCCGGCGGCGTGGTTGCGGGCAGTGCTTCCTGTCCGTGAGCAAATCCCGTCGTCAATAAAATGACAACTACCAATATAACAGAAAGATAAGATTTCACAGCGAAACCGCAATATAGTTTTGAGTGACTGAAGTTCTTATGCAAATGCTTACTTTTTATTTAATTTCTTGCGCAGCGTCTCCAGCAATTTTTCCGGTTTATCCTTGGCGAGGATGTCGCTGAACTGCGTGCGGTAATTCTGAACCAGACTCACATTTTCCACGACAACATCATATACTTTCCATTTGCCGTCTTTTAAAATCATCCGGTAAAAAATGGGGATTTCTTTGGAAGAGGTGATGATTTTCGACTGAATTTCCGCCTGATTACCGGAAAGCATGTTTTCTTGATAGAAATTAACTTTTTCGTTGGAATAGTCCAGAATTTTATCGATGTATGCCTTTTCCAGAATCTGCTCAAAAAGCTTCACAAATTCCGCTCGCTGAGCGGGATTGAAATTGTTCCAGTTGCGCGCCAGGGTGCGTTTGGAAAATTCAACTTCATCGAACATGTCCTTATAGATAACCCGGAGCTTTTCTTTCTTTACATCCCTGGCTGCCGGACTTTTCAGCTTGGGATCCTTCAGCACGTCCAGCACTCTCTTGACGGAAGTTTCCGCCGTGGTCATCGGCACGCCGGCATATGCCGGAACGGATAATATAAAAATGATCAATAAGCCCCATAATACAATTTGTTTTTTCATTTCTTAAATCTCCTCCAACCTGTTCCTATTCTTTTACCTTTTCTGTTCCTGTATTTTTTCCCTCATCTTTTTTCACTTCACCGAAAGCATATTTGCTGATGATCTGCTCGATATCCACCGCCGCCTGCGTATCGGTGATAACCCCTTTATTGGCCAGCAGGTTGCCGCCGCCGCCCGGATCGATACTGAGATATTTATCGCCAATCAGTCCTTCCGTTTTAATGGAGGCGATGGCGTCATCATAGATTTTAATACCGTTGTTGATTTTCATTTCCACGACCGCTTTCAGATTGTCCTGGTCTATGGCAATTTTTTCCACGCGTCCGACCTCAATACCTAATATATTCACCGGGCTGCCGATCCTCAAGCCGGCAACGGTCGTAAAATTTGCAATGAGCGTATAGGATTTATTCCCCAGAAAATCAACCTTGCCCAGTTTCACAGTCATGTATCCGACGCAGATCACACCCAGAATGACAAAGATACCGACGATTGTCTCCATGTTGTGTTTTTTCATTTATTCACTCCCCGCGGCACAACTTAGCCGCCCGATTTCTTTTTGTTGAGATTTGGCTAAAGCGACAACAGAATCTATATCGGTTGTTGACCGACCCTGGGCAATGCCGGCCATAATCATCAATTCGACCGGCCCCCCCGGGGACAATTTGCAGGCGCTCTCCTGGATGCTCTGCAGAATCTGTTTTTGAAAATCATAAACAAAATTTTTCATGATGCTTTCCGTTTCGGCTAAATTTGAATAGGGAAGCATCGTAATAATCTCATTGGTGTTTCGGCGGGTGGAAAAGCCGCCGATGGCGCCGAAATGTTTATCGATATATAATCCCATGCCCCGAATAGCCTCCTGCGCCGCATCATGTCCGACACTGCTGGCAATTCTGTTGAGTCCCGGCAGGCTGAAAACCACCAGGCAGTAAGATTCCTCCTCCGGTCTCCTTTTCATTTGAAGGTGATTGAGCATTTCGAACTGACGTTTGGAATAAAGGCCGGTCAGTTCTTTTTGCAGCACTTCTAAACTGTGGATGACTTCCTCTTTGAACGGGTGATCGAAATTCTCCATTTCTTCCGGCGTTCCCTGAAATACAATCTGATGATTATAAAGAGAAAGAATCCGGTTGGAGATAAAATAGACATCCGGGATTTCATGGCTGACGAGGATGGCTGTAAAGTTAAATTTTTTCTGATACTGGGCAATCATGCTTAGAATAGCATTTTTCCGTACGGGATCCTGACCGGTCGTCGGTTCGTCAAACAAAACGATCTTGGGATCGGTAATCAGGGCGCGCGCCAGCGCGGCTCTTTTCTGCATGCCTCCGGAAAGTTCCGAAGGGTACCGGTGTGCCGATTCGGTCAGTTCCGTCTGCTCGATTCTGGCCATCACCCGGCGATCAATTTCCGCTTTTTTCAAATTGGTGGATTCCCGGAGCGGCAGCGCGATATTTTCGTAAACGGTCATGGAATCAAACAAAGCATTCCCCTGAAACATGTAGCTTATCTGAGCGAAAGCCGCGGTAATTTCGGACTTGGTCATGGAGGAAATCGGTTTGCCGCGAAACAGAATAGCCCCTTCGTCGGGCTTCATCAATCCGATGATATGTTTGAGCATGACGCTTTTACCCGAACCGGAAAGGCCGATAATCGTGGTCACTTCTCCCTCGTAGATCTGCAAATTAACACGGTCCAGCACGGTTCGTCGGCCGAAGCGCTTGGTAACATCTTTGAATTCAATAAGTGGCGTTTCCATGAATTTCTCTACATTAGCAGTGAAGTTACGACATAATCCGAAACCAGGATCAGCACGCAGGACGTCACCACAGCCGACGTCGTGGCCAGACCGACAGCCTGGGCGCCGTGACTATCCGTGCGCATGTGCGCAAAATAACCCTGGTAACAACAAACAGTGGAAACAATCACCGCAAAAACAATCGCTTTCACAATACCATTGGTGATATCGCTCATAACGACATAGGCCTGAACGCTGTGCAAATAGACGCCGGGATTCAAACCCAACAGCAGGACTCCCGAAATATAGCCGCCCGCAATGCCGATCAGGTCAAACATCGCCGTTAACAGAGGAAAACTGATGATGGCGGCGGTAATTTTGGGGCTCACCAGGTATCGCAGCGGATTGATCTGCATGGTATGCAACGCGTCGATCTGTTCGCTGATGCGTTGAATACCGATTTCCGCCGTTATGGCCGAACCGGCCCGCGCCGTAATCATGATGGCGGTGAGCACCGGTCCCAGTTCCATGATCAGCGAAAGAGACACCAGCGAACCCACCGCGCCCTGCGCCCCGAATTGAACCAGAGCATGATAGGATTGCAGACCAAGCACCATGCCGGTAAACAAGCTTACCAGCATGATAATGGTCATCGACCTTGCTCCGATATAATAAACCTGCTTCATCACCTTGGACAACTGTTTGGTCCGTAAGGCATTCCCCAGCGCCATGATCAGGAAAATCGTTGCCTTTCCTAAAACATTCACCCAACGGACAACCGTTTCCCCGACAAAGGCGAAAGGCCTGGTCAGGAATGTTCCCGAACCGGATTCATCGTCGGCTTGCGAACCGTGTTGATTGTTTTCGTTCTGAGCCATGAACAGACTGCCCCTTGTTGATTGTTCTTAAAATACTTCGATGGGAAAGTTTACATATTTATTGAATTTCGTCAATTATTTCCTAAAAGACTTCCGCTAAAAATTCTTTTATGATTTCAGCTATTTCTTTCGGTTTCTGCATGGGAATCAAATGCCCGGTATCCGGAACCGATTTGTATTTTCCATCCTTCAATAAAGACACCGCTTTTTTCAAATCGACAAATTCTTTATTGGTGCTTTTTTCTCCTTCCAGAATCAGCACCGGACAGGTCAATTTTTTCAGAAGTGGCCAAGGGTTGGTACTTTTGCCGCCCATAAACAGCGCCGCTTCATTGCGGGGAGCGCAGGTCAGTTTCAAATCGCCCTCAGCCTGTTTTTCCATACCGTATTTCAGATAGAACTGGAGCATCTGTTCGTCCCAGCCGGCAAAGAGCGATTTTGATTTCAGATAGTCCAGCGCGGCTTCTTCATCTTTCCAGCTGTTCTTTCGTTTGATGGATTGTGATGCCAGGGGATGGTCCTTGAGCTGGATATCCATGGCGTAGAATTCTTCCGGCAGAAAAACCGGCTCAATCAGAATCAGGCCGCGAGGCAGCAGACCGAACAAAGCAGAAGCGATGGTCAGCACCGTTGCGCCCATTGAATGTCCGACGGCCAGATTATCCCGGATGTTCTGCGAACTGCAAAAGCTGATCAAATCTCTGGCGATCAGATCCCAGGCAAGACCGCCGTTTTCCGGGTCACAATCACGATAATTGCAGATATACGGCGCCCAAGCCTCTTTATGCGGAATCAGTTCTTCGATAATCGGATGCCAGAGCCACGGCAAAAATCCGGTGGCGTGAACGAAAAGTATTTGCGGCGCTTCTCCTTCATAATGAAGATACGGCAGCTCTCCCCCGCCGACATCGTGCATTTTCAATTCCGGAACTTCTCTTTTATTGTTCATGTTTTCATCTTCTTGCAGCATCATTCTGGCACCTGAAACAGGAGGAGACCCTTAGGGTGCCCCCTGATTAATGGTTGATAAATTATTTTTAGAAAATAAATACGGCCACGGCAATCACGGTGGTGAAATTGGTATCCCGACAAATTGCCGATTGGGTAACATTCAGTGTCCGCACGATCTTGCCGCTGATTTTGAAAATTTCTTTTTTCTCATCCCAGCTTTCATCAACATTGAAATCGATGCCCAGGGTGGAAGCCAGCATGGCCGCGGCCAGGTCTTCCGCGTAATCACCGGCCTGTTTTTCGTTCTGCCCGTAGGCGTGATGTTCGCTGATGTAACCGTAGGATGATTTGTCGGATGGAATGGCGCACCCGACGGAAGCCGCCAGCAGTCTTTTCGGTTCGTTGGTACAGCAACGGCTTAAAACGCAATACGTAATGGCGCCGGGCGTTAGTTCTTTCAATCCCAGGGGTTTGGAAATCATTTTGCAGCGGGGGGGGAATATACTGGAGACCTGCACCAGATTACATTTTTCAATTCCCGCGTCACGTAAGGCACGCTCAAAAGAATGCAATTCGTCTTTGTGCGTGCCCACTCCCTTTGTAAAAAAGATTTTCTTGGGCACAAAACTATCCATTTTTCATCTCCTTCTTCTTTCCGTGAAAGAAACAACATTTTATTTTTGAATCAGCGCCTCAACTGCCGACCGGTAACTTGATCGCATTTATAGCAGGGTTCAATTTCTTATTCCATAAATTATTTGTAAAATACAGAAATTTTTTCATTGTTTCATCTTGCTCAAAATTCGAAAAAAGTTTATAAACACACATTAAAAGAAATCAAGGAATTTTGCATGCAGACGATTGGAATATCACGCGTAAAATATCTTTATTTTGTTTTACCCTTCTTGCTGATCTCCTGTTGTTTCAAGGCACCGGCGACTATCCCTGACGTCAAAGAAGTAACCGAACTTAAAGATGTCACGGAGATATCGCAGGACCACACCGCCCGCATCACTCAGGCTCCGCGGGAAAACGTTCTTCTGGCTCAGGACACTCAGGCCGCCATGAACGAAGATTACGACAGGACTTACTTCTCGGTCTGGCACAATCTCCTGCCTTTCCATTCGTCAGCCGAAAAATTGTCTCTTATCTTTCATAAATTCGCCACCAGTCCCGGCTATGGAGAAAACAAGAAAAAACATTCTTCCGACTGGATAAAAAAATTACAGCAGAATGCCGCGCCGGAAAATTTTCCCAATACCCTCCAACCGGCAATTACCAGTAGAAGCACGAACCTGCGCATGCTTCCCACGCAGGGGCCGCATTTTTACCGTTCCGGCGGAGATATCGATGGCTGGCCGTTTGACAATCTGCAGATATCTTCCGTGCCCGCCAATACGCCGATACTGATATGTCACATCAGCGCGGATCAAACATGGGCGCTCGTGGAAACCAGTTTTGCTTTTGGCTGGATGCCGGTGGAGGATTATGCAAGGGTCAGTCCAGATTTTATGAAGGCTTGGGAAACCGGACGTTATGCGGTCGTCATTAAGGATAAATCCTCTATTTATGACGAAAAGGGCCTTTTCAGTATCAGAACATCCATTGGACAGATTTTCCCCCTGGTGAGGGAAGCACCGGAAAATCTGGAAATCCTTATTGCCGTGGCAGATGAGAACTACCAGGCCATCATCAAGCACAGCATTGTTTCCCGTCAGATGGTTGACATCAAGCCGCTGTCTTTTACCCAGGCCAACGCGGTGAAAATTGCCAATGAGATGATTGACGAACCCTACGGCTGGGGAGGGCTGTACGGAAATCGGGATTGTTCCGCAATGACCAGAGATTTCTTTGCGCCTTTCGGTATCTGGCTGCCCAGACACTCCGAAGATCAGGTCAAAAACGTCGGCACGTACCTTGATCTTCAATACTATGCTCCGGAACAGAAGGAAAAAATCATTATGGAGCAGGGGGTTCCTTATTTGACGCTTCTGTGGCGCAAGGGGCATATCATGCTCTATATCGGAGAAGAAAACGGACGCGCGCTGATTTTTCACAATGTCTGGGGTGTCAGGACACGTGATTTATTCGGCAATGAAGGCAGAAAGATTATCGGCAAGGCTGTCATTACCACCTTATCACCGGGGGCAGAATTATATTTTGTTCCGCGGGAAAGCCTTTTGTTAAACAATATTTCGGCAATGTCTGTTATCGGACCGGCAAGACAAAATCAGGCCGTGCCGCAAAACGGCGGGTTTTCGCAGGCTATTCCCGAAACCGGCATCCGTGATCAGGCAACATACGCCTCAGATGCCAATGAATAAATATAAAATTGTCCTCGAATACGATGGAACGAATTATCGCGGCTGGCAGAGCCAGAAAAACGCCCGCAGCGTTCAGGATACCTTGATGGCTGCGGCTGAAAAATTTCTGGGCGCACCGGTAAAAATTCAGGGTGCGGGCAGGACGGATGCCGGCGTGCATGCGCTGGCGCAAGCCGCTCATCTGGAATGTGCCAGAAAGGTTCATCCGGAAACTCTGCGCATGGGCGTGAACGATCACCTGCCCGCAAGCGTCAATATCCTGAAAATAGAAAACGCCCCGCCGCTTTTTCATGCCCGTCATCACGCCGTCAGTCGCAGTTACCTTTATTTAATTTCCAGAAGACGCACGGCTTTCGGCAAACGCTATGTCTGGTGGGTCAAAGACAAACTTGACTGCGGTAAAATGAAACAGGCGCTCGACGTGTTTCATGGATTCCATGATTTTGCCTCGTTTGCCGATAAAAGAATGGACAAAGAATCTTCGACGAAAGTCAATGTCGAAGGATTATGGTTAAAGGAATTTGACGATATTATTGCCGTGCGCGTTGTCGGCTCCCATTTCCTGTGGAAAATGGTGCGTCGCATTGTCGGTGTCACAGCAGAAGTCGGTCGCGGCAACTTTGCCGGAAGCGACATCGAAAAAATGCTGCATTCCTATTCGGAAATACCGGCGCGATTCACCGCCCCTCCTTCCGGTCTTTTTCTGGAAAAGGTTTTGTACGCAGGAGACAGTCTGTCACCCATCAAGCCACCGATTGGTCTGTTCTAAGAAAAGTTTTGCATCCGCTATTTTTTTCTACCTAATCAAGCCAAAGCTGAGACAGTCGTGCTGATTGTTTTTCTTACTGGTGTAATACTAGATATAATTATTTACTTTTCATAGTCGAACTATGAAATTAAAATAATTCTTGACAGTATGACTATGATAATGTATGCTGCAACCGTAACTTACGGAGAAGATATTTATGACGGATAAAAGCAAACCGAAGAGCAGAAAAGACCGCATTATGGAGACCGCCCTGCGTATCTTTGCTGAAAAGGGCTTTCAGAACACGACCATCACGGAAATCAGCAAGGACGCCGGTGTTTCCGAAGCCACGGTTTATGAATACTTCGGCACCAAAGAAGATCTTCTCTTCGCGATTCCCGAAAAAATAACCAACGAGACTCTCGAGGAATCATCAAGAGTCATACCCTATATCAAGGGCGTGGAAGCAAAAATCAGGGCTATCCTGCTTTTCTACGTTCAGCTTTATCAGGCCAATCCTCATTATTCCGCTCTGGTTCTCCTGCAGCTGATGTCCAATAAACGATTTCGACAAACACTCGCCCATGCCGCAATACGCAAATCATCGCATGCTCTCCTGGATTGCATCAAGGCGGGAATTGAAGACGGCACGTTCAAAAAAGATTCCAATCCTTATCTGATTCGCTCGATGCTGATGGGCACCATCGAGCATTTATTCATTCACTGGCATATGCAGGGAATGCCCAAACGAAAGCCGGGTCCCGCCGACATGCTCGATCCTTTCATTGAAATTGTTTTTGACGGCATTCGTGCCCGAAAAGAAGAATCCGGCGCCACATTTTACCTGAAACTGGAAGATGCCGGCATTCTGGAAAAAATTTTAAAAAGAAAAGAGGCAGGAAAATCCTCAAGAGATAAAAACAAATAACCATTTTTTTAAAAATGGGGCTGACCATGAGAACAGAAGAAAATTACATTAATGGTCTGAAAAAAGGAAACACAAAATTTACGAAGATGATCAATTGATCGACAAGACCAATGCAAGGAGTGTGTTTTTATGAAAGTTGAAGATATTAAAAATGTTCTTATCGTGGGCAGCGGCACTATGGGCCAGCAGATTGGATTTCAATGCGCGCTTTATGGCTGTAATGTTACGCTTTACGATATAAAAAAAGAAATGCTGGAAAAAGCGCTGGAAAGATTAAAAAGAATCGCTTCCCGACTGACAAGGGAAGGCCGGATTACAGAGGAGCAGGCTGCGGATGCATTGAACAGGATAAGAACGACCACAGATATGTCTGACGCTGCAAAGGAAGCTGATATCGTGAGCGAATCTGTTCCGGAAGACCCGGAACTGAAGGGAAAAGTTTTCGGACAGTTAAACGCCTTGTGTCCGGAACGGACCATATTCACGACCAATACCTCAACTCTGCTGCCTTCAATGTTTGCCCAGGCTACCGGAAGGCCGGAAAAATTTCTCGCTTACCATTTCCACGATATACGCTTGACCAATGTTGTTGATGTCATGCCTCATCCCGGAACTGCTCCGGAATATGTGACGCTGGTCAAAGAATTTGCCGAAAAAACCGGACTGGCCCCGATCGTGCTCCATCAGGAAAGCACCGGTTATGTATTCAATTATATGTTCTCCAATCTTTTTGAAACTGCCTTGACGCTTGCCTCCAAGGATGTCGCCTCAGTCGAAGATATTGACAGGGCCTGGATGGGAATAATGCGCACGATGATAGGGCCCTTCGGTCTTATGGACGGTGTGGGGCTGGATACGGTATGGCACATTCAAAATTTCTGGGCAAAAAAAACGGGCGAAAAACAGAAAATCAAAAACGCTGATTTCGTAAAAAAATACGTCGACAGGGGCGAGCTTGGACAAAAGACGCAAAAAGGATTTTATACGTACCCGAAACCTTTGTTCGCGTCGGCGGATTTTTTAAAAAGGATTAAATAATTGAAGCTAAACGCGGTAAGCCGTGACAAACAATAAAAAACAAAAAACCGTTTCCAACAAAAAAGAGGTGTTACCATGAGAACAAAAAAACAATACATTGAAGGGCTCCGGAAGATGAGAAGGAACCTCTATCATGACGGCGAAAAGATTGACCGTGATGATGAAATTCAGGCTCCTGTGCTCAACGTGATGGGACTTACTTTTGACGCCGTTCATGATCCGGCATTGAAAGATCTGTGCACAGCGACTTCCCATCTGACGGGAGAAACGATCAACCGCTTTTGCCATGTCCATCAAAGTACGGACGATCTGCATAAAAAACAGGATATGACCCGGGCTTTATGCCGGAAGGCCGGCATGTGCATTCAGCGCTGTATGGGAACCGATGCTCTCAACGCCGTCAACGCCGCCTCGTTTGAGGCCGATAAGGTCAACAAGGGCAATACGGAATATCACAAGAACTTCCTCAAATGGCTCGAACGCTTCCAGAAAGAAGACCTCGTGGGGAGCTGCGCCCAGACCGACATGAAAGGTGAACGCCTGAAGCGCCCCGCGGAGCAGACAGACCCGGATATGTACGTCCACGTCGTCGAGAAGAAGAGTGACGGCATTGTCGTCCGGGGCTGCAAGCTCCATATCTCTGAGGCCTCGATCTCCGATGAAATCATGGTGGTGCCCACCCGCGCCCTGGGTCCCGATGAGAAGGATTACGCCGTCGCCTTTGCCATTCCCTCCGATTACGAAGGGGTCAAGCAGGTCGTTTCCATTCACAACCAACACAAGCGCAGCCATATCAAGCGCGGCATAGACATCGGATACTCCGATTCCTACATCATCTTCGAGGACTGTTTCGTTCCCTGGGAACGGGTCTTCCTCTGCGGTGAAAACGATCACGGCGGGATGTGCGCCCTGCTCTTCGCGCTGTTTCATCGTCACAGCTATTCGGGCTGCAAGCCCGCCATTGGCGATGTTTTCCTGGGGTTGGCGGCTCTGGCGGCGGAATACAACGGCATCGAGAAGACGCCTCACGTGAAAGAAATGCTGGCGGAGATCATTAAGGTGTCCGAACTGGGTTATGCCGCAGGATTCACGGCCTCCAGCATGGGCAAGCCCGAAGTCATCATCCCCGGCATCGGTATGTGTCCCTACGGGCCTGGCAGCTATATCCCCAATTCCATTTACTGCAACGTGGGCCGGTGCCTGACGGGAGAAGCGGTCTTCCATGAGCAGGAACTTATCTGCCGCATCGCCGGCGGCATACCGTCCACCTTTCCCTATGAAGGCGACCTCACGCATCCCGATCTGAAAGCGGTTCTGGAAAAATACCTCAACCGGAACCCCAAGGTCCCCGTCGAAGATCAGATCAAGTTCTGGATGACCCTGGGCGACTATACCATTGGCACTATGGCCGGCGTCATGAACTACGGAAACTATCACGGCGGCGGATCGCCCATCATGGAGCAGATTGCCATAACGTCACAGTATGATATCAAGGACAGAAAAAAACTGATTAAACGTCTGGCGGGTATCAGCGATTGAGACGGAGAAGCTTTATAATTTCACTGGAAACAGAAACAATATTGTAATAGACATCATTCGCCCCCTCGCCAACAAAAGAGGGGGCGTTATATCCCTCAAGGAGAATTAAAATATGTTCGACATATCCAGGTTTTCATTAAAAGATAAAGTGGCGGTCATTACCGGCGGGGGCCGCGGGATTGGACAGGCCATCGCGTTCGCGTTCGCCAAGGCCGGAGCCAAAGTTGTCGTGACCAGCCGCAAGGCGCAGGATCTGGAAGCGACGGCAAACGAAATCAAAGCCTTCGGGGGGGAAGCTTATCCACTGCCGGCTCATCTGGGCAAATCAGAAGAAATTAAAAAAATGATTGATGCCGTCATAGCCAAATACGGCCGGATTGATATTCTGGTCAACAATGCCGGCGCCAGTCCCGCCAAAGCTTCCGTTCTCGAAGGCGACGAACGCCTCTGGGACAAGCTGATGGATATCAACTTGAAAGGCGCGTATTTTATCAGCCAGGCGGCAGCCAACATCATGGTCAAGCAGGGCAGCGGCAAAATCATCAATATCGCCTCCATCGACGGCCACAATCCGGAACCGGGCCTGAGTATATACGCCATTTCCAAGGCCGGCATAAGAATGCTGACCAAAGCTTTTGCCAGTGAGCTTGTCCGTTATAACATTCAGGTCAACACTATTGCCCCGGGACCCATCGCCACCAAGATGTTAAAATCCAACTGGGAATTTCTCCCGCCGGAAGACGCTCAGAAAGTAAAAGAAATGGTGGAGCAAGCTCTGCCCTCCGGCCGTATCGGCGATCCCGATGAAATAGCCGGCGCCGCGCTCTATCTGGCCTCCGATGCTTCCAGTTACACCACAGGCACGGAAATTGTGATTGACGGCGGCGTCCTGCTGGGCATTCATCCATCCTGACGGGGAAAAGTTGAATGATCAGTCGAACTGCAGCTGTTTTGGTCATCATCGATATTCAGGGCAATCTGGCTCAGGCCATGTTTGACAAGGAAAATCTGTTTGCCAATACCGTGAAATTGATCAAAGGCTTTAAGGCTTTGAATCTGCCGATGATTATCACTGAACAAATTCCGGCAAAACTGGGGAAAACACTTCCGCACATAGCGGATGAAATTGAAAGCTTCAATCCGATTGCCAAGGATTCATTCAGTTGCTGGGATGAGCATAACTTTAGAGAAAAGCTGGAAAGCTTAAGTCGCAGACACGTCGTGCTGCTGGGCATCGAAACACACGTTTGTGTTTACCAGACGGCTCTTGATCTCATTGATAACGGATACAATGTCTATTTGGCGGCCGATGCGGTTTCTTCGCGAACACCGGCAAACCGTCAGATCGGAATAGATGCCATGAAAAGCGCCGGAGCGCATATTACCAGCACGGAAATGGTTCTGTTTGAACTTTTACGCAACGCCGTCGATCCCAAAGCCAAAGACCTTTTTAAAATTGTCAAATAATCTGTCGGCAGGAATTTAATTAAAATTCCAACCCATTGATGATTAATATTTTTAATTTTATTGAATTTTGCTGGATTAGGTTTTGGTGGAGATGAGGGGGATCGAACCCCTGGCCTCGACATTGCGAACGTCGCGCTCTCCCAGCTGAGCTACATCCCCAACCTTGGAATTC
>JBATES010000095.1:0-5559 GCA_049664145.1 Smithella sp.
CCGATAGAGAACATACTTAAGACCATCACTTTGCCCGATAATATTCTCAAATTGATGTTTCTTTTTGTGCTCTTGACGGAAGTAAACATTCTCGGCCTCGAGCTTGTCTTTCATTGTTTTGATTTCATGAAGAGCCGTCCGAAGTTTAACCGTTCGATCTTCCACCTGCTGTTCAAGCTTGTCATGGGCTTTTTGCAGCGCCTTCTCCTCTATCCGCATCTCTTCATTGTACTTACTCTCCGTCAGGTCGGTAACGACCATGCACAATACTCCGGGGAGATCCGTGTGCTGAAGGTTGTTCATGGAAAGTAAGACAGGCACGGATTTTTCACATCCGGTTTGTAAGTTCATTTCCGCCTTACTTTTCCCTTTCATGCCCTGTTCAATCAATGTCTGAAATAATTGAATATCTGTTGATGAAAGGTATTGATAGATTGAAGATCCCACTACTTTTTCCAGAGGCTCTTTGACCATATTTGCAAAACGTTGATTACAGAAAAGGATCGTGCCGTCGGATCCCATGGTGACGGCCCCTTCGTTCATGGTTTCGACCATGATCCGGTAAGGATGATCAGCGCCCGATAGTGTAAAGACCCGATCGCCTTCCCCCGTTTTGACAATCAGACCATCCACTTCACCGCTCAAAATGGCGCGCAGATTCTCCTCGGATTCCTTCATCCGCTCTTTGAGTTCCTGCAATTCGTCCAAAAGTTGCTGGTGTGTTTTCTCGTTTTTACTCATGGATTCGTTCTCATTCCAGTAGAAGTCAGAAGATAGAATCCAGAATTCAGAAGACTTTTTATTCTGACTTCTGACTTCTGACTTCTGTATTCTGTCTTAGATCAATGCCGACAAGAAATCTTTCCGTATCCGACATATCGCCAATGAGCTTCCTCAGCGGCAGGGGAAGTTTCTTGATGAGCGTAGGAGTGGCAATAATCTGCTCACCTTTGGCCAGTTTGGGCTGCTGGTAGATGTCGATAACCTCTAATTCATAGCAGCCTTGCAGATATTTTTCACAGAGTTTCTGAACATTGGCAATGGCCATGGTTGACTTTGGGGTCATTCCGGTAACGTACAGGCGAAGAACATGCTTTGTCCGGTCTTGCTTCTTTGCCGCTTTTTCGAATGCCGCAGTGCTTGTTTTCACTTTTTTGTTCTCCTCGGAAGACTGCATTCAGGAGTTTTCAATTTTGTTTCCCCCCACTTCTGACACAGCACGTATGTCGAGTCCCACCATCACGCGCTCTGTGTCAGCCAGATCTCCGATAATCTTTTTAAGCGGTTCAGGAAGCTTCCTTACCAGCGTCGGTATGGCAATAATCTGGTCCCCTTTGGCAAGCTGGGGATTTTTTATTAGGTCTATCACTTCAATACTGTATTTCCCCTCAAGGTGCTTTTCGCAGATCTTCTTTAAATTGGCAAAGGCCGTAATCGATTTCGGGGTCTGACCGGCTACATATAACCGGAGATTCCAGATTTCTTCTGTCGCATCGGACTTTGCTTTCTTCCCCTTTCCTGATGATACTGCTTTCATCTTACTCCCCTTTTCCTCTTCTTTTTCGAGCGCTTCGCAAGAGTAGCTGAAGGTTTCCCCTTGCGAAGATGCGCCATTTCCAAGCGGTCTTCTACCTGGACAGCTTGTCTTTTTTGCTCTTCTTCCGCCATCAAATGCACCTCTTCCGTTTCCACATCGAACTCGGCACGCAAAGCTGCGATCTTTGTTTCCAGGGCATTCCTCTTACGCTCCTGCTCGCGGAGCCTGCGATCCGCCTCACGCCGGCTTGCCAACTCAGAGGCCTTTTCCCCGGCATCCTGGGCTGCCCGGGCACTGCCGGTTAATACCTCGCCGGAACCGGTATAGATGTCGATAAGGCCAATGCCCCGGTTCGTGAGCAGGAACTCCTGAATCTGGTTGGAGTGGGGCATGCCGCGGGACTTCAAAATGTAGAGGCCCCGGTTGCGTTCCCCGTTGAGTTCGATATCCCGGAGGAGAAGCCATGTATCGATCAGAGAAGATACCTCTTCGCTGGTGTGTTC
Source organism: Smithella sp. (assembly GCA_049664145.1). Classification (GTDB taxonomy): domain Bacteria; phylum Desulfobacterota; class Syntrophia; order Syntrophales; family Smithellaceae; genus Smithella. The sequence goes on from JBATES010000095.1 coordinate 2,041, forward strand.
AAGGCTGCCTGTAAAATGGGTGAGGTCCGTAAGGAAAGCAGAGATATCTTTCATCTTCAAATAATCGAGCAGGCGCGTTAATATGGATTTGACCTCTGATTGTGTTCCCGCGGCGCTCAGGTTGCTGATCGGATCTACAATGAAAATCTGGGGATTGAACTCCTTGATCACCTTGTGGAAGGTGAGAAGATGCATCTCCAGGCCGTAAAGCGAAGGCCGGGCTGAATGAAACCTGAGAAGCCCCTTCTTCACCCACCGAGTGAGATCCATGCCGATGGAGCTCATGTTCCGGATGATCTGGCTGGGCGATTCCTCGAAGGCAAAATACAGGCAGCGCTCACCACGCCTGCAGGCGGCTTCGGCAAAGGTAGCCGCCAAACTTGTTTTACCCGTGCCCGCCGTACCGGAGACGAGGATGGTGCTGCCCCGGTAGAACCCCTTCTCACCAAGCATGGTATCCAGCTTGGGGATGCCCGTGGAGATGCGCTCTGAGGAAACGGGGTAGTCGAGCCCTAGGGAAGTGATGGGCAGGATAGAGAGGCCGCCCTCGTCTATCAGGAAGGGATACTCATCGGAGCCGTGAGATGAGCCGCGGTATTTGACAATACGCAAGCGGCGGGTGGAAATTTGCTCCTCGATGCGGAAGTCGAGGAAGATCACGCAATCGGCGACGTATTCTTCGAGCCCGTAGCGTGTCAGGAGCTTGTCGCCTCTTTCCCCCGTAACGATGGCCGTCATGCCGCGGTCTTTCAACCAGTGAAAAAGCCGGCGAAGTTCTGCCCGAATGATACCGGCATTGGAAAGCCCGGCGAAAAGTGCCTCTATGGTATCCAGGACAACCCGCTTTGCTCCGATGGAATCAATGGCACTCCCCAGGCGGATGAACAATCCTTCCAGATCATACTCACCCGTCTCCTCAATCTCGTTTCGCTCGATTTTAACGTGGTCCATTGCGATGAGGCCACGCGACATCATGTCAGGGAGATCAAAACCAAGGGAGATGAAGTTCTTCGCGAGATCCTCCGGCGTCTCCTCAAAGGTCATGAAGACCCCGGGTTCTCCGTAATCCATGGCGCCCCGCATGAGAAACTCCATGGCGAAAAGTGTTTTGCCGGAACCCGCACCGCCGCAGATCAGGGTTGGCCTGCCTCTCGGAAGCCCTCCCTTCGTGATCTCATCGAGACCCTTGATGCCCGTCGGGCATTTTTCAAGAACTTCAACATCATGCTTTGCCTTAGCCATCGTTATCTCCCAAAACCTTTACTCCATTAAAAAGTGGAAATCTTTTCAACTGGTTTATAATAATTTAAAGTTAAGTAATTCCTATCAGAACAAAACACTGTGCAGACCGCGTGCTAACATGCAACAAATGATCATCAAGGGAAGGAAATTAGCGCGAATGATGTCGTTTTATTTATTGCACTTGGCGTATAAATATCAAAAAATCCATTATTTTGCCATAGAAAAAATGCCTGTTATTTACGATCTATACCATTTCGTTTTGAAACTGCCGCCTGTTCGGAAAATCTCGAAAATTCCTTCATTCACAGAGGATGAGATATGGTATTCTGCTTTCTTTTCCATTGATGAATTCATAGAGTCTTCGTTTCATCTATGGTCTCTGCCGTGCTCGCCCCTTTTTTATCATCCACCTCTATCGCTTGACTATTGTAGGCTCTCTCGGCCAGAAAAATGAATACTATCAAAAAAATGTTCACAATAAAAACAAACATCATCCAGACGGACCTTTCCAATGGGTTCATCATTCCTCCGATTTCATTATAATATTTGCAAGGAGCTTGCCAACAGCTGAAAGCAACAGGAAGCGTTCATTAATCTTTTAATAGCGGGTGGTTAGATCAATAAAAGGGGATTATGGAGATTGCTGAAATGATTATTTTGGCCTCAGCATTTAGTGGCCCTCAGCATGCTGAGGGGGCAATAATCATTTGATTTGTTCTTAATGCTATGGTTCAGAATCACGGGCATGAAACCCCAAAGCAATCTGCGGGGTATTACACCCTCCGCTTTGCGGGATAGTTTTTGAAATTTGCGTCTCACAATAAATCCTGTCTCTCCCTTTTCTCTTCGCGAGATACATGAGTTGATCGACCCGGCAAACGAACGCTTTCATCTCTTCTTTCGGCTTGTACCGAGCAAGACCGATACTCACCGTCAGATAAACTTTTTGCCCCGTCATCGGAGAAAAAGAATTTTCCCTGAATTCGGCCCGGATTCTGTCCGCCATTATAATTCCCTCATCGCCTGTGGTCATCGGCAATATGATTGTAAATTCCTCGCCGCCATAACGATAGGCGGAATCGGTTTCTCGCAGAAATCGTTTCAAAAGCTTGCCGAATTGAGATAACACGTTATCTCCCTCAACGTGGCCGTATGTGTCGTTGAACTCCTTGAATTTGTCGATATCTATCAGAAGAAGGGTCAAAGGCTGTTCATAGCGGTTCGACCGCTCTGTTTCTATTTTGAGCTGAGCGTAAAAATGCCTGGAATTGTAAAGCTGCGTGAGATCATCGATGATGCTTAGTTTCCGGTATCTCTTTTCGCTCTCCTGCAGCGCTTTCAACGCTTCCTTTCGTTTGGTGATATCGCGAATATTGCACTGAATTACATTGGTGTCGCCCTCTGCATAGACATTGCTGACGAATTCAACATTAACAAGCCGTCCATCAATGGTTTCCAAAGGCAAATTATCATAACGGATGTACTCCTGACGCTGCAATTCCAGAAATTTGTTCCGGTTGGGAATAATATCCTTAAAGGGTCCCAGTTCCCACACAGCCTTCTCGATGAACTGTTCACGCGAATAACCCAGCAACTCAATCAGAAATGGATTAACGTCAACAATTATTCCTGTTTCGCAATCCAGGATAAGAATCCCATCTCTTGCTGACTCAAAAAGCCGCCTGTACCGGACTTCCGAAGCGTTCAGTAACTTTTGCGCCTGCTTGTGCTTACTTTTAACTTCTACCTCTTCCAGCGTCCTGGATATAGCAGGGCAAAGACGGGACAAATTAGATTTCATTATATAATCTTTGGCGCCAATGCGCATACACTCTATGACAGCTTCTTCACCGATCGTTCCGGATACAACGATGAGAGGCATGTCAACATTTGTTTCCTTCAATATATAAATGGCTGAAGGAGCATTAAATCCGGGCATCATATAATCGCAAAGAATGATGTCCCATTTCTTCTCTTGAAGGGCTTTTTTCATGGCGGTAGCGCTTGCCACCCGTTCATGCACCGGATTGTATCCGCCCTTTTTAAGTTCACGGATTAAAAGCAGCTCGTCATCTTCCGAGTCTTCAACCATTAATACCCGGAGTGATTGATCCTTCATCGGATTGCCCTCTGCGTATTAAAATGATACTTAATTAGTCCGTCCTGAAAAACAGGATATTTTAAAGCTCTTTATTGCATGGTTCTTTGAAAACTGAAGATCATTTGCGGAGGAAAAGGGATTCCGTGTTCCCCTTTTCCTTTATGCGGCTCGTTTCA
>JBATES010000096.1:0-1642 GCA_049664145.1 Smithella sp.
TGAACACCTCCAAATTGATTTTGATGTTCATGGAATGACGTGGTAATTATTCGATTGTCAAAGAACGTTGTCTACGATGTGGTGGCACATTTTTCCGTCCACGATGTCGTGGCACTCAACAGCTAAAGGCTAAAGGCTATCAACCTTAAACAAAGGAGTCGTCATGGGTAACAACAGAGACAAAAGCGAGTCAACAGCAGACGAAATTCGTCGCCAGGCCGAAAAGCGGTTGCACGAGAAGAAGGAGCAAATGCCGCTGCCCCGGAGCGAGGAATCTACCCGGAGACTGGTCCACGAGCTTGAGGTCCACCAGATCGAACTGGAAATGCAGAATGCGGAACTCAGGCAAGCCCGCGAAGAACTGGAGTTATCGCGCAATAAATATCTCGAACTCTATGACTTCGCGCCTATCGGCTATTTCACCATTAATGCGCAGGGACGGATAAAGGAGGTCAATCTGACCGGCGCCAAACTCATGGGTGTCGAGAGGCAGGGGCTGATCAATAAATCCTTTGCCGGTTTTATTGCCGACTCAGACTCAAAAGAAAACTTTTTAAAACATTGCCAAACGGTATTTCAAAAAGAGGGGGAACAGACCTGTGAAATCCCGCTGAAGAAAAAAGACGGCACATATTTCTGGGCGCACCTTCAAAGCATAGCGCAGGAAAATACCGAAGAGAAAGCCGGTGATATACAGACGATGATCAGGGATATTACCGGCCTCAAGAAGGCGATGGAGAAGATAGAGCACCTTGCTTCCTTTCCCGAACTCAATCCCAATCCGGTCATTGAGACAGATATAAAAGGAGAACTAATTTACTGCAACGCTGCAACCGTTAAGGTGTTGAAGAAGTTAAAAGTCCCGGAAGATGGCCGCCTGTTTCTCCCTCGGAATCTGCCCGACATCATAAAAAAGCTGGGACAGGAAAAAGAGGGGCGATATGAACTCGTAGAGATAGAAATAAACGGCAGCGTGTTTATCGAAAGCATCATTGCGCCTGCCAAGCTGAAAGTCGTGCGTGTCTATGCGTGGGATATAACCAAGCGCAGGGAAGCGGAACAGGCTCTGCGCGAAAGTGAGAAACTTTACCGCGCAATCGGTGAATCCATTAACTACGGCATCTGGATCTGCACCCCTGATGGCCGCAATATATATGCCAGTGAATCTTTTCTCAGATTGGTGGGCTTAACCCAAAAGCAGTGTTCCGATTTCGGCTGGGGGGATGCAATGGATCCCAATGATGCCAAGCGCACCATCGCGTTGTGGAAGAAGTGTGTAAAGAGCGAAGAAAACTGGGATATCGAGCATCGCTTCCGCGGGGTGGATGGCCATTGGCATCCCATCCTGGCGCGTGGCGTTCCGGTACGGAACGATCAAGGCGAGATTATCTATTGGGCGGGAATCAATCTGGATATCAGCCAGATAAAGCAGGCCGAGAGTGATCTGCAAAAAGCCCATGACGGGCTTGAAGAGAAGGTGGGTGAACGGACGACCGAGCTTCAGACGGCTCTTTCTGAAATCAAAACAATGAAAGACAAGCTCGAGGCCGAGAATGTTTACTTCCGTCAAGAGCACAAAAAGAAACATCAATTTGAGAATATTATCGGGCAAAGTGATGGTCTTAAGTATGTTCTCTATCGG
>JBATES010000097.1:0-17585 GCA_049664145.1 Smithella sp.
TGCAAGCATTGCGCTTCTGGTTGTCCCTTCGCTGGCAGCGACATTGTTGACGCTGCGTCACATAAAGACCATTAAACAATGAGAGGATGTAAATGATGATTGAAATGGCAGAAGAAAGTAAAAGACAGGAACGGATAGAAATGATACGGGATGCCCTAAAAAATAAAGCACCGTTCACTTATTCCGACCTGGAAGCAACCGGTCAGCTTCAGTCATTTCTGGAAGAACGGGAAGCCGAAATGATGGCTTATTTCCATGAAGCACAGCAAAAAGCCTGGGAAGAAACACTGACCACATTTCTGGGTTTCTATGATTCATCTTATGACGAAACCACATCACCGATGTAGCTTTGACAAAAGCCATCCGATAAAGACAGTGATGAAGTTGAGAGAGAAAAAAGGAATGAAGCCGGCTTGTAAGATCCGTTAGGGAATTACAAATCTAAAATAGCTGCACTTTATCTTAATTTGTGGTAAAAACAATCATGGTTGGTCACGATATGATTCAAGAAGTCACCATAAGCCCCTTGGTTGGGCTGTCATTATCTGCCCTGACTGTGGAGGAAAGAACCATGCCGCTCCCAGTCAGGAATCGCAGCACAGGGTTCTGAATGTAACTTGCCGATGTGGAGCCAGGCATCAAATAGTATTCAATACCCGGTCCAAGCAACGGAAAGACTGTTCTTTGCCCGGCATTCTATTATTAAAAAACAATATTACAGTTGAAATAAAAAATATCTCTCAAACAGGCGCTTATTTTGAAGGAAATGAGTTGAATCTTTACGTTGGCAGTACTTACCCCCTCAAAGTCAGGATTGACGAACAGTGGATTGCAGTTCTGGTCCAGGTAGTCAGGGCAAAGGAAAAATCAGCGGGGATTGAATTCGTCAATCTTGGTTACAATGAAAGCAAGATGATTGAATCTTTTGTTCTCTCTGCATAATCCCGCAAAATACAATTTCCTGCCTATAAAATTGCATAAAAAAGCATTCCCTTTCCGTTTAACTTGGCTCCATAAACCATCAATAACCCGGGCGAGGTATTGATATTAACCTTTTAATCTCTCCTTTTTGGGATTTATTTACATCACCAGATCCTGTGGCTCGAGTCTCGCCACTTTCTTGCTGCCGGCCGGCATCCTCATTGACCTCTTCATTGGATTGGCATTTTACATCCTGTGGCGGATTATCGGTAATGAAGGTGTTTCCGTCTTTGTCCACACACCTGTATAGTTCTGCCGACATCGCGACAGGGATCAGAGATAAAAATAGGCAAAGCATAAAAAAAATCTTTTTCATTGTAAATTCTCCTTTGATGAAATTTTGAAAAAGAATTGATGACCTCAGGGGAAGAATGAATCTTCTTATCGTGAATGATATTTAATTAATGGTCTTGGAAACGGTTGACGTTTTATCTATTTTATTAATTTCAATTTCATTGCAGGCAATAACTTCACCACCTCTGAGAAGACTGACTTTCAATGTTCCCGGCACCGGAAGAATAAGGCCTGATACTTCCAGAACGACCCGGGTCCGGTGTTTTTGCTGAAAATTGATATTTGTATTTGCTTTCAAGAGAACCTTGTTGTCCAGTTTGAATTCAAAATGGGCGTCGGTCATATCCTCATCATGAACTTCGCGATTCATCAGGCATATCGCATATAATTTATTGATGAGAAGAGGGAATCCTACGGAATTTAATTCCTCCATTACATTAAATAAAGAAACATTATTGGTTCTTCTGTCGATGACAATTCCATCAGCGCACAGCATGTAAACGGATTTCATTTGATTTTTATTCCATTCAATTCAACTTAAGTATATTTTGTTATTTGTCGGACTGGAGCCAACAGTCACGCCATTCCGAGGAAGTTTTCCCCGCTGATTGGCACGTGGCAACGCATTCTTCCAATAAGGCCTCAGCCAATCTTGAATCCAGATTCATATTTAAAAAAATCTGTTTTTTGCCGGTACAGCAAGAAACGCAGTTTTGTGTCCGTTGCTTGTTCTTTTCTCCGGTATCGGAAAGTTTCTCTTGTTTGATCTCGTTTCTCTGCATCCCTTCACTGGATTTTTCTAATGCCTGCTCCTGTTCAGCAGGTCTGGATTTGATGATTTCTATCCCCGTGGATTTACACTTTGCGCCGGGCGGCGGATTGTTGGTCAGAAAGGTGTTTCCGTCCTGATCCAGGCACTTCTGAAATTCTGCCGAATGCGCCATATTTACCAAAGCGGTGGAGAAGCAGAACACGAAAACTGTTTTTTTTATCAATCCCGGCAGTTTCCCCAAATTCATCTTTTGATCCTTTTTGACTTTTCAAAATTTTACTTTAAAGGTTCGTAACAATCAATATAAATATTTCAGCGGTTGCCTGATAATGAAAGTGTCAACAGATCAACGGAGTAATGCGTCCAGGAGGATGAACAATTTATTCAGAAATCATATTTTACTCATTTTCCGCTTTCTAACTGGGCTTTAGCCTGGGCGAGTTTTTCCTTATCCAGATAATATTTGCCATCGTTCGTTTTGATGACCAGGCCGTCGGCAATCAGCAGGTTCAGCGCCTTGGGACGAATATTCTTGACTCCCACGCGGAAAAAGTTTTTCCGTTCATCCTGAATTTCCACCGCCCTTTCCTCTTTAAATGCTCTGGCCTCTTCCATTTCGGCGATGATCTTAAAACAAGTCTTGCGCACAGCCAGGCCGCCCATGTAGAGGAAAAGGAGCACAGCGGCAATAAAGGCGGCGGTGAACAGAATGATTTGTAAATAAACAGGCATAAAAAACCTCTTTCAATGTATTGATGCGATCAGGTCATTTTCCGGTTAATTTTACCAGATCCACAGCCCTTTGCAAAATCAGCTGCGCGGAAAGCAAGCCCTGACCGTCATCTTCCATTCCCAGCGAAGAAGCCGGTTTCGAGTTTTCCGGACTGCTGGTACTTGTCAAAATCGACGCACCCAGTGGACTGATTCCCTGATGGCTGCTCGCGGGAATCATCTCTAAAGTCAGAAAAGCCAGGATATGTGTCATATGGGTTGTTTCGATTCCACCGTTTCTGAGCCATGCGGCCGCCATACTTACGCCGATCTTGTTTTTCATGCGCCCAGCAGTCAGATTGCCGAAAACAAATACACGGAATCTGTCAATCAGCGCCAGCATGCGCGCGGAGCTGCGCATAAAATACACGGGGCTGGCCAGGACGATAATATCAGCTGTTTCAGCTTTTTCAAAAATGCCCTGTGCGTCATCTTTCATCGAACAATATTTGCCCGGCTTTTGTTTCTTCAGGCAGAAATTACAGTGAATGCAGTCGTTAATTTCCAAACCGGAAAGATGGACAATGTCATATTCCATATTTTTTGCAGGCAGGTTTTCCAGTGCCCTGTTCAGCAGAGTTTCAACATTGCCCTTTTTTACCGGCGAACCGGAAAGACCCAGAATTTTGTACTTCATTAGCAATCTCCAAAATGGCTGATGGGTCATTCCGCAGGATGATCCCGTTGATCTTGAGTAAGTTTAACTCTAAAAAAAGAAAAAAACAAATTTAATTCATGATAATTGACTTGACTAATGCATAACGTTGACTTACTTTTTGCGTGAAATTGCGCAAGATTCGGCTTTTCTGAACCATGGGAATCATTCATGAGAAAAAAAATTAAAAGGTATCAGCAAAGTACCCATGAATATGTTCTCTGGACGATCCGGTGTCTGCTGATTGGTTCGATCATCATCAATCTGGTTTACATTGTCCTTGATTTGCTTGATAAGGATCTTGCCGCGAACAGCGTATTATTGATGACCGCCATTGAAAGGAATATTACCATCATATTCTGGGCGCTGGTAACCTTCGTCCTTACTTTTTTGCATGATTATTTTGAGAAAAACAAAAAAATACATATTCCGGACATCCTGGAATCCATTATCATTATATTTATCTATGCGGGAATATTTTTAAGCGCGCGTTTTAATTTGTACGACGACGTATTCTGGTGGGATGTCGTATTGCATGCCGCTTCAGGGGTCATTCTTGGATTTATCGGATTTCTGGCCATCTATAAGATTAACAGCCGGCACAGCATGAATATCAGTCCGTTATTGGTTGCGGTATTCGCCTTTACGTTTGCGGTCACCATGGATGTGATTTTTGAAATTTATGAGTTTTTGATGGATGTGATTTTCGGAACGGATATGCAGTCGTGGAATTTGCCGGAAACCACGATAGAGATAGGCAGAGCGTTTCAGGGCATCGGCCTGCGAGATACCATGTCCGATCTCATCTTCGATGCCATGGGAGCCCTGGCCATTTCAATCATCTGTTATTTCCTGTATAAAAATGAAAAAAAGAAAGCTTTAAGGCTGATGCATGAAGTCTTTCCTGATGAATAATGAATATGAAGAAAGCATACGTTCACGGTTATAATCCCCGAGAAAATTTACGGCTGCAGGATCAGGCATCCACGCCGGTTGAGTTACTGCACTCTGGCACTGGCTATTCAGCAGGAAGCAGGGTTTTGGAGGCGGGCTGCGGCGTCGGCGCGCAAACCGTCACGCTGGCGAAAAACAGCCCGGATGCTCTGATTACCTCGATAGACATATCCGAAACTTCCATCAATGAAGCCAGAAAAAAATTAGACGCGGCAGGATTTAAAAATGTTCATTTCGAACAGGCCGATATTTTTAATTTGTCTTACGCGCCGCAATCATTCGATCATATTTTTATTTGTTTTGTTTTGGAGCATCTCCAGCGACCTGTGGAGGCGTTGCTGAAACTGAAATATTATTTGAAGGAAGGCGGCACCATCACAGTCATTGAAGGAGATCATGGTTCGGCCTATTTTTATCCTGACAGCGAAGCGGCACACAAAGCGATTCAATGCCAGGTAGAATTGCAGAGGCGCGCAGGCGGCAACGCCATGATCGGCAGAGAACTTTATCCTCTTTTGACTCAAGCGGGATTCAGCTCGGTTCGCGTATCTCCCCGAATGGTTTATGCCGATTCCGGCAAGCCGCAAATGGTTGACGGGTTCACGAAGAAAACGTTTACCGCCATGATTGAAGGAGTTCGTAAACAGGCGATTAATGCGGGCATCATTGAAGAACAGGTTTTTGATCAGGGCATCCGCGATTTATACAAAACCGCCGAAGCCGATGGCGTCTTCTGTTACACGTTCTTTAAAGCAGTTGGAAATAAATAACGGAATGATAAAAAGTGTAAGCCGGCCGGAGCGGAAAATGCGTCAAAAAGATAGAGAAATAAAAGACAGAAAAGTTATTGACGATATAATAAAATGCTGCCGGGTTTGTCATCTGGCAATGTGTGACAATGGTCAGCCAAAAGCCTGCTGTCGCTAACGCGGGACCGGCAACTGCAGAAACTCTCTGAAATCTGCTTTCTCAATGCAAGTAACCTGTATCTGGCGCTTGAAACTGTCCATCGTTTGAGAATCGGGGCTTTCCGGATCATGTCGCCGCTTTTCCCGCGCATGACGCATCCGGCTGTGGGATACCGCATGGAGGATCTCCCGGAAGAAAAGAATATCAGACAGAAGATGGAGGCAACCCGGTTATTTGCCCGTAAAAATGATATCCGTCTGAGTTTCCACCCCGACCAGTTTGTCGTCCTTTCTTCGCCTCATTCGCAGGTCGTCGGAAATTCCATTCGTGAACTCGAATATCACGGGATGCTGGCCGATGCCGTGGGGGCGGACGTGATTAACATTCATGCCGGTGGCGTGTACGGGGATAAATCCCAAACCTTGCAACGATTGAAAGATGTTTTGCCTCATCTGTCGGCGTCCGTCAGAAAAAGGCTGACGCTTGAAAATGATGATGTCAGCTACACGCCAAGGGATCTGTTATCTTTCTGCGAACGTTTTTCGATTCCGTTTGTCTATGATGTTCACCATCACCGCTGTCTTCCGGATGGCCTGTCTGTTGAACAGGCGACAAAACTGGCGGAAGACATCTGGAAGGACGTCGGACAGGAACTCTACGCTCATATCTCTTCACCCCGCAGCGGTTGGCAGGGGGAAATCCGAAACCACATGCCGACTATATCAATCCGGCTGATTTCCCGGCATGCTGGCTGGGACGGAAGATGACGGTTGATGTGGAGGCCAAGGCAAAAGAGTTGGCGGTCATCGCGCTGATGGATGGCATGAAGAGCCATCTTGACGCATCCGTTCCATGAATGTGTTCCTTGTAAAATATATAAATTTCCATGTTAGCGAATCTCACCTTGACACATCATCAAGCACTTGTATAATCGCAAAAAGAAGGAAAAGCGTTTATCAACAATTCATTCATGATACGGGGAGGAACGACAAGATGAAAAAGCAAAAATATTTTTTGGCCATCGGCATACTGATCGCTGTGGCCTGTATCGCCGGTTGCTATGAAGGGTATGTGGGCAGCGAGGGGGAAAGTTTAAAGCAGTACCTTGAACCGGCCCGCTTGAAGGAGCTTGTGGACAAACCGAATGCGGAAATATGGATTATCGATGTCCGCCCTGAGGATGCCTTTAAAAAGGCCCATATACCCACAGCAAAAAATTTCCCGTCGAGCCAGGTTATGGAGCGCCTCGGCGAACTGCCGAAGACTCAGTATCTCATCTTGACTTGCGAAACGGGCGGTAGGGCCCAGATGGTCATCAAGCGCCTGGAAAAAGCCGGCTACACCCGTTTCATGAACTGGGGCGCGAATTCCCGTTATTTTGATGTCTACGGCTCAGTTTCGGAATAGATCAGATGCGAAATCAAAGTATTCGTAACCTGGGCTGAAATATTTACTTGCCTTCTCGTGTAAGCGTCGCCACTTCTGGCCGTCCTGCCATCAGAAGCGTGTCGTGGAATTCAGCGAGTGGCTGTGCAGGGACGTCCTCAAAAAAGTGTCGCACCGACATTTTAAAAGGTGTTGCCAACGCAACGGGATGAAGATGAACAAGGTGAAAAAGAAATGGACGATAAGTTAGCAATATAAAAGCCGGGACCGCGTATTAAAGCGGTTCCGGCTTTTGGCGGTTATAATCTATTTTGACGATAACATTTCAGCGGGACTAATCCTTTGAATTAATGTGCCCACTGGCTGCGGTTGGAAGCATTAAAAGATCGCTGCTGGGGCCTGCTGTTGGCTCGCGCTTTGGGAGAAAAATTCTTTCTGCCGTTGTTGGGTCTATTAGATTTTCCTCTGCTCATGCCTCGCGAAGGAGCGTCATCGTAAACAGGCATGCTCATCGTTAATCCGTCAACACTTTGGTATTCAAGCTTTTCTCCGAGTATTCTTTTCAAAGAATTGGCAAGGCCAATGTCGTCTCCCGTTACAAAAGTAAAGGCGTCGCCGGTTTTGGCGGCGCGTCCCGTCCGGCCGATGCGATGCGTATAGGCATCAGCGGTTGAAGGCATATCATAATTGATAACATGGGAGATGCTGGTCACGTCAATGCCGCGGGCAGCGATGTCGGTGGCCACCATGATTTCATAACGGCCGTCGCGGAAGCCGTCTAGCGCATGCTGACGCTTCTGCTGTGTCAAATTGCCGTGTAGAGAAGTAACTTTGTATCCCGATTTATCCAGTTGCAGAGCCACACTCTTGGCGCGCGATTTCGTCCGCGTAAAAACGAGAACGGAATCCATCTCCGTTTTGTTCAAAATATCTTTCAGCAGATCGGTTTTGGAGTTCATGGGTACCGGATAAAATTTGTGCGAAACCGTTTCCACCGGAGCCGTATGGCCGATTTTAATGTTGACCGGATTTATCAATAGATCATTGGCGAGCGAGCGGATATCTTCCGGCATCGTCGCGGAAAACAGCAATGTCTGGCGTTTTGTCGGAAGATGTTTCACGATTTTTCGTACGTCCGGCAGAAAGCCCATATCAAACATATGATCAGCTTCGTCCAGGACCAGGACTTCTACGTGGGACAAGTCAATGGTATTGCGCTGGATGTGGTCAAGCAGCCGGCCGGGACAAGCGGAGACGATGTCAACATTGTTGCGCAGCTTGTTGATCTGGCCATTGATATTCACGCCGCCATAGATGGAGGCACTGCGGACTTGCGCCCTACGTCCCAATTGTCCTATTGCTTCGTGGGTTTGTTCGCTTAACTCCCGCGTTGGAGCTATGATAAGGGCCCGAATATGGCCGCGTGGCCCCTGCATCAAGCGTTGCAGAATCGGCAACACAAAAGCTGCTGTTTTCCCAGTTCCGGTCTGGGCAAGCCCCATAACATCACGGCCTTCCATAATCGGGGGGATTGATTGTAATTGGATGGGTGTTGGCACTTTATAGCCAAGCGCTTGCACGCCGGCAACTATTTTCGCATGTAACTCAAACTTCTCAAAACTCATTTCTTTCTTTTCCTTCTTTTTTCAGTATTTGTGACATTTGAACCCAGGTCTAGTCGTTGCGGATGTTGAGAACAAACCGCTCTCGGCCATGATTAGGAGCCTGAAAACAGGCCGCTAACATAGCGCTAAAATTGGATTCGGTTACGATTAGCCGGATTTTCCTGCCGAATTTTCTGAGATAGAAAGGAAGGGAGGTCAATAACTATCGCGATCACTGATGGGGCTTGTACAGGTAATATTATTAAATAGCAAGGATTATTTATTCAAATATCGTTCCAGTCTATCCAACCCCTCTTTGATGTTTTCCAGGGAATTGGCGTAAGAGAAGCGCAGAAACCCTTCACCGCCGCTGCCGAAATCAATTCCGGGTGTGACACCTACTTTCACTTCTTCTGTAATGCGGAAAGCTTCCTTGTAGGAATCTTTGCAGAAGCGTCGCGCGTCGGCAAAAACATAAAATGCGCCGGTTGGCTCAACATGAATAACAAAGCCCATTTCTTTCAACCGCATCAGCATGTAGCGTCGGCGCTCATCGTAAGTTTTAACCATTTTGGCCACGTCTTTTTGGGCTTTGGTTAAGGCGGCAATGCCTGCCCATTGTACAAAACCGCTGGCGGAAATCATGAAATTTTGGTGAATCCGCTGCATGACGCTGGAAAATTCTTTGGGGAAGATGCAGTATCCCAGACGCCAGCCGGTCATCGCATACAGTTTGGAAAATCCGTTAATAACAAACGCCTTGTCGGTAAATTCCAGGATGGAATGAGCGCGATCTTTATACACCAGACCATGATATATTTCGTCCGAGATAATATACTGTTTGTCAAACTGCGCGACCGTCTGCAATTGTTCTGGGGTCATAACAATACCCGTCGGATTGGAAGGCGAGTTGATCAGAATCGCCTTCGTGCGGGGTGAAAGTTTCTTCTTGATGTCTTTCGGGCGATATTGGAACCCTTCTTCCGGATAAGTTCTGACTTCTTTGAGCTTACCGCCGGCGGCGAGAATGAAATTCTGGTAACAGGGGTACCGCGGATCGGAAATGATTACCTCATCGCCGTGATCCAGAATCGCCAGCATCGCGAAAAGCAACGCGGGAGACGTGCCGGTGGAAACCATCACCTGATCGGGCGTGACATCAACCCTGTATTCTTGATGATAAAAATCGCAGATGGCCTGTCTGAGTTCCAAAATTCCCAGCGCATGGGTGTAACGCGTTTTGTTATGGAGCAGAGCGTCATTGGCCGCTTTGGTAATAGCCTTGGGCGTAGGAAAATCAGGTTCGCCGACTTCCATATGGATAACGTTTTCACCCTTTCGTTCCAGCTCTTCGGCTTTGGCCATGACATCCATGACAATAAAGGACGTGAATTGGGACGCTCTTTTCGAAATCATAAACACCTCTTGTTTTCCGACAGACTACATTTATGGCGATTATCTGATTTTTTCAACAACTTTATTATCCGAAGCCAAGCGTTTTTGAAGGATCTATCCTGATTATTTGTAACATTTTTGTATTTATTTCACCAAAATATTTATTTCCCGCACCTAGATGAACAGTTGCTAATTTTTTTCAATACCAGTATATAAACATCAAAGAAATTTTGATTCATCGGCGAAAAATAAATTAACGAATTGAGGACACACAAAATGATTCTCATCATCGATTTCGGTTCACAATATAACCAGTTGATTGCCCGGCGGGTACGGGAAAATCATGTTTACTGCCAGATTGAACCGCCTGGCATTGCTCTTGGGGAAATAAAATCTTTAAATCCCGAAGGAATAATTTTATCGGGCGGCCCGGCGAGTATATACAGCAAAGGCGCTCCCCGCGTGGACAAGGGCATCTTCAATCTGGGCATTCCCATTCTGGGAATTTGTTACGGTCTGCAATACATGGTTGATTCACTGGGTGGAAAAGTCATCGGCTCCCAAAAGCGGGAGTATGGATTTGCCGAACTTCTGATTAAAAAACAAACAGGTATTTTCAAGGGCGTGACGAAAAAAACGCAGTGCTGGATGAGCCATGGTGATTCCATCGGTTCGCTGCCGGCCGGTTTCGTCATCACGGCCGTTACCGCCAACACGCCGGTGGCGGCAACAGAAGATACGAAGCGTAATTTTTACGGCCTGCAGTTTCATCCGGAAGTTGTTCATACCAAGGAAGGCAAAAAGATGCTTGCCAACTTTCTTTTCGATATTTGTCAATGCAAAAAGTCGTGGTCGATGAAATCGTTTATCAACCATGTCGTTGAAGAAATCCGCCAGCAGGTTGGCAACGAAAAAGTCATGTTGGGTCTTTCCGGCGGCGTTGACTCCTCCGTTGCCGCGGTCTTGCTCCATAAAGCCATCGGCAGGCAACTCACCTGCGTTTTTGTGGACAACGGTGTACTGAGAGAGGGCGAAGCCCAGCGCGTCATGGAGATGTTTAAAAAGAATCTGCAAATCAATTTACGCTTCGCCCGGGCGGGTAAA
Organism: Smithella sp.; assembly: GCA_049664145.1. Classification (GTDB taxonomy): domain Bacteria; phylum Desulfobacterota; class Syntrophia; order Syntrophales; family Smithellaceae; genus Smithella. The sequence continues at coordinate 10,826 of JBATES010000097.1, forward strand.
ATATTTTCAAGCAAGTTAAAAGGCGTGACCGATCCGGAAAAGAAACGCAAGATTATCGGCCGCACTTTTATAGAAGTCTTTGACAAGGAAGCGCGCAAAATCAAAGGTGTCAAATTTCTGGCCCAGGGAACCCTGTATCCCGATTTAATTGAATCCCGCTCCGCCTTTGGCGGTCCCAGCGCAGTCATCAAATCGCATCACAATGTCGGCGGGCTGCCAAAGAAAATGAATCTGCAACTCGTTGAACCGCTGAAACATTTATTCAAAGATGAAGTACGTCTCCTCGGAAAAGAACTGGGACTGGCCGATGATGTCGTCTGGCGTCAGCCCTTTCCCGGCCCAGGACTGGCCATTCGCATTATCGGCGAAGTAACGCCGCAACGCCTGTCTGTTTTGCGCAAAGCGGATACCATTCTCTGGGAAGAGATCCGTGCCAAAAAACTTTACTATAAACTCTGGCAATCCTTTGCCGTGCTGCTTCCCCTGAAGAGCGTCGGCATCATGGGAGACCAGCGCACGTATGAAAATATTCTGGCGATTCGGGCTGTCACCAGCGACGATGCCATGACCGCTGACTGGGCACAACTGCCGCAGGATGTTCTGGCGCGCATATCCAATCGCATCATTAATGAAGTGCGCGGTGTCAATCGCGTGGTTTATGACATCAGCTCCAAACCACCCAGCACCATCGAATGGGAATAAAAAACGGTCATGTCCTTATGAACATCGGGCAGAATGATTGCATTCCAACACCTTCTCTATTGATGATTTGCAACAATTAAGACGATCGCTTGATTGAAGAGATAAAATTAAGAACACATTTTTCATCATGGTTTCCATGAAAAATAGAGCAAGGATCCTTTTGTTTTGTCTCGTGACGGTGATGTTTTCGGGAGGGTGTAATATGCAAAACCGGTTTCTTTATTTTCCCAGCGCTGAGTGGCCTACCGAGCAGATGCTCAGACATGAAAACGTGAAATTGTGGCAGGCTGCTGACAAAGATTATCAGGGGTTGATTGCCGCACAGGAAGCGCCCGCGCCCAATGGAACATTAGTTCTTTTTCACGGCAACGGCGGCACGGCGCTGGACAGGGGATTTTATCTAAAACCATTTATGGATTTGGGATTTCGCGTCGTACTGGCCGAATATCCGAAATACGGCGGACGTCCCGGAAAAGTCGGAGAAAAATCTTTTGTTACCGATGGCCTCAAAACCGTGCGTCTTGCTCATGAGCAATATGGAGATCCGCTTTATCTCGTGGGTGAGTCGCTGGGTTGTGCTGTAGCCGCCGCCATTGCCAGACAAACCTCCGTTCCTGTCGCCGGAACCATTTTAATTACACCCTGGGACACGCTGGCAGCCGTCGCCAAATCCCTGTTTCCTTTCCTTCCCGTACAACTGGTTTTAACCGATAAATACGATAGTATCGAAAATCTGAAGTCGTTCAAAAATAAAATCGCGGTTGTTGGTGCTGAACGCGACGAAATCCTGCCGGTTCAACACGCTGTTAATTTGTATAACCATCTTTCCGAAGGCCGGAAACGAATGTGGATCATCAAGGGCGCGGGGCATAACGACTGGCCGGTGTACACCGACGCATCTTTGTTCAAGGAAGTAACAGATTTTGTCAAAATTGATTTACATCAATGAAATAGAAATCTGTTTTGATTATGGTATTTGAAGAAAGATGAAACGGAGGACTTTTATGAAAAAGGAAAAGGACTTGAAAATAGGCCGCCGGTCTTTTTTGAAGATAACAGCCGGAGCGGCAGTTGCATCGAGCGTCGGACTGCCTGAGGCATCTGCGGCGGCAACAGACAAACAATTATCCACGCTCATCGATTTGAGTCTCTGCGACGGTTGCCCCGACAGGAAAGTTCCGGCCTGCGTCAGTGCCTGCAAAGAAATCAACCAAGACAAAATTCCTCAGGTCGTCGAGCCTATTCCCGAACCCTGGCCGCGCAAAACCATTGAAGACTGGTCAAAAAAACGTGACGTTTTCAGCCGCCTGACGCCTTATAATTTTATTTATGTGCAAAAAGCGAAGGTCAACATGGCTGGAGCTGAAAAAACTGTTTTTGTTCCCCGTCGCTGTATGCACTGCGATAATCCTGCCTGCGCAACCATCTGTCCATTTTCCGCCAACCATAAAAATAAAAACGGCGCCGTGGTCATTGATCAGGATCTTTGCTTCGGCGGAGCAAAATGCCGCGATGTCTGCCCGTGGGAAATTCCCCAGCGGCAATCCGGCGTCGGCATCTACCTTAAAGTCCTGCCCGGTCTGATGGGTAACGGCGTCATGTATAAATGCGACCTATGCATGGAACGTCTGGCGGAGGATAAACTCCCCGGCTGTGTGGAAGCCTGTCCCCGGGAAGCCATGCTTATCGGGACAAGAAAAGCCATCGAACAGATGGCGGAATTACGCGCTCAAAAAATGAACGGTTATATTTACGGGAAAACACAAAACGGCGGCACGGCAACGCTTTACGTCTCGCCGGTTCCTTTTGAGGAAATTCATAAGACTTTAACCAAAAAACCGGGACAGCCTGATATGAAAACGGATGTCCGACGAAGGATGGTCGGAACGGATCCCCTCGCCAAGGCTGTTTTAGCTGCTCCGGTGCTGGGAATCGCCGCAGCAGGCGCAGCCTTGTTTTTCAACCGTAAAGACAAAGCGGGAAAGGAGGAATAAGACCATGACGGAAAAAATCTTAACTGAAAAAAATCTTGTCGTCCGCCACAGCGCTTTGGAATTAATCGAACACTGGGCTATTGCCATTTCCGGCCTTGTTCTGCTTGTAACGGGGATCTTTGAACTGCCCGTCGGCAAGCGCTATTACATTATTAATGTTCCGGGCCTTGGCTGGGCTGCGGACTTTATCACATCATTATATCTGCACTACGCGGCGGCGCTGGTGTTTACAGCCGCAGCCCTGTTTCATGTTTTTTATCACGGCCTGCGCGGTGAAAAAGGCCTGATGCCGCAAAGAGGAGATTTTTCCGAATCGATTACAGTTATCAAAAGTTTGTTTGGATTCGGCAAAGAACCGCCGATGCATAAATATCTGCCGGAACAACGCCTGGCTTATGTGGGAATGGCTTTTATCATCCTGATGCTGATTGTTTCGGGATTGGTGAAAACATACAAGAATATCTACGCGCCGGACATGTCACAGGCCGTTTTGCTCTGGGCGACGTGGATGCATAACATTTTCTTTATTTTATTTTTTCTTGCCTTTCTGGCGCACATGGCGGCGATTCTGCTGAGGCCCAACTGGCCGATGGTGCGCGGCATCTTCACCGGAAAGGTACGTCTGGACTACGCCCGTCATCGCCATTCGCTTTGGCTGGCCGAAATGGAACCTGCCCGGGAAAAACCGGCATCGGCCACTGAAGAAGTTCCACCGGCAAAAGAAATAGAGGTGGTTGCAGAAGATACGGAAGAAGATGATTTGCCTCCGGAACTGGAAATGCCGGAAGAAAAGAAAGAATCACGGGGATGAAACCCCAAAGCAAGCTTTGGAAACAAATTCGAAAGCTCGTTGCGGGGTATTACACCCTCCGCTTTGCGGGATTGTTCGACTAACAAATTTCAATTCACTTCGTTTTTGAAATTTGAGTCTCACAATAAGAGCCGTTTTCGCTATCCTTTAATGTGACCGAACTTTTTATAGTGGAAAAGGTGTCCAAGACGATATATAAGCCTCTTTAATTCACTGAAGGAGGAAGACGCTTATTTACCGCCGTGTTACCTTATCGCGGGTGCTGAAAATCAGCGCCCTGATGACTTTAATGCTTCTGGTCCTGGGCGTCGTTTCTCTTTCGGTCGGCAGTGTTCATATCGAATTGGTTCACGTTTTTAACGCGCTCGTCAAAGCTCTAACAGGAAATTTATCCATTTCGTCCGAAGAAGAATTGATTTTATTTTCCGTGCGTCTTCCGCGGATCTTGTTTGCGGGAATTGTCGGTGCAGCCCTTTCTCTGGGCGGAGTTGTTTTTCAGGCTCTCTTGCGTAATCCGCTGGCGGACCCTTATATCCTGGGCATCTCCGGAGGTTCGGCCCTCGGGGCCATTATCGGTATTGTGATTGGCGCCGGTTCTTTTTATACGGGCGTTCCGCTCCTTGCTTTTATCGGCGCGCTGGTTACGGTCTTCCTGGTTTTTGTGGTCGCCGGCGGTGCCAGAGGCGCATTGCAGGATAATTCGCTGCTGCTCTCCGGCGTTGTGGTGAACGCTTTCTTTTCCGCGGCCATTCTCTTTTTTCTTTCCATCGTCAACAGCATGGAGCTGCACAGCATTACTTTCTGGCTGATGGGTGATTTGTCCCGGGCTTCCGGCAGAGAACTTTATCTTGCGGCAGCTTGCCTGATCATCGGTTTTGTTCTGCTTTACGCGCAGGCGAGGCGGCTTAACCTGATGGTTCAGGGAGAAGACACCGCCGGGCATCTGGGTGTTGAGGTGGGAAGAACAAAGTACTTTCTTTTGATCGTTACTTCGTTGATGATTGCCGTGGCCGTTTCCATGGCCGGCATCATCGGTTTTGTCGGCATTATGGTGCCTCATTTTATGCGACTTGTGTTCGGTTCTGACCATCGTTTGCTTCTGCCGGTTTCGGCATTGTTTGGCGCATCCTTTTTGATGGTTGCCGACACGGTCGCCAGAGTGGTTCTTGCCCCCGCGGAATTGCCGGTCGGCGTCATTACGGCATTATGCGGCGCTCCTTACTTTATTTTTCTATTGAAAAGAAAGGCGTATTGACCATGTCCCTGATCAGCGCCCGCAATATCCAATTCAGTTATGACGCTAAGCTTGTCATGGATGATGTTTCTTTTAGCGTTGATGAATCTCAAATGGTGGCCATCATCGGCCCGAACGGATCCGGCAAGACCACCCTGCTGAAAATGATTAACGGCACGCTGCTTCCCGATGCGGGACAAATGCTGATTGAAGGCCAAGAAACGAACAAATGGTTGCGCAGAGAAATCGCCCGGAAAGTGGCCATCGTACCGCAGGAAACGTCAGATATCTTCCCTTTCTACGCGGAAGAAATTGTTTTGATGGGACGGTTTCCACATCTGGGAAAATATCGCTTTGAAGATGAGCAAGATTACGAAATCGTTCGTAACGCAATGGAGAAAACCGACTCGCTCGCTTTTGCTTCACGGCGTTTCAATGAACTCAGCGCCGGAGAACGGCAGAGGGTTTTAATCGCCCGCGCGCTGGCTCAGGAGCCGAAAATATTGTTGCTGGATGAAAGCACGGTTTTCTTGGATTTGAAACACCAGGCGGAATTTTTGGCGTTATTGCATCAATTGAATATCCACCAAAAACTCACGGTAATTTTTGTCACCCATGACATCAACCTGGCCGCGCAAAATGCGCGTACGATCATTTTGCTTGCTTCCGGAAAAATTTATGCTATAGGAAATCCCGCGGAAATTATTACCGCGGCAAACATAAAAGAGGTTTACGATGTGGAAGCCGGGATAGATTCCAATCCTTACGACGGATCTCCCCGCGTGACACTGCTGAACCATCAAGATTGCCAATAAAGGAAGCCGGTTCAAGTCCGGCGCTGCCCCGCAACTGTAAGCGGAACGAAATCCATGTGAATCCACTGAAGCTCCGGCATCGGGAAGGAATGGAAAGTAGGTCGCCGCAAGCCAGGAAACTTTACGGCGAATCCAACTTACTTTAATCCCGAGGGGGAAAGGAGAAGCTCCATGAAGAAGCTTTCAGTTTTATTTCTGTTGTTGTCTGTCTTTGTTTTTTCACCTGCGCAAGCCGAAGATAAAAAAACCGGCGAACCGATGACCACGATGGAAGAAGTCGTGGTGACCGCAACCCGCGATGTCCAGGAAGTCCGCAAAGCTCCGGCCAGTGTCACCGTCATTACCGAGGAAGAAATCCATGATGCCGGCGCGACAACGCTGGTGGAAGTTCTGGATAAAATCGAAAGCATCCAGTTCAGAACGTACAGCGGCAATTCTTCGCAGGCGATGGTGGATATGCGCGGCTTCGGCGGTGATAATCCCTTCGGTAAAACCCTGATACTGCTGGACGGACGTCGCTTGAACAGAACCGACATGGCTTCCATCAACTGGCTGCAGACGCCCGTCAATACCATTGAGAAAATCGAAGTTGTCCGCGGACCGGGCAGTGTTTTGTATGGGGACGCGGCCATCGGCGGCGTTATTAATATCATCACTAAAAAAGGAAAGGGAAAACCTGTTGTGAATGCATCGTTGCTGGGCGGCAGTTATGGCTTGCATAACGAAAGAATCGGTATAAACGGCGCCGCCGGTTCATGGACCTATTCACTTAATGGAGAAAACAATGCCAGTTCCGGGTACCGTGAACGTTCGGAATATTCAGCGCAGGGCGCCGGTTTTGATGTCGGCTACGCATCCAATGATTTGCTCAATGTTTCTCTGGGTGTTTCCTTTAATCAAGTCGATTATCAAATGCCCGGCGCCTTAACCAAAGCCCAGATGGGTAAGGACAGAAGGCAGTATCAGCACGCCATGCCGGACTATTTCATGAAAGCGCATTCTGACGATGACGGTGACGATCAATATACAAATGTTAATCTTGGCGTGAAATCCGCATGGGGACCATGGGGAAAAACGGAAGTCAATTTCATGTACGGCAAAAAGGATTTGCAGATGAATATGCCATCCTGGGGGTCCTACAATTATTCTGACACCGATACCGATACATTCGGTATTACACCCCGCTATATTCTGGAAAAGAATC
>JBATES010000098.1:0-11127 GCA_049664145.1 Smithella sp.
GGGTATAATACCCCGCAGCTTGCTGCGGAATTTGTTTCCAAAGCTTGCTTTAAGGTTCATACCCGTGATTTGAGCTGGTTGATTTTGCTAGCGGCACAGCCGGCGCCAAAACCATTGTCGATGTTTACAACGGATACCCCGCCGGCACAACTGTTGAGCATGGTCAGCAAAGCGGCAACGCCCTGAAAGCTCGTTCCATATCCGACGGATGTGGGTACCGCGATCACTGGTTTATCCACAAGACCGCCGACAACGCTGGGCAACGCTCCCTCCATTCCGGCGACGACAACGACCACGCGCGCTTCGCGGATTAAATCTAATTTATCAAATAAACGGTGAATGCCGGCGACACCGACATCAACGATTCTTTCCACACGATTGCCGAAAACTTCGGCGGTTACAGCCGCCTCTTCGGCGACAGGCAGATCCGCTGTTCCCGCCGTGACCACAGCGATGTAATTTTCCGATGCAGGGATTTTCTTCCGGATCACGGTAATGGTTCGCGCAAGAGCATTATAAGACGCATCAGGACAAATTTCTTTGACGGCGGCAAAAATCTCTTCATTGGCGCGAGTGGCCAGGATGTTGGATGTTCCGCCCAGCATGGCCTTGACGATTGTTTTTATCTGCTCAATGGTTTTGCCCGGACAGAAGATGACTTCCGGATAACCGACACGCAGCTCGCGGTGTGTATCAATCTTGGCGCAATCCAGTTCCTTGTAGGAAAGATTTTTCAATTTTGAAACGCCGTCAGCGACTTCCAGTTTCCCGTCACGAATGCTTTCCAGAATAATTTTTAAATCATGGTGATTCATTTTTTTATCCTTTTTCCGGCGTCTATGCTTTCATAAACATCCCTCACGGAAACACCGTTTTCTCTGGCCAGTCTTTTGCAATCTTCGTATTCCGGCTTGGATTTGACGATGCTCCCGTTTAAATAACCGCATTTCAAACTTATTGCGCCGTATTTGGTTTTTACCTTGACTGTTTTGCGCGGCAGCATGGATTTGGTAACCTTGTATGAACGCAGGCCGAAGGTGGAGGAATTACGCCACAGGATTTCTTCCATGACCGGCTGTTTGCCTGAATCGCAAAGGACCGACACCGTCAGCGCCGGACGGGATTTCTTCATAATGATCGGCGTTAAAAAAACGTCATGAGCGCCGGCGAAAAAAAGGAGTTCCATCAGATTGTCGTAAAGTTCGGGATTCATGTCATCGATGTTGCATTCCATTAAGACAGCTTCACCGATCTCCGTATCCAGCGCGGCAGCAGATATTTCTCCTAAAAACACGCGCAGAACATTCGGGACAGCAGAATCCTTGCTGCCCAATCCGTAACCGATTTTCTGCGGCGTGAAATCAATTTTTTCCGTGAAGGCTGACGCTGTCGCGGCAATGATGGCCGCGCCTGTGGGTGTGGTCGCCTCAAAAGGCACAAGACCGGTTTTTACCGGAATGCCTTTGAGAATTTCCGCGGTAGCCGGCGCCGGAACGGGCAGGGTGCCGTGGCTGCAATGAATCATGCCGGACCCAAGCTGAACGGGAGAGGAGATGATTTTGTCAACCTTCAGGTCATCGAGGCAAATGGCTGCGCCGATGATATCGACAATCGAATCGATTGCCCCCAACTCGTGAAAGTGGACATTTTCAGTTTTACATTCGTGAATTTTTCCTTCCGCCTCCGCAACACGGGTAAAAATATCAAGGCTGATCTTTTGGACATTGGCGGATAATTTGCTTTGCCTGATTATTCTGACAATATCGCGATAAGTACGTTCCTGCCTTTGGTGATGCGCCGATGCTTTTTTCGGAGACGGAGCAAGGACATCAAATTTCGTGCCGCTAATACCGCCGCGCTTATCCTGATAAATTTTGATTTTGTAAGATCCGATGGAAAGTTTGCCGAGTTCTTTTAAGAGATACTTTTGATTAACGCCCAGATCGAGCAGAGCGCCCAGGTTCATGTCGCCGCTGATTCCGGCAAAACAATCGTAGTACAATACTCTCAAAATCCGTTACCTCGGTGTTTTCGAAATATCATGTCAGGGCCAAGATATAAACAACTGTATTCAATAGTCAAGAATATTATCATGCCGTTACCGGTTATGACGCTGATCAATCTTCCAGTTATATGATTTTCAAACCTATACGCGAAAAACCGATAACGAAATTTATTGACTTTTTTGCCGTATCATAACTATAGATAATTCAAGGCAAACAATCAGGAGGCGCCTGATGGAAATTAAATACAAAATCTGGATTGAGGAGAACGGGAAGGTCATTTTCGGCAAAGGCCGTGATGAAATTCTCAAGTCCATCGAGGAGCAGCACAGCCTTAATGCAGCTGCCAAGGAACTGGGCATGTCCTATCGCGCGGCCTGGGGAAGATTAAAGGCCTCCGAAGAGCGGATGGATAAGAAGCTGGTGGCAACCAGTGAAAAGGAAAAATCTCTGCAATTGACCGACAAGGCGCGAGTGATTATCGAAAGATTTGAAAAACTGGAAAAAGAAGTGGAAAGCATACTCCAAGAAGCCGAGCAGGATTTTAAAAAAATATTCAAAGATAACGTGAAATAAATACTTTGCGAGAGAAAACTTACGCTTTCAAACCTTTAATGATAATATTCAAACTTTCCTGAACGGTAGAATGAATTCGCTCCATTCTTTTTACAGGATTTCCGGTAAACAAATAAAGTGAAATAATGCCGTTTAATATTCCCCAGATCGCATTTTGCATCTGGCGAATATTAGCCACCGGCGAAAATTCACCGGAATCCATGCCTTTCTGAATAATTTGAGAAATGATCGTGATGTTCTGATTTGTTGATCTGATCAGTTCAGCGCTTTGCTGCTCCGTCAGGTGCATATGACCTGTTTGCATCATAAAGGTCATCAGAATTCTAAAGAGCTCCGTATCGTTGAGGAAATAATCAACATAAATACGGGCAAATTCCTGCAAGAGCTGTACAGCGGACGCTTCAATGGCCGAAAAGTTTTGTATTCTTTCGTAGAGAGCAATATTGTCGGCAACGAGAATCTGGGTGTATATTTCTTCCTTGCTTTCAAAACAAAGATAAATCGACCCCTTGCTGACTTCCGCTTTCTCGGCAATATTATCAACCGTTACAGACTTGAAACCACGATCAAAAAAAAGTTTCCTTGCCGCTTTCAAGATGGTGTTTCGTCTGCTTTCTTTTTCTTTCTCTTTCTTTTTTCTTCTTTTTTCTTCCACGTCCAACCTGATTACCTTCGTCCTTTGATGGAAGGACAAAAAAAATGACCGGCGTTCAGAAATCTCTTAAACGTGCATAGATTAATATCTGAGATGTGTCAAGAAAAAAGCAGAATATCAAGTAATATTAGTATTTTAAATATTAACTTTTGCTGCCATTAGTTTAACTTTTCCAGTTCTTTGACCAGGGCCTCCAACGGCGGGCGATGATTAATATCATGCACATCAATGTAGCGAATGATCCCTGTTTTATCGATGACAAAAAGCGCTCTTTCGGCAACACCGTCGGAACGCAACACACCGAATTTTTCCGCTACAGCGCCGTGCGGCCAGAAATCGGATAAAACTTCAAACCAGAGTTTCCCCATTTGATTTGTCCAGGAAAAAAGGGTGGGAATGCTGTCAACAGTAATGCCCAGCATAATGGAATCATGACTTTCGAAGATGTCCTGCACGATGTTATATCCCGGCCACTGATCGGAGCAGACTGGTGTCCAGGCAGCCGGGACGAACGAAATCACCACATTTTTCTTCCCCTGATAATCCTTGAGTGAAATCATTTTTCCGCTTACTGCCTTCAGTGTAAAATCCGGAGCGGCATCTCCCGCCTTCACCTTTAAAACGCTGTCGCGAGGCTTTAACTCGCCCGGGTTATAAATATTATTTTTGTAAGCTTCGGATGCCGCATAAGCGTTGAATGCAAATAAACCAATCATTAAAACTGACAACAATATTTTTTTCATGGGTTACTCCTATTTTAATCCTGCTGATTTAACAATCTGTTGTAGAAATGTCTTGGTGTCTCCCAGCGCCCCTAATTTGGAATAAATAACTTCAGCCTTTCCGCCTTTCAGTTTGACGACAATAAAATAAGGCGTTCTTACCTGTCCGATTGTCTTGTGCAGTTTAAAGTCTCCATCCGGAACCAGAGGAAATTCTACTTTGTATTTCTTTTTAAAAATATCGGTTTCATAAGCAGAATTGTTTATCCCGATGCCGATGATCTTAATTTTGCCTTTGAGTTTGGGATTGCTTTCAATTGACGCATACAGATTGTTAATATTCGGGGCTTCTCCCTGACAGTAGGGGCAATACATACTGAATATTTCCACAATCACGACATCCGCCTTGACCTGATTGACTTTAAAAAATCCGCTGCCGGACAGTCCCAGATATTGAAGTTCAGCGGGAACGGTTGGTTTGGATAATTCGATTTCAGGAAAAGTGCCTCCCACCTGAGGAGGATTGACTTCCGCGAAGCAGACTGCCGCAATCAGAAATATGGCCACTGTCAAAATTGAAACTGCTGTTTTTCTTTTCATAATAAATCCTTTCCATCACAATAAATTCGTCATCATTGATGATTAAACAATCATCCCACAAACTGTGCTTTTAATAACATATTTTTTCATAAAATTTAAGCGCAATAAACAATAAATTAGAGCTTGACTTTATCGGGTCTTGCATTTAAATAAAATCGAGCATCGCGAGTGATAAGCGGTGAAAAAGTTGAATTTAAACATTTTGAGGGACAAGGTTAATCCGTTATATTCTTTAAAGTTTTGCAGATATTTATCCTTTCCAGGTAATCTTATATATTCTTTAAAGTTTGGCGGTTTTAAATTCTGTCATAGTTTTAATTCGACTGGTAAAATTAATGAAAGGAGTTTGCACAACTATGCCGGAAGGAATTGTAAAATGGTTCAACGCCAAAAAAGGATTCGGCTTTATCACGCAGGATGATGGCGGAGATGTTTTTGTTCATTTCAGTGCCATCCAGACTGAAGGTTTCAAGTCCCTGAATGAAGGACAGCGTGTATCTTTTGATATACAGCAGGGCAAAAAAGGCCAGGAAGCGGAAAACGTAAAGCCACTTTAATCTTCATATTATACAGAGGATTCAACAACCAAAGCACTTCTGCAGCAATAACGGGAGTGCTTTTTTGATTACTGTCATCATCAAAAATCGTCAACGGCCGGACACCGAAACCTTCAATATCTCTTGACAAAATCAAGAGATTTGAGTTAGTGCCTTTTAGTTTTTACAGATATTCTTAATCATTCCGAACCCCGATTAACGGGAAAAGTCCCGCCTATGCGGGATAAGCGCGTTAAAGAATTTGCTTTCTATCAGAAAACAAATTCTAACTTGCTAATGCGTTAACGAAATTATTTTCTGCAACTCTTGTCAGTACCCCCTCTCGGGGTAGAAAAGCGCAGAAAATAATTACTAACTTACTAACAATACTGGAGGTTTCATAGTGTATTTCTCCAAAGAAATGCAAGGGGCGTCTTTGAAACTGACCCAGAAATGGGAACAGGAAGTTCAAGAGACGTTGAAAAATAATCCGGACCAGAAAGAGCGTTTTTCCACTGTGTCGGACACGGAAATCAAAAGGCTCTATACCCCGGAAGACATTCAAGATACCAATTTTGCAGAAGACATCGGCGTGCCCGGTGAATTTCCGTATCTCAGAGGAAATCAGGTTACCGGCTACCGGGGGCGCTACTGGACATTCCGCATGTTTTCCGGCATGGGCAGCGCGCACGACACCAATCAGCGCTGGAAAATGCTCCTGCGGGAAGGACAGACCGGCCTGAGCACGGCTTTCGATTTCCCGACTCTGATGGGCTACGACAGCGACTCGCCCAAAGCACTGGGCGAAGTGGGCAAATGCGGCGTGGCCATCGACACGCTGGAAGATTTTCTGGTGTTGATGGAGGGCATCCCGCTGGCAGACGTTACCACGTCCATGACCATCAATCCTCCGGCGACAATTTTATTTGCTATGTATTGCGCGGCTGCGGATATTAAAGGTGTGCCTCTTTCCAAAATCGGCGGCACCATTCAAAATGACATGCTCAAGGAATTCATCGCGCAGAAGACTTTTATGTGCCCACCGGAACCTTCCGTAAAATTAATCAGCGATACGGTGGAATTCGGCACCAAATATGTTCCGCGCTGGAACACCATCAGTATCAGCGGCTATCATATACGAGAGGCGGGTTCCACCGCAGTTCAGGAACTGGCGTTTACCATCCGCGACGGCATAGAGTATGTGGAAGACGTAATCCGCCGCAAGGGAATGGATGTTGACGACTTCGCTCCGCGATTGTCTTTTTTCTTTAATTCTCATATCGACTTCTTTGAGGAAATCTGCAAACTGCGAGCGGCGCGCCGCATGTGGGCAAAAATTATGCGCGACCGCTTCCATGCCAAGGATCCCCGCTCTTTGTGGCTGAGGTTCCACACGCAAACGGCCGGATGTTCTCTGACGGCACAGCAACCGTACAACAATGTTGTACGCACGACGGTGCAAGCCCTGGCGGCGGTACTCGGCGGCACACAATCGTTGCACACGAATTCGCTGGATGAAGTTCTCTGTCTGCCTTCCGAGCATGCCGTAGAAATCGCTCTGCGCACGCAGCAGATTTTAGCCGAAGAAACGGGTGTGGCCAGTACCATTGATCCGCTGGCTGGTTCCTACTTTATCGAGTCTCTCACCAATGAAATGGAAGAAAAAGCATGGGAATATATTCATAAGATTGACGAGATGGGTGGCATGGTTGCGGCTATTGAAAAAGGTTTCCCGCAGATGGAAATATCCGAGGCTGCTTATAGGTTTCAAAGACAATTGGATGCAGGAGAGAAGATCATGGTCGGTGTGAACAAATACGCAACCGACGCCACACATCCGATTCCGCTTGTTGATATTGATGAAAAGGTAGGCGAAGAGCAAATTAGAAGGCTCAATGATGTGCGCCGCAGACGTGATAATAAAGCGTTTAAAACATCTCTGGACAACATCAAAAACGCCTGTAGAAAAGGCGATAATGTTATGCCGCACTGCATAGAAGCGGTGAAAAATCTGGCCACGTTGCAGGAAATATGCGACGTTTATCGTGACGTTTACGGAGAGTATCGGGACCCGGGACTGTATTAATGACACTCGCTGCCAATATAATAAATTTATAAAAAAACTGGATTACCCGGTCAAGTAACCTGAAGGTCATCTATGACCGGGTAATGACATCTTAGGAGACACATATGACGGAAAGAACAATTCGCGTGATGGTTGCCAAACCGGGGCTGGACGGACATGACCGCGGCGCTCGCATTCTTGCCCGTTGCTTTCGCGATGCCGGTTTTGAAGTTGTTTATACGGGTTGTCATCAGACGCCGGAACAGATCGCCGCATCGGCCATCCAGGAAGATGTAGATGTGGTTGGACTCAGTTGCCTTTCCGGCGCTCACCGCGTGCTGTTCCCGAGAGTTGTCGAACTTCTGCGAGAAAAAGGAGCGGAGGACATTGCCGTCATCGGCGGCGGCATTATTTCGGAACAGGACTTCTCCATGCTCTATGCGTCCGGTATCAAGGCCATCTTTACTCCCGGCGCCTCACTCGATTCCATTGTGGAATGGATAAAAACAAATATCAAACCTCGCTAGACGTTTGTAATGGCGGACAAAATGGATGCTATCATCAAAAAAATATGTGACGGTGATGTTCGAACGGCTTCCCGCCTGATCCGGGACATCGAAGACAAACTGCCCGATGCGAAAGCAAAAATCAAAAAACTTTACGCCCATACCGGCAAATCCTTCATTATCGGCATAACCGGAGCGCCCGGCGCGGGCAAAAGCACTCTGACCGACGCGCTGATTTCCGAATTCAGAAAACTGAAGAAAACAATCGGCGTGCTGGCTGTCGATCCGACAAGCCCTTTCACTGGCGGCGCGATTCTGGGGGACAGAATCCGCATGCAGCGTCATGCCGAAGATAACGGGGTTTTCGTCCGATCGCTGGCCACCCGCGGCGCATTGGGAGGTCTGTCGCAGGCCGCGGGCAACGCGATTCATGTCATGGAAGCGATGGGCAAGGATATTATTATTGTGGAAACCGTCGGCATTGGCCAGCAGGAAATTGATATTATCAATCATGCGCACAGCGTAGCGGTTGTGCTCGTTCCCGGAATGGGCGACGAAATTCAGACGATGAAGGCCGGTTTGATGGAAATAGCCGATGTCTTTGTCATCAACAAAGCCGACCGCGCCGGCGCCCGACAGTTGCAGACGGAACTTTCTTCGATGCTCAACTTGTCTTCCAAAACCGCCGACGGCTGGAAACCGCCGATCATGATGGTGGGCAATGCTTTTGAACCGGCTGTTTTTATGGAAAACACCGCCGCACTCGCGCAAAAGATAGAAGACCATCATCTCTATCTGCAGCAAAGCGGTAAACTCACGGAGAGGATGCATCGCAAAGCCATAACGGAAATCAAAGACGCCATCACCTCCTGTCTGATGGAACCGGTTATGCATTCGCTGGTTACTGACGGTGAACTGGAAAAAATAGCCGAAAAAATCAGAAACAGAAAATCCGATCCCTACACCGTGGCGGAAGAAATCACGGAAAAGTTTTTTCAAAAACAGGCAAAAAAATGACCATTGTAAAAAGTAAAAAAAAACCTGCCGGTAAAGTCGGCGGAAAGAAATCTCCAGCCTCCAAAACAGAAAAGAAAACTGCTGGGCAAAAAAACAAGGGACTGGTCATCGTGATTACCGGCAACGGCAAAGGGAAAACGACCGCCGCCTTTGGTCAGGCGCTGCGCGCTATCGGTCAGGGTTACAAAGTGTTTGTTCTGCAATTTATGAAGGGCAGAAAATATGGCGAATTCATTGCTGCGGAAACCTATCTTCCCAACTTAACCATCCAAATGTCCGGTCTGAACAGCTTTGTCATGCGCGACAACCCCGCCGCCATTGATATCGAACTCGCGCAAAAAGGGCTGGAGGCAGCACGCAAAGCCATCGAAAGCGACAAATACGATATGGTCATCCTGGATGAAATCAATGTCGCGCTGGATTTCAAACTCATTAAATTGAAAGACGTGGTGGAAATGATAAAAACCAAACCTGCCGGGCTTGACTTGATTTTAACCGGTCGCTACGCTCCCCAGGAAATAATTAACCTCGCCGATACGGTCAGCGAGGTTAATGAAGTGAAGCATCACTATAACGCCGGCATCAAAGACCGCGCGGGTATTGAATATTAATCCATGCGCTTCAAGCAAAAATAACAGGCAGATTTCACTTTATTTTCAAATTTTATTATTTACAAATCTTGCTTTTAAGCTTTCCGGAAGACGTATTAGCAACAATATTGTCCCACTTAAACAACGATGCAGGCGCCGAAAAAAGGGGCTTTTTCTCTTTATCGTAAATAGTCATTGCATTGATCTTGAATTTATTATTCTTGCAGTCAACGTCAACAAGTATTGCATTAAAACTTAACGCGTCCGGATTTTGAGGCGCCACATTTTTTTTTGTCAGTTGGTAATAGTCTTTCGCTTTTCCTTCTTTATTGTATACTTTTATCGTCCAGACATTAAAAATATTATCCCCTGCTTTTTTGATGCTGTTTTTTTCGTAATATCTGTTTCCTGTTTTAGCTGCGTCATAAAGAACCCAGTCTTCCGCCCATGCTTGAGTCGCAAACAGAACAAAGATTAATAAAAAAACCATCCTTTGAACATTCTTGATTTTCATTATATATCCTCCTCATCATTATTAAATTAAAATGTTTGTTCAATTTTGATGTTCCTATATATGAACATTTTGTTTTTTTAAAGAAAAAAATACGACTCTATTTATCATTAAAGATTATCAAATAAATTAAAGACTGAAAATTTATACATCAAAGACCGCGGGAATAGAACATTAAACGGAACCACTAAGGAAGATATGTACTCAAATGGAAAAATTATTAAGATAAGATTAATGACAAAACTTTAAAAAAGATATAAAGAGCAACATCTTTAATTGAAAGAAACGGAGAATGCTTATGTTTACTTGGCTAACAAATCCGGAATCATGGATTGCCCTGGCAACCTTGACTTCCCTGGAGATAGTTCTGGGCATCGACAATATCATTTTTATTTCCATCCTCGTCAGTAAACTGCCCCAAAATAAGCAAAACTTTGCCCGGAGTGCCGGATTGATGCTGGCGATGCTGTCGCGGCTGGCTCTTTTGTTTTCCATCTTCTGGGTCATCAAGCTGACTGCGCCCTGGTTTACCATATTGGGGCAGGAAATTTCGGGGCGGGATATTATTCTGATCGGTGGAGGCCTGTTCCTGCTGGCCAAGGCGACGCATGAAATTCACGGGAGCCTGGAGGGAGATCAGGAGGAAACTCCCAAACTTATTTCATCCAGCGTTGTCGCCGTCCTAATTCAGATTGCCGTATTGGACATTGTCTTTTCTCTGGATTCCGTCATCACGGCTGTCGGCCTGGCTCAGGAGATTTCGATCATGGCGATTGCCATTGTTTGTGCTGTGGGTGTAATGCTTTTTGCTGCTAAACCGATCAGCAAATTCGTGGATGCTCATCCGACCATAAAAATATTGGCACTGTCCTTCCTGCTTCTGGTAGGCGTGACTCTGATGGCCGAAGGATTTGACGTGCACGTACCCAAAGGATACATCTATTTTGCGATGGCTTTTTCCGTCGGTGTGGAAATGCTCAACCTGCGCATGCGCAATAAACGAATGATGCCGGTGAAATTGCACAAAACAGTATATAATCCGGAGTAATAAACTGTGGCAGAAAAGGACGCCTGTCAAATGGCTTATGCCGTATAACCTGGTATGATAAAAGAATAAAAGCCTCCGTTCCCTTTGTATGGAAACGGAGGCTAACATTGATCAGAAATCAGTAATGGACTTTATTCGCCCTTGAAATTCGGTTCGCGTTTTTCAAAGAAAGCGGTCATTCCTTCCACCGTATCCTTACTGACCTTGAGTCTTTCAATCCATCTCCTGTCGGTTTCCAGACCTGCATCGATGCCTTTTTCCAAACCGGCAGCCATTCCCTCCAAAACCGCACTTACAG
>JBATES010000099.1:0-2108 GCA_049664145.1 Smithella sp.
GGCTTATTGTGCACCGCCGCAAACTGGCGTACAATGGATGACTTACCGCACCCCTGCCTTCCGGCAACCAATACATTTATTGGATGGCGTTTGGAGATGGTGTTAATCTTGTCCAAAATACTCAAAGTTTCGCTGTCGGTATAAAAAAACGGGTCTTCTTTGGGCACGCTCAAATTATGTTTTTTTCTGTTTGATTTCAAAGTTTACCTCCTGACGTCTGAAGCGGTTAGCATATGGACTGCTAGCAGTAGCAACGAAATTGACGGTTGGTTGGCAATCCGTCGCTGGACAATCGACAATGATTAATAACTCTTCGTACGCACTCGATTCCGATATCTCATCAGATGAGATGTACGCAGCAAAAAAAATATTCAACTGAGTATAATTCAACTTTAGCGATGATATGTTGTCAAGCATTTTTCCAATTCTGCGAGGGAAAACAGCGCTAGATGTCAACCTTGATAATTGTCAGGGAAATTGTCCGAAAAGACGAATGTGAATATATGCTGTATATATAAATACTTAAAGTATTTTTATATTGCTATTACACCAAGCCTCGGTGAAAGGCAAATCTTTGTTTGTCCCTGCGAGAACGATGCCGTTTAGAAAAACAAAAAAAGTGGAACTGGTTTTTACATTTTATTATTTTATTTTGAGTGTTATTCTAGTTTTTTTAGTGGAATTTATCAGAACTGAGGGTAACGCCGGTTTCTCCAATTTTCAAAGCAGAAAGGGTAAGTACTCGCAGTTACTGAAATAAGTTCACAGGCATTTTCATCTTGCAGTCTCGTTAGTGGCCGACGTCTGGTATATCTATGGAGGTCACCGACCTCGGCCAGAGAAGATCGGAGGGTATTTTCGTCTGTCATCCTGCGTGGGGATCAATTATTACGCTGTTCAATTTCGCAATTGTTGAAGTAAAAGATGGAAAATGTAAGGTCGGATGATCTGAGAAATATGGTGATCGTCTTAGGGCCTTGCTCCTTAAAGCCTGTCATTCAGTTTAGTACCTTCTTGAGGGGTGTAAAAACAAGAAAATTGAAAATGTTTTCAACATTAACGATTTGAGTATACCACCAAGGCAGTTGCACCCCTCAAGAGGGGTGCTTAAAAGATTTCCGTCTATCGAGGTTAGCAATATATATTCAATGTCATTAACTTAAAGGATCGGTTTGTAGTTTAAGCAGAATTTTTTCTGTGCTCTTTTGTGGTTACGCGGATATTTTCGTCCCGGTCTCACTGGTTCCACCGCCCTGGCGATTGTCTCCAGAAGATCGGAGATGATTCGCAGAATGGTTTTTCTGGTTCCCCGGAACAGCACAACGATCGTATCCCGCATGGTCGAAAGAGCCTGGGTGAAATTGCTTTTGTAGCCAATTGTTCTGGATGCTGCTGCTTTTTCGACTCGTTCACGTGCCGAGGCGACCGGTATCGAGGTGATATTTTGTGAAAAAGCTCTATGAAAAAGAATCAACTTGAAAAGCCAGAATGCGGGATAGCCTCGATCCAGCAAGACCAGTTCCTTTTCGTTCAGATGCTGGAAATGCGTGGCCGCCAGTCCCCTTTCCCCGCAGCTTTTGGGCGCGATAAGGGCATGATGCGTTATTTTGTTGAGCGGATCGAATAGTTGAGAGATCCGAGCCATGGGCACCGGCTCTCCCAGCCTGGGATGCCATGCGCCGAAATGCTCGGCAATTTCCGGAAAGTCCGGCAGTTTCACCGTCGAACCATCCACCGCTTTCAGGAAGAAACCGTTCCAGGTCAAAGGAGAGCAATGTTCGTTGAAATAGGTGACCGTTTCCGTGTTGAGTTCGACGAACGCCTCGTGCTC
Source organism: Smithella sp. (assembly GCA_049664145.1). GTDB lineage: Bacteria > Desulfobacterota > Syntrophia > Syntrophales > Smithellaceae > Smithella. Next base: position 1,832 of record JBATES010000099.1, read on the forward strand.
GAGCTTTTTTCCGGCTTTGCACAGGGCGGCCTTGGAGACGACATGTCGTGCCACCACTGTGCCTGAGAGGATTTTCCAGAACTTGTTGAGTTCCGGCTGGTAGGAGCTTTTGATGAAATTGCAGAAATACAGGATGAGCGCGGAGAAAGGCAGTTTTCTGTCGCGTGTGAAATCAGAGGAATGCTTCCGGTTGCGGTTGACGAAATCTTGAGAGAAGATGATTTTCTGTACGAATTCAATCAGATTGGCACAAGTCTTGGAAAGCATCCTCCGTGCC
>JBATES010000100.1:0-1735 GCA_049664145.1 Smithella sp.
ATTTTTGAGCATCTCCGAAAATTTCAGCATGCTCTTTATTCTTTTGTTGTAGCCGATAATCCGGTAGCAGATTTTACGGCCGGTTTTTATGATCAGGCAGGGAATGTTCCTGAATCCGTGGCATTATTTTTGTAAATAAAGACATAACATCTTGAATTAATTTTATTATTATGTTATATGTTGGCATAAAATTTATCACTTGGGAGGTGCATATGCCAACAAACTTTACCATCAAGCAGGGAGACGAAAGCCTGACCAGTCACTCCGGTTTGGCACTTGTAGGAGCGCTACTTGCGAAAACCGAATTGCGTAAGCGACTCAACGAAACCATTTTGGATAAGTGCGCCAAACCGAAAATATCAAATGCAGATATTATATTCGCTATGACTGGCCTCATCTGCTTGGGAAAACCAGACTATGATGCCATTGAACCTTTCCGGGGAAATCCTTTTTTCTCAGGCAGCCTTGGGTTGGACTCTTGTCCATCCAGTTCGGCAATCAGGCAACGAATAGATATTATTGGCGATTCATTCGATACAATTATCAAGGAAGAATCCGCTGATTTGATCAGAAGGACAGCCCCTGCCATAACACCGTTACTTACCAGTTGTGGAGACTTCGTTCCTCTGGATGGCGATGTCAGCCCCTTCAACAACGAGAAAACCCAGAAAGAAGGCGTATCCAGAACATACAAAGGAGAGGATGGATTCGCTCCCATGTTTGAATACCTCGGACGAGAAGGGTATCTTGTCAATCTGGAATTTCGGGAAGGTAAACAGCACTGCCAGAAAAACACTCCCGAATTTCTGAACCAGTCAATTCAGTATGCCAGACGAATTACGGATCAACCAATTCTGGTCCGCCTCGATTCCGGAAATGACGCCCGCGACAATATTGACTGCTGCATCAAAAATGGTGTCGAATTTATCATCAAACGGAATTTGCGTAAAACCGATCCCAATGACTGGCTGAAATTTGCCAAAAAGAATGGAAAATCCATTCCATGCCGTGACGGCAAGAAACAATGGCGTGGAATGACTACCACTGATTGGGATGGGACGCCACTGCCTTGTCCGATTTGTTACGAAGCAACAGAACGAACAATCGTGAAAGGCCAGCCAGTTCTTTTTCCTGATGTGGCAGTAGATACATACTGGGTCAGTTTGCCTATGAACGCAGATGAAGTGATTGACCTGTATCACGACCATGGGACCAGTGAACAATTCCACTCCGAGTTGAAGACCGATATGGATATGGAGCGATTGCCGAGCAAGTATTTCAAAAGCAATGCACTGGTTCTTCTTCTTGGAATGCTGGGCTACAATCTCTTGAGACTTTGTGGTCAGGAAAGCCTCAGAGAGGATAACGGCAATATCAATCTGATGCCGTCCCACCGGAAGAAAGCAACCCGCCGTCGGATTCGAAGCGTAATCCTGGACCTGATTTATGTAGCGGGCAGAATCATCCATTCATCAAGAAAATGGTCGATATCCTTGGGAAAACTCAACCCATGTGCCTCCCTTTTCGGGTCTGTTTATGCCAGATTCTGTACACTGAAGACATAAACAGAAAGCCACCCTTTTCATCTGCTTTAAATTGCCGGGTGTAACCCGTACAGGACGAGTGCGCTCAAAAATCGGGAAAACCGGCGTTCATTCACCATTGCTATGCTCATTCATGCCAGTTGACTATTTTCTCATTGAATTATATTCCATGCCAAAGAGCAAATTTGATT
>JBATES010000101.1:0-8909 GCA_049664145.1 Smithella sp.
AGAGTATATGCCGCCAGTTTCATGGCGAATGGCTCCACAGGAAGCAACTTTTCCGTAAACTTTCGTGACTTCTATATAGCTTATGCCGTTAAAAATCTCATTTGATTATTATAGTATCCATACTCGCAAATATTGGAGTAGCGGCATCTAAAAGACCTCCAGTTATGCTGTTGGTAACCGTTCCTGTAATTGTCTCTTTAACCGGTGGGACAATGTTGTGTTCTTTAGCAATTTCACACATACCATCTTTCAATCAGTTATCATCAATCTAGACGACTTTTCAATATTGTCGATAAGTAGGTACTATACGTAATCCAAAAAACTCTGAAAAACTGTGAAGTTGTAGGTGTAAGATGAAACATTTTATTGAAAATAAAATATTGTTTTCATAATGTGGTTTTTGTGAAAATGAACATTCTTAATAACCAACTTCTCTCACCACCGGACGGTAGAGGAAAAGATTACGGCGAATGAAGCTCGTCTGACTCTGCATATCTTCCGATGAATTACAAACGTAAGTGACAATGAGATTCTTATCACGTGAAAACTCGATGTGTTCTTTTCCCGCGTAACAGAAATTGCCCTTGTCATACAATGAACTTTGAGAATCAACTTCCGGAACTTTTACATCCAGCGCCTTCGGTTCACTCCAGGGACCTTCCGGTCGATCGGCGGTCTGGTACAAAAGTTTATTGCCTTTATTCTGAATCGTCATGTAAACCGCTATCCATTTTTTATCGGCATCGTGATACCTTACACTTAATTCCGAAACCCCGGCATCAAGAACGACTTTAATTTTCTCAGGCCTCAGTTCTTTTTCCCATGTTCCATCCTTGGTAAAATACTCAACGGCACCCTGGGGACTGTCGATTTTATCGGAAGGAATACGAGCCAGAATATTCCCCATAATATTTGGTTTATCTTTGAAATTAACATAGAAGGGGTAGAAATAAATATAGTTGTTATGGACAACGGAAGTTGCCGCAAACGCCGATATATCCGGCGACAGGAATGATGTCAAATCAACATAATCGTAATTCCATTCACGCGGATCCGCAGCCGAAAAATCTTTAACACGGGCAAATTTATGCCCCGATACTTTAAAATTAAAAACCTCTCCTTCTTTATTGGTCGGTTCAATGGCGATCAGAGGAATGTATAAAACATTGTTGACGATAAAAGGGTCCTGCGGCCAGAGCCATGCATCTTCGCCGAAAGAGGAGACGTATTTTTCATTTTTTTGTTCCAGGTAATATTTAATTTTAAATTTATTATCTGCAGAACAGGTGGAAACGGCCAGTGTCGTTCCCAGGACAACGTCCATATTAATACGGTCTTCTCTCCATCTGTTACATGAAGCAAAAGTATCACCGAACAGCCAAAGCGTTCGCTCCTTATCAAGCTTTATGGAGTAGGCCCCGTCACCCCCGTACCATCCGTCTTTATCCGGAAAAACAGGCAGGCAGAAGGATTGAGAAGTATCTGCGGTGTACTTTCCAGGAAGAAGAAGTGAACAAGAAAAAAGATTAAGGCTTAAAAATAATAAGATAATCGTTACTGTTTTTCTCATTATACGCATCAATATCACACCCAGTGATCAATAAGAATTTTAATGCCAATCGCTATCAAAACCAACCCGCCGAATATTTCCACTTTCTTCCCGAAAATTTTTGCCAGCACCTTGCCGAAAATCATTCCGACGACTGTCATTAAAAAGCAGACGATACCGATAATCACGGCCGGCAAAAAAATCTGACTTTTCAAAACGGAAAAGCTAAAACCAACCGCCAGCGCATCGATGCTGGTGGCAATGGAAAGCAAAAGGAGAGGCCAGCCAATCGTCTGATCATCCTTATTCTCATCATGTTCTTTTTCAAATCCTTCCCGAATCATTTTCCCGCCGACCAGCGCCAAAAGGCCAAAAGCAATCCAGTGATCAAATGAGGCAATCATTTCAACAACGGTCAGACCGGCCAGCCAGCCGATAATCGGCATCATAAACTGAAACAATCCGAATGAAGTTGCCAGCCTCAAAACCGGAGACCATGATTTTTTCTTGTTGGCGGCGCCGATACCAATAGCTACCGAAAAAGCATCAACACCCAGACCAATCGCTATCAAAAATACTGTTATTAAACTCATATCGTATAATCACTAGTGAAATTATATTTTTCAACTTTAGATCTTTACTAGTTTTAGCTAAAGAAAACAACCGGTTCAAATAGAATGATTCATGTGGGCACGTTCTCCGAACGCGCCCACTATTTGCGGATTGATCGGGGATCAATCCCTACTTATCTTCTGTCTCTTTTTGCTCTCTAAAATGGCAGTAGATTCTTTCCACCACGGACTTGCTGATTCCCGAAACTTGCTGCAATTGATCGAGAGACGCTTGCCGTATATTCTTAACCGTGCCAAAATGTTTAAGCAATATTTTTTTGCGCGCTGCGCCGACATCGGCAATGTCATCAAGAATGGATACCAGATCGTCTTTCTCTTTTACCTGATGATGATAACTTAAGGCAAAGCGATGCGCCTCATCTCGCGCCTGCTGAAGAATCTTCAGCGCCTGCGGCCAGGCAGATAAAGAAACGGCATCTTTGCGCCCAGGCAGATAAACGCGATCTTCGGACTTTGCTGTTCTTTTCTTTGGAATGCCTTTGCTGGATATAATAGCGCGTTCCTCTTTGGCCAGACCAATCGCATCCACTTTAATTTTTAAATCTCTTAAAACGGAAAGAGCGACATTGAGCTGTCCTTTGCCGCCGTCAACCACCACCAGATCGGGCAGATTTTCCGTATGCGTGAACCGACGGGAGAGAACTTCATGCATCATTCCGTAATCATCCGGTTCTGTCAGTGTCTCGATCCGATAACGCCGGTAAGCGGATTTATCCGGCTCGCTGTCCTGAAAAACAACCTGAGAACCGACGGCATTCTTGCCGCTGATGTTGGAAATATCATAACATTCGATGCGCCTCGGTAATTTCGCCAGTGATAATTTCTGCTGAAGAATCTGCAGGGCATTTTCTTTCTGCTCGCGACTCTTGTGCGCCGCCTCCCAGAGATTGCGGGCATTTTCAATGGCCATATCCAGCAGCGCGTTTTTCGTTCCGATAGATGGCACGGTTAAAACAACCTTCTTTTCTTTCTTTTCCGTCAGCCACTCAACAATTACTTCTTCATCCGGCAGGCGGCAGGGGATGATAATTTCATCCGGAATAATGGTTTCGTCGTCATAGTACTGAGTCAGGCACGATGATATAATTTCAGCCGTGTCCGTCCTTGCTTTGACCGGCGCAAATGATTTACTGCCCAGCAATTTCCCCCCGCGCACAAACAAAATACACAGCTGATAATTATTATCGTGCTCGTAGAGGCCAACCACGTCCTGATCTTTATCGTCCCCCCAGTCGACATTTTGTTTTTCCAGCGCGTGTTCCAGCGCAGCGATGCGGTCTCGCAAGCGCGCTGCTTCCTCGAAAATAAGCTCCTGCGACGCTTCGTTCATCTGTTTTTTTAGTTCGGAAATCAATTCACGCCGCCTTCCCTGTAAAAAGGATACGACACTTTGCACCAGTTTCCCGTATGCTTTCTCATCGATCAGTCCTTTGCAGGGAGCCAGACATTTACCGATTTGATATTCCAGGCAAGGCCTCGGGCGCAACTGAAAATCCCTGTTGCGGCAGGTACGCAGCGGAAATATCTGCTGAACAAAACGCAGAGTTTCTTTGGCCGCTAGTCCCGAAGGATAAGGTCCGAAATAAAGTGCGCCGTTATTCAAACGTTTGCGAACAAGTTGCAGACGGGGGAATTTTTCCGCAGGGTCCAGTGACAGATGATAATAGGTTTTGTCGTCGCGCAGAGTGACGTTGTATCGCGGACGATGACGCTTAATTAAATTATTTTCCAGAATGAGCGCTTCTTTGGGAGTGGCGGTATTGATGAATTCAATATCGTGAACCCGCGCCATAAGAAACGGCGCCATCGGTCGGGTGTCCTTGCCTGTAAAATAGGAAGTGACTCGGCTTTTTAAATCATTGGCTTTGCCGACATAAATAATCTTGCGCACTGCATCCTTCATCAAATAAACGCCGGGGCTCTTCGGGAAGGAAGCTACTTTTTCTTTTAAGGCGTCAATTTCTTTCATACATTAAATTCAAAACCTGCTGTCAAAGCAAAAATGTTTTTTAATGAAGCGCCGCAGATCAACAATAATTTCATTTCAACACCACCTCAACGAGAAATCAGATTAATAAAATAGTTATTATTTTCTTTTTTCAATCGTATTCATCAAATGATCACAGATCGCAACAGCGATCTTTTTGTTGGATGCATCATTAACGTGAATGTAATCCGTAAAAACTGCCTCTTGAGATTCGGCAAATATTCCGCTGAGGTCATGAAATTCGAACGGGTAAATTCTTTGCTGTTCGTGAACATTCCGCAGAATTCTTGCTCTGACGTCATTTGTATAGGGTAAAACCATTTTTGCTTCCGTCTTCGGCCATCCGACAAGAATATTTTTCTCAACATCCGAAACGGCATGACGTTTATAGAAAATGATCGGCTGAAAGAAGGCCACATATTCCATATTATAGGCACGGCAGATTCGTGCAGCCTTGGCCAGATTGCCGGCATAAATTGCCGCTGCTTTTTCCGCCCACGAAACCTCTCCATAACCCGCCATCATCCTCAATGAAGAATAATTGCCGAATTTTTCAAAAAAATAGCCGCGGAATAAATGTCTGAACATTTCACTGCTGTAGGCCAGAAGCGAGGGCCACGGATATTCCCGGACATCCTTGAAAAGCACATTATTTTCATAAGCGAGAAAATTAAACGGATAACCGGGACGGGGGTCATAAAGAAGCGGATCCATAATATCATTGCCGCCATCGTAGATAACAACGAGGTCAGGTTCTGAATCAAGGATGTGAAAAACCAGATGGGCCAGCTCCTGGCTGGAGTTCTGCGAGATAACGCCGTAATTAAACACGCGGGCTCCATGAATGCCCCGCCTGCGCAGTTCCTGCTCCACATATACCGGCAATGGCGGGTTGCCGTAAGCCACGGTCGAGCCGCCCAGCATAAAGATTCTTAGCTCTCCTTGCGCTTTCGGTTTTTCCTTTGTTCCATACTCAAAGTTACTGAACATGGTGTAAGGAGTGGCATAGCGAACGGCAATGCGTTCATCAAAGGGACTGATCCCGGGGTATAAATAGCGAAAAAAAAGTTCGGCAATGACAAAAGAAACCATCAAAAGAATAATACTAAAAACCAGCCATCTGAACTTTTTTGACATCGATATAGCCTCGCCTGCTAAGGACATTTTTTACGTGAATAGACTATTTGATAAACTGAGGAATATAATCTTTAAACTGTTTTTTAATCTCCTGACTCTTCTCCATGTCGTAAAGCCTTTCCATAATGCCCCTGACGCCATACCTTGACATGACCAGAGATTCCCCCTGCTCTTTATAAAGGGCGACAGCCGTCTGGGAAACCGCCGAACATATGGCATCGATCAACCTCTGCCAGATATTCAATCCGGAACCGTTCTTCGTCGGATTCATGAAAGACCTGAAAAAAATGATGGTGGAATTGATTGTCGCCGTCACCGGCGATCCGACTTTCTTCGATATTTCATAAACCATGGAAGCAATCACCAGCGGGCTATTGTGCAGGGCATCCGGCGGAATCTTGTTGGTCTCGGCCAAATCGGCGATGGACAGGGATAAAAAATAATCCATCGTGCCTTTCCGGCCGTAGATGAACTGATTGTTTTCCTGGCTTTCATTGAAAAAAACCGAACCGGGCAAATCTACTATTGTGCTCGGTTGTGCTCCGATCTGATTGATTTTGCAGAATCTCACGATATCGACGCCGGTATTGTCCGTTGACGAATGATAATAATCGTAAGGCAACCCGACAATGAAAGATCCGTGCACCGATATGCCGTGAGCGTGTATTTTTTTAATTTTAGACGCATAATATTTCTCAACAGACAGACCGCTTTTTTCTATGTCTCTCACAATGTGTTTGTTAATATGCTTCAAGTTGCGCATATCCAGAGATTCAAGGCCGATAAAGAAATGCGTTCCTCCGGAGGTCCGAATCAGCTTCAGCAGCTCCTCGTCATCCGCCACTTCAATGGATATCTGCACGGCGTAATTGATCCGCAAATCGCTTTTGATGATTTTATTTAAAAAAGTAATCAGTTTTTTCTTATTTGAAAATAAATTATCCGGCGTAAAAAAATAAAAACGATTACTAAAATCAACCTTTCCGTTTTGATAGGATCTCAGTTCCTCCACGAAATCGTCAGGGTTGCGAAATTGAACCGATTTGAATTTTTGCGGCAGTGTGGAAATCGAACAAAATTTGCAGGAAAAAGGACAACCGGTAAATGGAGCCACCGGATTAATCCGGAAATCTTTCAGAGGTGTGTATTTGATAATCGGTAACCGGTTTAACAGATTTATTTTCAACGGATCGAGAGGTTCCAGATTCTGAAAATCACCCCAAACGCCGTTTTCGATCAACCGGGCACCAGAATATTCGCTCTGGAGGGAATTGTTTTTCAAATCTTTTAAAATATCGTTAATGACGCTGGAATCACCAGCCCCCTTCACCAGGGAAACCAGTTCCGGATGAGGACAGTATTTTCTGATAAACGTATCAACATCCTCATGAACCGTGGAAACATGGATTCCACCGATAATCACCGGTATTTTGGCGTGGTTTAAAACAATGGCAACAGCGGCAGCCGCAGGAAAACTGGAACTCATCGCCGAAATAAAAACAGCGCGCGGCAGCCCCTTTTTCTCCTTGATGACCTGAGAAAAATACTTGCGCTTACCGTCCACCATCGCAATAGTATGATCTTTCGCGAGCCGTGCCAACTGATTTTGAATGTATATGCCCGCATACATTTCAATGGCTAAAGCATCAACCATCGTCGCCCGCTGTTTTTCCGGTTGAAAATCTGTGAATCTTAGAAAATTTTCAGCATTGATTTCTTTCGCATTCTGACCTGTTAGATAAGAAATAACATCGATGGGTGTACGGGACTCAGCCGGCATCAAATCCATTAATTGATAAGTCAGGGGATTATATACAATAAAATAATCAGCGGGCATTTTTCCCAGTCCTTGTGAATAATATGTAACGCAAATCCATCCATCTCCGAAGAGCATCACTGATTTGATTTCTCAAACGGAAATCTCATCTTCCAGCAAAATGCAAAAGGAACATAATGAAAGATGGGCATTCTTTTAGATTTTAGAAAACGTAATGGCAAATTGCCCAACTAAACGATCATGCTATCGTTTTTTTATGAACTGAAGCATAACATAGAGTCGTGAATTCAAACAAGCTTAAATTTTAAAAAGATATTTATCGTGTAACTTTGTAAGTAAGCTTAACGCGACAATCGAACCCACCAGACACCAAAACATATCAGTTTGGGTATCCCAAATATACCCCTGCGTTCCCAGAAAGGCTTCCGTATCGGTGGGATTGGAAAGTGATGCCACCCATTCAAATATTTCGTATAGTGCAGAAAAAGCCAGAGGAACAGATACAGAAACCAAGGCCAGCCATTTCCCGCGCTTCAGAGGAGATGTCCGCGCCATGATCTCACGCACGTATATAGCCGGGCCAAAACCCTGCATGAAGTGACCGATTTTATCGTAGTTATTACGGGTCCAACCAAACCAGTCTTCCATCCAGAAACCCAACGGCACTTTGGCGTAAGAATAATGCCCTCCCAGCATCAGAATCATTGCGTGGATTGCGATCAGCGTATACATTAAATCAGTCAGTCGAAATTTTTTGTAAGTCATCAGCATAATCGGCAAAGCAATCATGAAAGGAAACGTTTCCAAAACCCACGTCAGACGAGTGTCATGAGGATTTATTCCCGACCAGATCCAAAAAAACAAAACTATTATTAATAATATTGTGGGATATTTTTCTGATAACATATCATCACATCCTGGCTAGTACCATGTAACCTTACATCTTTCGTGTAAATAATAAATATGATATCTTGGCATAAAATCACAGATGGAGGTTGCCATGTTGCCAAGATACCGAGTCACGTTAACAAAGGAGGAACGTAGAGAACTTGAAGACATCACCCGGCGCGGGAAAACGCACGCCAGAAGATTTATCCATGCCAGAGCATTGTTGCTGTGTGATGGCGGTGTTGACGGCCCGGCGTGGAATGTTGCTGACGTCGCAATAGCTCTTGGGGTCAGTAGTCGTTCGATTGAGCACCTTAAGAAACGATTTGTTGAAGAAGGATTGGAGGCGGCCCTTGAACGCAAACCCTTGGAAAAGCCGCCAAGAGAAGTGATATTCGACGGGGCATTTGAAGCACGGTTGATTTCGTTGGCCTGTTCAGAGGCACCAGCAGGACACCAGCGATGGACGGTCCGATTGCTGGCAGATAAAGCCGTTGAGCTACGTTTTGCGGAATCCGTATCACATATGACTGTGCAACGGGTTCTAAAAAAAACGAACTTAAGCCTCACCTCAGCAAATACTGGAAGATCCCCCCGAAAGGGAGCGCAGGCTTTGTAGCCAACATGGAAGACATCCTTGATGTCTATCATCTGCCGTATGATCCCGACTATCCGGTGGTATGCATGGATGAATCGTGCAAACAAATGGTTGGTGAGGTTCGCAATCCAATACCTTGTAAGCCGGGTCAGCCCGTGCGGATTGACGACGAGTATGTCAGGAATGGGGTAGCGGAAATATTCATGGAAGTTGAACCGCTTGCCGGTAAAAGACATGTGGCGATCACCGAACGTCGAACCAAAAAAGATTGGGCATTGCAAATCAAGCAGATGCTTGATTTGCGTTATAAAAAGGCAACCCAAGTTAGACTGGTGATGGAT
>JBATES010000102.1:0-2280 GCA_049664145.1 Smithella sp.
AACCTGGATAACGAAACGACTCGTAATTTCAGTTTATTCGATCCCTCAACCATGTCTATTCGACTCATCAAAGTTACGAGGAATGCCGATGAAATCATTTCAGCGATGGGCAAACGTGTTTTAACAAAAAAATATTGTGCTGATTTTATGGGAGCAAAAAATTGTGCATGGCTTGATCAAGAAGGCAATGTCTTAAAAGAAACGGGGATCATGGGGCTTTCGATGGAAAAAACCAGCAAAGAGAAAGCTCTGGCAGGCATGGATCAGGCAACAAGTTTCGATATGACGGAGCTCGCTTCTATCGCGTCGAACGTTCAAATCAAAGAGCCGGAAAAGCTCAACGAAATCAAAATGAGAGTCAGTGGGATCAGCAATGAGCTTTTCCTCAACGGTGACAGGCAAATATATCACAATAACATTCTAACCATCACAAAGGAGAATCTCGCATCTTCCCCAAAAAATCAAAAAGATTTTCCCACTGATGTTGCGTTATATCTTAAACCCTCTTTACTGATCCAATCCGATGATCCGCAAATAAAAAAACAATTGCTGGAAATTATCAAACCAACAGATACATCCAAGCAACAAGCGGAAAAAATTATCGCCTGGGTACACCGTCATATTGAAAAAAGACCGACCTTGTCTGTTCCCAATGCACTGGAAGTCCTGAAAAATAAATCCGGCGACTGCAACGAACATGCTGTTCTTTCCGTTGCCCTCTTACGCGCGGCAGGCATACCGGCCCAATCGGAAGCCGGCTTGGTTTATCTGCGCGGTCGATTTTATTATCACGCTTGGTGTGTGCTTTATCTGGACAAGTGGATTACCGCCGACGCCGTTTTCAATCAATTGCCGGCTGATGTCACTCATGTCAGACTCATCCGGGGCGAAACCGACCGGCAACTTAATTTAATGGGTGTTATCGGCAAGATAAAACTGGAGATTATGGAACAAAAAAATGATTAAACTTTCCGAACTTACGAAGGATTACGGCACGACTATTGCCGTAAACAAACTCAGCTTGCATGTCAACGCTGGTGAAATTTATGGTTTTATCGGACCAAACGGAGCCGGAAAAACGACAACCATCCGCATGATGGGCGGAATATTATCTCCCACATCCGGCAGTATTTTTATCGGAGGCCGGGACATGGCCAAAGATCCGGTATCAGGAAAAAAAATGATCGGTTTCGTTCCCGACAGACCATTTTTATATCAAAAACTGACCGGAATGGAATTTTTGAAATTCTCCGCAGATCTATACGATGTAAGTCCTGATTCATTTCCCCAAAGAGCGAAAAATCTTTTACAGCAGTTCGCGCTCTGGGACTGGGCGGATGAATTAATTGAAGCTTATTCGCACGGAATGAAGCAAAGACTGATTATTGCCGCCGCGCTCTTACATGATCCGAAGATATTGATTATTGACGAACCGATGGTCGGTCTGGATCCGGAAGCGGTTCATATGGTCAAAGACATCTTTAAAGAACTTGCGGCCCAAAAAACAACCATCTTTATTTCGACCCATACGTTAAGCATCGCCGAAGATTTGTGCCATCGTATCGGTCTGATTCATAAAGGATCTCTTCTGGCGGAAGGCAACCTTGAGGAGTTGAAGCGCATAGCAAAACTGGGAGAGGCCAGACTTGAGGAAGTGTTTCTCACAATCATTAAAGAGAATACCTTTATATGAAAACCATGCTTTCTTTAATACGACCACGTGTCTTATCCTCGGTGAATAGTTTAAGGCAGGGGAATAAAAAAAACAATTGGGCGCGCATCTCCATGTTCGGCACGATCGGTCTTGTTTTCTGGATCGGTATTTTCATTATTGCCTATCGCGTACTGTCTTATTTTCATAATGTGCAGGATTTCGGCGATATTCTCGCGATGAAGTTTTTATCAATGATCATCATTATTTTTTTCACATTGATCCTTTTCAGCAACATTATCAATTGTCTGACGCATCTGTATTTGAGTCAGGATTTGCCCCTGCTGCATTCCCTTCCCGTTTCATCAAAAGACATATTTTTATCGCGCTGGATCATCAGCACGTTTGACAGTTCATGGATGATCATCGCTTTCAGTATTCCCATATTTTTATCCTATGGATTAATTTACAGAGCCGATATCCTTTTTTATCTGATTTTTCTGATTGAAATGATTTTTATGTGCATGATTGCATCATCTTTCAGCGGGATGCTCGTTTTATTTGGAGCCCAAATACTTCCCGCCGGCCGGATCAGAACGGTTCTAATTATTCTGGGAGCGGTTATGGTG
>JBATES010000103.1:0-22785 GCA_049664145.1 Smithella sp.
ACGACAAAGGCACTCCCCAGACCTGTCCCCAAAGTAACGACTATAAAGTCTTTCATGTTCTTTGCACCGCCGTAATATATTTCCCCGATGGCAGCGGCATTGGCATCATTGGTCAAAACAACCGGACAATTCATAAAGTATTGCTTGAACTTTTTAACAAACGGCACAATCCCCTTCCAGTTCAAGTTGGGCGCATTCTCGATGGTGCCCCGATAGTGGTTGGCGTTAGGAGCCCCGACACCGATTCCTTTTATATTTATATCTTTATATATTGAAATAATTATTTTTTGAATTTCCTGATGAAGACATTTCAAAAACTCTTCTAAATTAAAATATTGCCTTGTATTAATAGAATTAGCTTTCAGGCATTGTCCGTTTTTATCCACGATACCAAACTTGGTGGATGTTCCGCCAATGTCAATTCCCACGACTGCGTCAATCATTTTTTATCCTTCAATCTGCTTGTTTAATTGTTTGTCGGCGCGCCCGGGGAATGCTCCCTGCGGACAGATTCGTTACGAACATACTATATTATCCGGAGCATTGACAAGAATTAAAAACATTGACGACTTAACGTTAAAAATGTTATTCTACATAAACGTTTATATTTTAAGAAATGAACCACCCCGCCGCAAGCAGCGAGGTATCCAAAGGAACTTGCGCCCCAAGGGGTGGGGAATTAGACCTACATTTATCCCGCTCGGATTCGCCTCGGGGATAATTCGACCATCAAATTTCAGTGCACTTCGTTTCTGAAATTTGGGTCTCATTAAAATTAAGCTGCGGGTGATTTTTTTTCGTTATCCGGAGCAGTGGGATGTTATTTTCCTTAAGCGGGAAGAAGTATTTTTAATATTATAAAAAAAATAAATATATAAACAAGGAGGCTCTCATGCCAGTCAAGAAAGTAACTGCAAAAAAAACCACGGTTAAAAAAGGAACATCCGTCGCGAAAAAAACTACAAAACCCGAGCTGATAGATTTTTTACGGGAAGTTGAAAAAAGGGCTTATGAACTCTATGAAGAGAGGATGAATTCAGGAATGCCCTGCGATGATATGGCCGACTGGTTTGCGGCCGAAAAGGAAATCAAGGCAAAATACAATTTATAGTTTCGGACATGTTTTGCAGACAGGCGCCTCTGAAACAGTAGTTCGTAGATATCGTTACGCGCAGTAAAGAAAAGGGGTTACATTTGTAAATAAATTGTAACCTCTTTTTTTTCGTCAGGTCTTTGCTGATTAAGTTAAAAATTAAGGGCTACCTGTACATACGTCTCTGCATGATTGGTCTTGAATTGGTCATCTATTCTCGGAACAGCCCAGTCCAAACGGGCGGAAAAATATTTGCCGGCGTAAAGCCTTAGACCCGCGCCGATGCTGGTCATATAACCAACCTTGTCTTCGCCAGGCTGAATGTCATTTTTGAATACGCCTCCATGGTCGGCAAACAAAACGAACTTGATTGTATCCCCCAGGTTTTGATTGAATATCTTTGTTTCTGGATACGGAGGCGCCAGGTAAAGCTCTCCTGAAAGCAAATAGCCTCTGTCTCCGCTTTCTGATGAAGGTTTGAAACCCCTTACGCTGCCCATCCCGCCGAGGAAGAACTGTTCAGCCACAAACAGGTCGTCATTCGAATACAGGCCGGAGGCTCTGAATATAAAGTGGTTGTAACCCGGGAGTTTCTGGATTCGTGCCAGATCCAGAGTCGCTTTACTGAAGCCTCCATCGGCATGGAGTCGGCTGGTGCCAGGGTCATTATCACCGTTTCCTCCAAAAATATTTCTAATACCCTGATCGTAGGTGAGGTTGATGATGTTTCTGCCGGAGAAATTGTCCACAAAATTGTAAGTCAGACCCAGATTAAAGACCCTGATATTATCCTGGCTCCGAATCTCTCCAAGTATATAATCATAAACATCCTTGTAATCAAAACCAAACTTGACATCCAGGGAGGTGTCCCTCGTTCTGACTAGCGGATGGGTAACGTAAACTCCGGCAACATGTGCTTTGCCGTGAATATCGAGGATAGAGTATTCCTCTCCCGCTTCATTAAGACTGTTTGAGTAGTAAAGTCCTACCTTTGTTCCATGGTAGGCTACTGGAACTTGATAATCTGCCCGGACATAGGATAGATTTTGTAAATCAATTCTATCCAACCCTGTTAAGCCCCTGAACATAAAATAATCACCGCTGGTGAGCAAATTGCCGATGTTGAATTCGGCGGTCAATCTGCTTTTGCTGGTTACGTCTGAACCGAAGTTGTCATAAGTAAGACTTCCCGATACGGGCATACTGTCTTTTACCTGTGCAGTTACATCTGTTTCTCCGAATTCTTTGCCTGACTGCAGCGACGCTTTTACATTGAGCGATGGATATTCATTGAGGATGAGCAATGCCTTTTCCAGTGTATTTTTTTTTAAAGAAGGATCGTTTTGTATCATCTGCAAGTGGTTTCTGATGAAATCACTGCTGAAGGATTTATTTCCGGTCACCGTAATTTCTGCGGTTTTCCCTTGTATGATTCCTATTTCTAATACCCCTTCTTTAATTTCCTGTTGGGGAATGAAGGCATAGGCTATAATATAACCTTCCGCGTGGTAACTTGCCGTGATTTCTTCGGAGATCTGATTCATTTCCACCAGGTCCAGTTCCCTGTTTTCATATTTGGATGTAATTGCCTTGATTGTTTTCGGGGATAGCAGAGATTGATCTTTTTTATTTTGAACAATTAGGTTTATTTTTTTAATAAGAATTTTTGGTCCGGATGGTATCTGCTGTTTTACCTCTTCTCCTGTCTCGATAACGGGTGTTTCCAGAGTTGGTGGTGGGACAAATTCTTTTTTTTCAAGCTCTTGAAATACTGCCCCGGCCTTTTCCTGAGCCAATACCGGAGAGTTCAGAATGATAAAAAAAAAGATAAAGATAATCGTTACAACAACAGATGTTCTCCGGATAAAGAATATCATTCTTAAAAGCCTTATTTGAAAGATATTTTTTCGAAAATACGTATTGAAACTGAGTACATTCTATTAAATCACGGGTATGAACCCAGGGCAAGCCATGGACACTAATTCCGCCCCAAGGGGCGGGGTATCATACCCTCCGCTTATGGCGGGATTGTTCGACTTGCAAATTTCAACGAGTGACCTTTAGTTATGCACTTCGTTTTTGAAATTTGAGTCTCACAATGAAAATATAAAACTTTATAAGGTTCTCAAGTATTTAATTTTTGCTAACTCATTACCCCCTGAAAGCATATTGGACAACCCGGGAGGTATCTGCAGTCAGTATCCTCAGAGTTCGGGCCTGTACGTGAATCAGATTTGCAACCAGCGAGTACCCGTTCCTCCCGCCGGTTGCGAACAACGACCTGCAACTTTGGTTTTTCCCACTTCTTTTTCAATCAAGATTCCCTTTCTTCAATGGTATTCTACTTCAATGTAGGATAACTGGCCACGGTCCAGATATTAGTAGTATCCCAGCCGGCATCAGTAAAGGTTGTAGGATTCATCAAGTCCGCTGTGGTCTTGCCGGTTCCGCCTGAGCTAACTCCCTGACCGGTTGTCTCCGTATCCCAAAAGGAATTGGTTGTGCCCAAGATGTTTCGGCTTTTTCCGGCCAGCCCGCCGATTTTCTGAGCGCCACCGATTACGGCACCTGTCGCATAGCTGTAGCTGACGGTGCCGGGGCCGGCGATGTAACCGACAAGCCCGCCGACACAATATGCGCTAGGTGCACCGGTCACATTACCCCAGGCGTAGGTGTTTTCAATCGAACCGAAATTACCTCCGGCCAGTCCGCCGACATCATTATTGCCGCTGACATTACCTGTAGCATAGGATCTGGTGATGGTGCCAATGTTGAACCCGACTAACCCGCCGACTTCCGCGTTGCCGGTGACACTGCCCGTAGTGTAAGCTTTGGTGATGGTGCCCAAATTTAATCCGACCAAGTGGCCGACAAAGTTGTTGCCTGTGACGCTGCCATTCACTAATCCCACGTTACTTACGCTACTGCCGCTGCCGAGGGTTCCAAAGAGACCCACATAGTCGGTAGAAGGCCGGTTAATGTCTAAATTTGTAATGGTATAGTTCTGGCCATTAAATGTACCGGTGAAGGGTGTGATGCCGTCGCCGATGGAAACAAATTTCGTGGTCGTGTTCCACAAACCGGAAGCATTGGTCAGTTCAGACATGTTAATGTTAGCGCCCAGAGTGTAGCTTGCGGTTGGATACATGGCCATCAACTGCAACTGATGTGCATTGACTATATTGTTGCTGTATTCCATCCGCAGGAAGGGGCGGGTGTTGCCCGCGCTCAACCACCAGGTGTTGGTAAAATCCCATCCGCTGAAATTTGCGGTCTGCATCATCTGTGCTGTGGTACGACCGGTACCGCCGCCACTGCTGGTTGCCTGCCCGGTAGTAGCGGTATCCCAGTAGCTGTTGGTGATGGTGCTGCTACCCGTGCTGCGACCTACCAATCCGCCGATGTAGCTGCCAGATCCGCTGACAAGACCTGTGGCATAGGTATTGATGATCTCGCCGTTTTTGTGAACACCGACCAGCCCGCCGACATTGGTTGTACCACTGACATTGCCCGTGGCATAGGCGTTGACAATCGTGCCGTAACCCCACCCGACCAGCCCGCCGACATAGTTGGTACCTGTGACACTGGCTGTAGAGTAAACGCTGATCATGGTGTCAGAGGTTCTGTTGCCCTCTTGTCCAGCCAGCGCACCGACATATTCTCTGCCTGTAATACTGCCACCTACAATACCGAAATCTCGTACGGTAGTTCCGGAGTTATTTTTGTTGGTAACACCAAACAGGCCGACATAGTCCATCGCAGGACGATTGATGGTGAGATTGCTGATCATGTGTCCCAGACCTTCGAAATTACCCATGAAATCGTTGGCATCAGTACCAACCGGTAAAAATCCCGCGTTGCTATTCCACGTCGATGTCGGCGAGGCGTCAATGTTGCCGCCCAAGGCGTAATTACGGGTAAGATTCCCTCGCATACCCTGCAGATCGGTGCCGGTGGCGCTGCCTTGAGCGCCCAGGCTTGTGATAACGTAGTAGCTTACGGCGGCGGTGTAGGGGCCATTTTTAGTGGAAAAGTTATTGCCCGCAGGAAGGTTGATTGGCGCGTTGATCGTATAAGTGCCCGTTATGCCGTTCGTGTTCTGTCCATAGAGCAGGGCAAGCACTGCCGTGCCCGAACCGAACAGTTCCCGGTTGATGACGATGTTGCGATAGGCGTTCAGCGTCAAGGTGTTTTGTGTCCATGTAAAATTGTCGTTGACGAAAATATCGCCATTGCCTGCCGAATTGCCTGAGCCGCAGCTCACACCTGTGCAGGTAGCATTGATGGCAGTTGTTCTTATGGTTACACTAGCACTTGCCAGCGCCGTCGTTAATGTAGCCCCGGTAACATCGCCGCCGCTGGGGGCTATGGTAAAATCGTACGGATCGATTAGCCATGTGCCGGTTTTGCCCTTGGGAGCGGCAGTTGTGACTTTAGCAGTATCATTAATCTTGACATTCGCCCCGGAGGTCTCAATAAAGCCGCCTTTACCACCGTTGGGTGCGGAGGCATCAAGCGTGCCGTCCACGATTGTCTGTCCATAATCACTATCGGACAATAACATGATACTACCCTCTTTATTCTTCAGGGTCTGTGCTTCGATAATTCCGCTGTTGTTGACCACGGCACGGGTCAAACTATCCGCTGCCTTAGCGGTCAGTACTACCAGCCCGCCATCGGCCTTGATAAGACCCTTGTTGGCAACCAAGGCATCCACCGCGCCTTTATCAATTGTGTAGCTGAGCAAGCCGTCGCCTTTGAAATCCAAAGTTACCTGATTGCCGGCTCCAAGAATTACGCTGCCGCGATTGGCTGTTATTGTTCCTTCATTGGTTACGCTGGGTCCGATTAAAGCGACTACGCCTCCGGGAATGATGCTGATGTTTCCCTGGTTGCGTACGCTTCCGGCACTGCCATTATTGGTAAAGACATAACTGCCGGCCAAAAAGTTGCTGTCGCTCATGTTCAGGGTGGAGGCTACCAGACCGCCTACATTGATTTTAGCGTTCTGACCTATGAGCAGGCCATTGGGATTGATTACCCAGACCTGGCCGTCGGCTGATAGTTTACCATAGATTTGGGAGGGGTCTAACCCTATAACACGGTTTAAAGCTACTGAATTCGCATTGGGCTGTTTGAAGGTGACGCCGGCTTGTTCCCCGATGTTGAAGGTGTCCCAATTTGTAATCATCTTATGATTGGATTGTTTCACCGTCATCTGGCTGCCGGTTGTTGATATTTCCCCCTTACCGGAGACTATTTTGCCCCCGGTGGGCAAGGCACCAGACTCTAGTGCGGATGACGTTCCAGAAAATGACAGAAATACCACCATGGTGATAGCAAATATTGCTATTGCGTCATACCTTTGGATTCTATTCTTCATAAGGAATATCCTCCTTTCTTTTATTTCTGAAAAAATTCTCTGACTTAATGATTTCATGATTTACCTCTTCTCTTTTTAAAAGTCTAATTTTTTTTTTACGATCTTTTAGTTTTTTACTTCATTATTCCTAAGTTGCCAATAATAAACACATACTTAATTTTAAACCATTAGATATTAATATCTGTACAATATTTACACACGCCTTTAAAATTGAAACCGGTCATATCAATACGATGTCCCTCTATAATTTCCTTGTTTTTCATATTATCCATCTTCTCGACAGAAACTATATCGTAAACATTATCGCACACCCGGCAATAAAAATGATCATGAGGATCCATTGAGCCATCAAACCTCATCTTCTTTCGATCTATATCCAATTTTTTAACCATCGCGGCTTCCGCAAATTTCTCTAAGGCATCGTAAACCGTCTTAAGGGAAATAGCCGGATATTCTTTCAGAAGTTCTTTATGAATTTTTTCTGCTGTTGGATGAGTCCGGTTATCCCTTAAAAGTTTTAAAATAGCGAGGCGCTGCGGGGTTACTTTCAAACCATTCCTCAAAATGTATTCTTGCAACTGCTTCATAAACCTGCCTCCTATCAAACAACAATTAATGTTAAATAATAGCACAGCAATATGTATACCAATAAACATATTGTGTGTTAATAATATGATAATTACTTGATATTAATAGATATTTGAAATTATATGGCTATGTTGATAGATTGGAATAATACCCTAAATGCAGTATTTCTACAATATATGGTGGGAAATATTAGGAGATTTTATTCTATTCAGTAACCTTTTTTAAATGTATGCCCAGTTTCTGCATACGTGCCCTTAGTGTGTTTGGGTGTAAGCCAAGAAGAACCGCGGCCCCCTTGGGACCATCTATCCTCCATTCTGTCTTGTTGAGAATCCTGGTTATATGGCGTTTTTCTACTTCCGCCAGATCAGGTATCAAATCTTCATCGGATGTCTTTAATCCGGCATCAATCAATATCTCCGCAAGACGCAATTCCTGTCCTTGTGTGATAATAACGGCGCGTTCTATGACATGTTCTAATTCTCTTACATTGCCCGGCCAGGAGTATATTATCAGCTCTGTTATCATTTTTTTGGGAATTTTATTAATCTTTTTTTGCATTTTCTGGCAAAATTTGGTTACGAAAAAATCCGCCAAAAGAGGTATGTCATCAATGCGTTCTCTCAATGGCGGCATCATTATGGGGAAAACATTAATTCGATAATAAAGGTCCTGACGGAAACGCCCTGCAGATACCTCTTCTTTAAGATTCCTGCTGGTAAGGGCAAGAATGCGTGCATCAACTTTATGAGTTTTCGGAGAGCCAAGCCGTTCAAATTCTCCTTCCTGTATGGCTCTGAGGAGTTTTGCCTGCAAATCCAAAGGCAGTTCCGTAATTTCATCAAGAATCAGCGTCCCTTTATCGGCAAGCTCGAAACGGCCAATCTGCATTTCGGTTGAGCCTGTATACGCGCCTTTCTCCCGTCCAAATAATTCGCTTTCAATCAGATTCCGCGTAAGAGCGGCACAATTCACGGTAACTATCTTTTTGTCTTTACGGCGGCTCAAGTCGTGAATGACATTGGCAATGACACCCTTTCCCGTTCCCGTATCTCCCATTATGAGCACAACAGAATCAGTGGGCGCGACCTGTTCCATCCTGGAATAAACAAGCTTCATTGCCGCAGAATTGCCGATTATTCCCTCATAGCTGACTTCGTTTTTTGTCTCCTGCCGGAGAGGAAAATCTGCTGGCGGAATCTGTTCGTCTAAACTCTGCGCCTCTATAACGTACTTTTGACACTTTTCTTCCATCATTTTGCGATAGAAGGCGCCGGTAATGATCTCTCCAATCAGTTTCAGTCTGGCAATAAGATCCGGGAAGAAGTTTATTTCCTTATGCATGGAGGCAAACGTCATTCCTCCAATTGGAATGCCGCCAATATGATAAGGCATAAACATAAATGATTTTAATCCTATTAAACGAAAAGACTCTTTGTCTTTTGCCGCTTCTTCCGGCAAATCTTCAAGCCGGTTGAAGCAGGCATGTTGCCCCATGCCTGCCTTCTCGAAAACCCATGGAAATTCTTCGACGCTGACCCCATCGGGGGTATTATTTAATCCCGGAACAGCATACCTGTAATTCATTATTACCGCAGTCCTGTCTTCCGATATTGCACAGAATGAGCAACGGTCTAAATCAATACATTCGGCAATTTGTTTTAACGCCTGATTAATTTTCCCGTCAATTTCAGAAACCGGCGTGTTGGCAAACTCCGTTGAAAACTCTGCTATCCGCTTTTCCAGTTCGCGTAACTGCATTTCACTGCTACCTTCTGATGAAGAATTGATATCCTCTGACATCTCAGGGAAAAACATCGGAATAACCTCAAACGTAGATGCTTATTCCAATAATATCTAAGCTTTGTTATCTTCCAAATATATATTTTTGCTTTGTTTATAATAACACTATTCACCTTTTTCTAAAAGAGAAAAATCCGCTATTTCTATAAAGATATCCCCAAAAATGTCGAAAAAAACGTGGGCACACCCCAAAAGCACATAGTCATTCGACCAAATCAAAAGAAATCATCCTCACTATGTACAATGAAGTATTGACGAGAAGAATGATATAAAAAATTGGATATTTTTATAACCGAAAACAAGTTTGCCGGTATAATAGAGATGGGCTAAAATTTAAGATTAAGGGGTAAAAGGTTTATATCGTCTATATCAATTCAGGCCGGGCTTTTAACCCGGCCTGAATTGATTATATAACTTAACTGTTAAATTAATTTCCCTGATCATGCGACACAACTATGTCCACTGTATCGGTTGCAGTATTTCCGTAACTATCGGCAGTCTCAACCATAATGGTGTAGATACGACCGTTTCCTTTTCCGTTTCGTTCAGCTTCCAATTTCAGCGTCAGATTTCCCGTAATCACCGCCTGACCGTTTGCAACAGCATTGCTTTCTGCCGGTTCATTGCTTAATACAGCGATGATGTATGTCACCGGCGCCGTTACCGAGGTTAGCAAATATTGCCGTCTTAGTGCCGGTCAATACGCGGTGGCATGTCGCAAAGTAAAGACATAAATCCGTGTACGTGAGGTCAGATACACATCTATTGAATGCCTCGGCACTGTTTATTTTTTCAATTTGGTAAACGTTAAACCTTTGAACATGGGAGCAATCTACCTTTTCCCGCTGATCAGCCCGGTGGGCGGAACTGTGCTCACCTTATTTATTTTTCTCCTAAAAAATATTTTTTAGTCTTCGTTAATTTATAATCTCCTTCCTAAAGAAATAAGAACTCGCTTGGGGGCAAAATTAAAAAGGATAATGATGTTTCAACAGCAATTAGCCTGCCAATAGGCAAAGAAGAATCATAATTATTGATTCATCATTTAATAACAGGCAGTTAGGTGAACAGAAGAGACTGGCCCCGAAGTATGCGATTATGGATTGCCCTCAGTATTTAGCGGAGCCTCAGCATATTGAGGAATACTAGTGAGGCAAGCTAAAAACGATTCCCGACGGGTCGGGATGAAGTTTGAAGCGTAGGTTGAAAGCATGATTTCTACATGTTCGGCTTAAGCCGATATCCTTTCTCCCTGAATAATTTGAGACAGGTATCAACAACGGCAGCATCATAAAGAATTCCTCTGTTTTTTTCGATTTCACCAAGCGCCGCTTCAATACCCAGGCCGGGGCGGTAGGGACGGTGGGAAGCCATGGCCTCCACGACATCCGCCACGGCCATAATGCGTGCCTCAATAATAATTTCATCACCTTTTAAATTTCTTGGATAACCGCTCCCGTTTGTTCTTTCGTGATGCTGATAGACTATTTCCGCCAACGGCCAGGAAGATTCTATATCTTTGACCATCTTATAACCGGCACAGGCGTGTTCTTTAATCAAGGAAAATTCGAGAATTGACAGTTTCGCGGGCCTGGACAATATTTCAGCCGGTATGGCTATTTTCCCGATATCATGAATGATGCCTGCCATGTATATCCCTTCAGTCTTTTCGTCATCCAATCCCATCTCTTCCGCGATTGCCCTGGCAATCTCCGCGACTCTTGCCTGATGACCGGCTGTGTATGGGTCTCTCGTTTCCACCACGGACGCTAACACGTGTATGGTTTTCACAAGGGTGTTTTTAAGTCGCGTAACATTTTCTTTTTTTTCTGTTATATCATTTATCATTCCTTCAAAATACTTAATTTCTCCGTCCTCGTCACGCACTGCGTGAATAGTACGGGAAACCCAGATAATGCGGCCGTCCTTCCGGTATAATCGGGTTTCATATTTCCTTGATAAGTCGTCCCTCTTTAAGGCCGTGTCGATGCGTACCGTGCGTTCTTCGGGATTGACATAGAGCTGCCTGCCGATATCCGTTACGCTGGAAATAAGTTCTTCGGGGGAATCATATCCAAGTATCCGGGCCATGGCCCGGTTGGCCAGAATAAATCTTCCTTCGGGTGATAACTGATAAACTCCTTCTTCAGCGTTCTTAAAAATAGTGCGGTATTTTTCTTCACTTTCCCGCCTTTCCCGACGCAATCGTTTTTGCTCCAGCGCCGCGAGAAAAGCCGCACCCAGCCGTTTGATATGTTCTTTGATGACATAGTCCCATGAGCCGACTTTCATACATTGGACAGCCGTATCTTCATTCATCGATCCCGTCAGGATAATGAAAGGTGTATCCGGAGTTTTTTCCAGTGCAATATTCAATGCCGATAAACCGTCGAAGTTGGGAAGCACGAAATCTGAAATAATAAAATCAGGTTGAAACTCTTCGAGGGCTGCCAAATAGTCCTCCCGGGTTTCCACGACCAGGAACTCGGAGGATGCATCAACTTTTTCTACTTCATGCATGCATAATTCCGCGTCCAGCGGAATATCTTCAACAATAAGCACTCTCATGCAGGACTCCCCTTGGACAGAAACTTCATGTTAAATATAGCATAAAATTACAAATTTAAAAATTGATACTTTCCGGAATAAGAAGAAATACACATAAAAAAGCACATACACGACCGTGCTTCTCATCGAGATATACTTTGTTTATTTTCTAGTCTGGTTCGGGGGAACCATTTCTATTTCCTCTCTTGTTCAGGGCGTTGCGTATCCGTGACAGGAGTAATTCTTTCCGTCGAATTGGTTTTATAATATAATCCGTGGCGCCCAGTTCGAAACCGCGCATCTCATCCTGTTCGCTGGTACTACCGGTCAGGAAGATAACCGGTGCATTGATTCCTTTTTGATTAATTATTTCGACGAGCTTGAAGCCGTCCAGGTTTGGCATGGCGACGTCCGAAAGAATCAGATCGAAATCCTTCTGCTCCAGACACGTCAGAGCTTCTATCCCGTCGTTGGCGATTGTCACATCATAGAGAGCGCTTTCCAGAATGCGGGTAATTAGTTTTTGTGTATCCTCATCATCTTCGACCAGCAGGATAGTCCCTGGCTTTGCTCCCTTCAGAGTGCTCGCCGAATCCAAATTTTCCGGCCTTCCTTTCAGGGGAATCCTTTCTTCCAGAAGAATCTTCTCGTGGACATCCTTAAGGGCTATCGTGAGCGTTCGGATCTTCTCTATCGCATGCTGGCTGATCAGATAATCACCTCTCTGCTGGATGAACGATCGGATTGTGGCGATCGGTTCCTCCGCACGTACCATATCCACAATCTCCGAATCGAAGCTGATCATCTCGTAGAGGGCCTCCCGACCGAAATAACCGGTCTGGCCACATTGCGGACACCCGACGGGATGGGCCGTCTCGGTGGGTAGCTCTACTGTGAATGGCCGCAACTGCTCGCGTTCTTGATCGGAGATGGGTTTGACGACTCGGCAATGGGGACATAATTTCTTCATTAATCGCTGAGCGACAATTCCGATGATGGATTCGGCCATTATTCCGCGTGTAATTCCCAACCTCTCCAGACGGTAAATTGCCGTGGTCGCATTGGAGGTGTGAAGCGTCGAGATCGTCAGATGACCGGTGCTTGCGAAATCCATCGCAATCCGTGCAGAATAATTGTCCCGCACCTCGCCGATGAAGAGAATATCCGGATCCTGTCTTACCGATGATTTCAGCAGCGCATCGAACGTCACGCCTCCCTTTTCATTCACCTGTTGCTGGTTGGCGAATGGTATCTTGTATTCCACGGGATCTTCGACTGAAATCAGACTTCTGGTCCGGCAGTCAATATGGGAAAGCAGGCTGTAAATAGTCGTCGTTTTTCCGGACCCGGTAGGCCCTACAATCAGAATCAGTCCCTGAGCGCGGTTGGCGAAATTGCTTATGATCCGGACCTGATCATTGGTCATCCCAAGGAATTGCAGTTCCTTGGCCTCGACCTCCGGTTCCAGCAAACGCATGATCAGACTCTCACCTGATGGCGTAGAGGTCGTTGCCAACCTTAGTTTGAATGTTCTTCCGGCAATCACGATCTCCACGGCACCGTCCTGGGGCTTCCTCCTCTCGGTGATGTCCAGTCCGGCAATCGCCTTAAGGCGGCTGATCAGCATAATGCCGATCGCATTCTTCAGGCTGTAGGTGTCCCGCATATCCCCGTCGATGCGGAAGCGAATTACTGTCTGATCCATCTTCGGCTCGATATGAATATCACTCGCCCTTTCGTAAACGGCGGAAGAAAGGATATTGTTCGCGATGGCAACGATTGGGCCTTTCTCCACATCTTTTAATGACTCCTTTTCGGTCGATTCGGTCGTGCTCTCATCGGGCTTTCCCCTGTGCGTCGTCAGGGGTTGTTCAGTGGGTTGTTCGAAAAGTATTTCGATATGCTCCGGTTTGGCCAGATTCAGGAGAGTACCCCGCTGCAGGCCGAAAAGTTTTTTTAAGGTATCGAGGAGCATCCAGTCAAAGGGATTGCTCAGAATGAATGACTTTACCGACTTTTCATCTTCCATCACTACAACATGGTTTTCCCGGGCGAAAGAGGCGGGGATAATTCCCAGCAGGAGACTGGCCGGATTGATCGGAGAAAGCAGGGGCAGAGAGAGAAAATCGGCTATCCAGGCGGTCATCTGCCCCTGGGTAATGCCCATGGGTTCGCAGATTTTGTAGATGTCGAGCGGTGCTGTCGCCGCCAGACTATCCCGAATTTCCGGGGAAAGATCAAGCCGGTCGATCAGTGACTGTTTAAACCGGGAGAAAGTCACCGGATGGACAGTTCCATCCCCCAGGATGACATCTTCTTTCAATTTCTTCCAGCGGAGCCTCGTCTTGAGCTGCTCTTCAGCTTTGGCCAGTAAAATATTTTTGGGGACTGGTTTTACAAGATAATCCACCGCACCGACGGCAAAGGCCTTTGTCCGATCCGCTTCGCTATCCAGGGCCGTCAGGAAGATTACGGGGATATAGGCTGTTTCCGGATCACCCTGGAACTGTGAACATACCTCGTATCCGTCCATCACCGGCATTATTACATCAAGTAAAATAAGATCCGGTTTATTTTTCCGGGCTTCGATGAGTCCCTGCTTGCCATTTTCGGCTGTGATAACCGTATAGCCCGCGCCAGTCAAATATTTTCCCAGCAGATTCAGACTGTCGCGGTTGTCGTCGATGCATAGAATCACGGCCCCGGAAGATTGGTTCACAAGCATATTCTCCTCCTTAATGTCTCTGGCAATCAGTCAGGATATTACCGCTTGATGTGCCGGTCAACTATTTGCGGCAAGACTCAAATCCCTGGACTGAAACTGGTTGCGCCCATTCTCTTTGGCAGCGTACAGCATGGAATCCGCGGCCTCTATCAGTTGCTGTGGTGTATCACAGTTTCTTCCGGGAATGGACGTCGCCACGCCGATACTGATCGTGACATATCCGGTAACCGGCGAATGGGAGTAGGGGATATTCATATCTCCTATTCCCTTTATCAACGCTGCGGCGATGTAGATTGCTCCATTATAATCCGTTTCCGGGAGAATAACAGCAAATTCCTCTCCACCGTAGCGGGCCAGCAAATCGGCTGGTCTCTGCAGCATATCCTTCAGTCCCCGGGAAACCCTCCGGAGACAATCGTCGCCTGCTGCATGACCATAATGGTCATTGTATCCCTTGAAATGATCCACGTCGGACATGATGAGCGACAAGGGGAATTTGTTACGCCGGGCGCGTTTCCACTCCAGTTCGAGCGTCTCGTCAAATTTGCGACGATTGTAGATATTCGTCAAGCCATCAATGGCAACCAATCTCTCCAGCATATCCGTTTTCAACTTCAGATCCAGCTGTGTTCTTGCCCGTGATCTGACGATGGGTGAGTAAAAAGGCTTCCGTATATAATCCACTGCTCCCGTCTTGAGGCCCTTAGCCTCGTCTTCGTCTTCATTCTTTGCCGTAATGAAAATGATGGGAATATTTTTTGTTAGCTCCTCACCCTTAAGCCTCCGGCAGATCTCGTATCCGTCCATCCCCGGCATTGTGATATCCAACAGAATCAAATCCGGCTTCCGGCTCCGGGCTTCGATGAGTCCCTGCATTCCATCCACGGCTGTGATAACCGCATAGTCCGCGCCAGCGAAAATCTTTTCCAGCAGATTCAGGATATCGCGGTCATCGTCGATACACAGGA
This sequence comes from Smithella sp., assembly GCA_049664145.1. GTDB lineage: Bacteria > Desulfobacterota > Syntrophia > Syntrophales > Smithellaceae > Smithella. The sequence continues at coordinate 15,108 of JBATES010000103.1, forward strand.
TCGTAAACACAGAAGGCAGGTTTATGGACATATTCTCCTCCTCTTCGGCCGCCCAACCAGACTCATGGACATCTCCGGCAATCGGTCATGATATTTTCGCGGTACTTTACTAATGCGTCAGTCATAGACAATCTCCACCTGCCGCAGATAATCCTCAAGCCTCTTAACCTGCAGGCTGATATCTTCATCACGGCCTTTCTTTGAAGCCTTTTCCATCAGCATGCCGATCTCGGTGATGGTTTCAAATCCATAGCCTCCGCCGGAACCTTTCATACTATGGCCCAGGATTCGGATCGTTTCCAAATCTTTTTTTTCGATGGCGTTGTGGATGGCGGCAATATCTTTTTCCCGGTTGGCCAGATAACCGGGAATCAGCTCAGCCAGATCATTATCCACATGTACAAATATTTTTCCTGACCGATATTCTTCCATGACTCCAATACCTCCTTATCCGATCGTGTTTTTCTCTTTTATCATTCGACATTGGTTATTCATCTTTCTCCTTCGAGGTAATTTTCTGTATAGCCTCCAAAAGGACCGGTTTACGGATGGGTTTCGTCAGATAGTCATCGAAGCCTATTTCGAGACTCTTTTCCTTGTCTTCCTTGAGGGCGTGGGCGGTCAGGGCGACAATCGGAGAGGGTTTGCGTCCCTCCTCACGCTCTATGCGGCGGATCTCCCGCGTGGCCATATAGCCGTCCATTACGGGCATTTGCACGTCCATGAGGATGAGATCGTAAACATTGGACATGAATTTTTCGACGGCAACCTGACCGTTTCCCGCCGTGTCGATCAGGTATTTGGTGTTTTTCAGATAAGCCTGCACAAGAAAACGATTATCCTCGGAATCTTCGACCAGCAGGATGCGCAGGGGACGGAGGTCCTCCGCAGGAGACTCCTCTGGAGGCTTCTGCGGTTTACGAAGGATTTCCTCTCTGCCCATGGCCACCCGGAGGGCATTCCTCAGAGCGTCTCTTTTCACCGGTTTGATCAGATATCCCGTAATGTCTGCGGCTTTAGCCTTTATGCGATCTCTACTGCGCCTTTCTGAAGTGAGCATCAATATGCTCAAGGCAACGAAATCTGGTTTACCGCGAATTTTCCGCGCAAGGGTGAGACCATCCATTTCCGGCATCTGACTGTCCAGAATGGCAATACGGAAGGGATGTCCTGTTTCCTTCGCTTTTTCCAGTTCCTTCAAACCTGCCGCACCTCCCGATGCTTCAGTGACGATGCATCCCCACAGCGTCAGTGTCTCCCGGAGGATCAGGCGGTTGGTGGCGTTGTCGTCAACGATGAGGATATTCACTCCCTGTAAGCCTACCTCCTGCCCGAAAGCCGGCTTTTGATTTTTCTCCGGCGGCGCCTCTTCCAGCGGGATGGTGAAGAAGAAAGTACTGCCTTCTCCCTGTCGGCTTTCCACCCGGATTTTTCCGCCCATCAGTTCGATGAATTGTTTGGAAATGGCCAGACCTAAGCCCGTACCCTCGTATTTTCTCGTGATGGAATTATCGGACTGGGTGAACTTTTCAAAGACGATATTAAGCTTGTCGGCGGGAATACCGATTCCCGTATCCCGAACAGAAAATTGCAGACATCGCGGCGTCTTCTCCGAAACATCCTGAGGGAGGGAGAGCACTGTCAGGACGATTTCACCTTTTTCGGTAAATTTGACGGCATTTCCCAGAAGATTCATCAGAACCTGACGAAGCCGTGTAGGATCCCCATGTATATTTTGAGGGACATCGGGATTGATATGACAGAGAAGTTCGAGATTCCTGCCGTGGGCGCGCAATGCTATGACCTCGCAGGTCTTGTCAACGATATCGAACAGGTCATAGGACATGTTCTCAAGAACCAACTGTCCCGATTCCACTTTGGAAAGATCCAGAATGTCGTTGATGAGAATAAGAAGATTTTCCCCGGCGGAACGAAAAATCTGGACGTACTGGCGCTGTTCGGTTGTGAGTTGGGAATCCCAGAGCAAATCGGCCATGCCGATGATGGCGTTCATCGGAGTGCGGATTTCGTGGCTCATGTTTGCCAGGAAATCGCTCTTGGCCGCGTTGGCCTGATCCGCCTGGACGGTCAAATAATTGGCTTCGGCAAGGACCGATTCCAACTCTTGATTTAAATCGAGCAGTTCTTTCTCCGCTTTTTTGCGCTTGGTGATATCTCGCGAAATGCAGTGGAATCCAATCGGTTTTCCGTTGGAATTCTTATTAAGAGATATTGAAAATTCATAGTACCCGATCGTCCCGTCTTTTCTAAGACCTTCGATTGCTACTGCCTTCACTGGTTTTCCTGTTTTGTAAATTTCATTGAAGATCTTAAATGTATCTTTAATACTTTTTTCAGTTTGTAGCTTACTGTAATGCATTCCTATTAGTTCCTCTCGAGAATATAACGTATATTCGACGACGGCATCATTTACGAAGATCCAATTACCAGCAAGGTCCACATCAATATAACCGTCCTGGATGTTTTCAATAATGTTGCGAAATTTTTCCTCCGACTGACGCAATTCTTCTTCGGCCTTCATGCGCTCGGTAACATCTCGTCCTATTCCCCGGAATCCTATGGGTTTGCCCTGCTTGTCCCTGATCGGGGAAGCGACTAATTCAAAAAATCCCTGTTCTCCGTTCTTTTTCTCTAGATTCCACAAAAACGGTTTACCCGTTTTGTCTGTCAGGAAAATTTCACCAAAATATTGTATGACCTTTTCAATATCACCGGGTGTACTAATTTTCTTAAAAGACATTCCGAGCAGTTCCTCCTCAGAGTACCCGCTCATTTTACAGGAAGAAGGATTAACGAACGTGATATTTCCCTTGATATCTAATTCAAAGTAAACGTCATCCATTCCTTCGAGGATGGTCCGGTATTTCTCCTCGCTTTCACGAAGTTCCGCCTCCATCTTCTTGCGCTCGGCGATGTCCTGCAAAATGCCGATGGCGTGCCACGCTCCTTTGATTTTCACCGCCGACAAAGACAGTGCCACGTCTATTTCGCGGCCGTCTTTTCGGCGGGCGACCAATTCCAGTGTCTTGCCGATTGCGTTCCCCTGTCCCGTTTTCTGAAACTCCGGGAAGGCTGCAAGATGAGCAGAGAGAAATCTCTCCGGCGTGATTAATTTATGAAGATTTTTTCCGATAGATTCTTCTTTCGTGTAGCCGAGAATGCGCTCAGCGGCCGGGTTCCAATAAGATATGCCTCCATTGTTATCCATCATCATGATCGCTTCATGGGCGGAATTAGTAATGGAGTGTATACGTTCCTCGCTTTCTCGCAACTCATCCTCTGCCCGGATACGTTCTACGACATGGCCAATCCTCTCAGCTACGGTCTTGATCAATTGCCGCTCTTCGATTAAAAACGTTCCTTCATCGCTTGCCGGACGCTCCTCCACATAGCATACCTTCATCTTTCCGACTGGCTTGCCGCTAACTGTAATGGTCTGTTCCATGACCCAGGGTGTTTCCCGAAATTGTGCTGTATGAAAGAACTGTCCCTCCAGTTCTATAGACGCTTCGGTTATCTCGGGAAACTGCCAGGCCTGCGAGAGGAACATAACGGTTTTCTTTAATATTTCTTCTAATGAAATACCCGGCGACTCTATCAGAGCTGAAAGACTGTAAAGACAGGTCAGTTCCTTAAATCGCTCTTTCAGCTTTTCCTGCGCCTGTTTTTGTTCGGTGACGTCCAGAATTGCACCGATCAGTCCGTTGACGTTTCCCTGACTATCGGTGAAAACTGCCTTGTTGAAGATGACATCTCTTGTTATCCCCCGTGTGTTTTTTACCTGACTTTCGTAATGCTGTGTAACTCCACTTTCGAAAAGTTCATTATCTTGGGCATGATATATTTTTGCAAGTTCCGGCGGATTAATATCAAATACGGTTTTGCCGACCAACTGCTCCTTGGTTGCGCCGAAAAATGTCTCAAACGCTCTATTGAATCCCGTGTATCGTCCCTCTCTGTCCTTATAGAAAACAGGGATTGGTATCGCATTGAGCAGCGTGTTCAAAAAAGCCTCGTTATGTTTCAGCGCCTTCTCCGCCTGTTTGCGTTTGGTAATATCCAGAATAAATCCTCGTATGCCAACCTGTGCGCCGTCAACCATAATCGGCACCGATAAAGCCAGGGCATCAAAAGTACTGCCGTCTTTCTTCATGGCTTGATATTCGAGATATCCTTTATTGGTGCCCTGTATCCTGCTCTGTAGTCGTTCTAGAACCAACTTACGATCACGGGGTGATATCATGTCGTAGATATTTATGCCTTTGGAAACATCTTCTTGAGTTAAGCCGAAGTGGTTAATGCCATGCTCATTAGCGTAGGTGACATCGCCTTTCATGTTTGCCTCGAAAATCGTTTCGGGAAACACTTCGGCAAGTTGCTTGAATTGTTCCTCGCTCTCACGCAGTGCCGCCTGCCGGGAGCGGATGCCCGCGTCGGTGCGGCGGATGTAGAAAAAAACGGCGGTCATGCCGATAAGCAATATCAGCATCATTCCCACTGGCAGTGCTGATCGGGCGACCATGTTCCATTTCCAGGTGCGGGCGTCAATATCCATGCCCAACACGGCAAGCACCGCGCCGGTTTGCGGGTGAGAAATCGGAACAAGCGCCAAAACCCACGTACCCCGGTTGTCGGTGACCGGGCCTTCGACAACCTCTGTCTTGGTGTCGAACACGCGGCGATAGCCTGCCGGGGCATTCTTATAAGCTTGTCCGGGCAATGCAGAGTTGTTTGAGACGGTCGGTTCGCTGTCCGCAAAGAAGAATATCTGGCCGTCAGTCTTACGGCCGATTAGATGGACAAAACGGCATTGCGGGTTGGCGGAACGGACGTCGGTGATCTGTTCCTTGATCCGCTGATAGTCGGGTGTTTTCAGGTCCTTTGTTGTGCCCGAGAGCGCCTGAATACGAGCGATATTCAATGACTTTGTCACTAACCGCGTCTGCACAAGGAGATCGGAGCGCATTTCGCGGTCGGTTCGCACCGCAGTCCACCAGGTAAAGAGTGTCCCGGCAAATAGAATGGCCAAGACCAGCACCTTTGCGTTCAGACGCCGGTTTTTCATGTCGTAGGGTAGGGTTTTCCCCATGCGAGAGCCTCCGTCCACCTCCTGAAGGAGGTATTGGCTGATGATTTGGCGGAACTGGAACTGGTAATCGTGCTTTATAAAATTTACTTATTTATGGTTAAAATATAATGATCCCGGTCTTGTGTGTCAATGAAATTTTTATTCCGTGACTTGTAATTCTCCGACTCCTGCCGGGGCATCCTTATAACCTTGTCCGGGCTTGATTTTATTGTGAGACTCACTCTTTGGACCATTTTATAATCGGCTGTGTGACGGGGTTTACAAAACCATTTCCATAGTCCGGAATTTTGTGTTAAAATGAAACACTTTCATCTGGGGAATATGACCTGCAAAAAACCGGTTGTGCCGTCTGCATGACCGATGAACCGATTGTAATGGACGTAAACAATGAGTAAATCACTGGTTTTTGTCGTTGACGACGATTCTAACATGAGAGAACTGATAACTCGCTGGATTGAGACAGACGGATATCGGGTGAGAGCCTTTGAGAATGGTATGGAATGTCTGGACAAAATCGAAGAAGGTCCGGATGTGATCTGTCTGGATATTATGATGCCCGGCATGCGCGGATTGGAAGTTCTGGAGAAAATTCAACTGCTCGATGCTCAGTTGCCCGTGATCATGGTATCGGGTAATGATAGTATCGAAGACGTCGTAACGGCAATGAAACTGGGGGCCTATGACTATATTACCAAGCCTATTGATCGTAATCGGCTGAGAACCACCCTGAAGAAAGCTATAGAAAGATATGTTATGGCCAAGGAGATCGGCCAGCTCCGCAGAGAGCTTGGCAATACTTATTCGTTCAATAATATCATCGGTAAATCCCCTGCCATGGTCAACGTTTTTACGCAGATCGAGAAGGTCCTCAACAACAACATCAACATCTTCATAAACGGGGAAAGTGGAACGGGCAAGGAGCTTGTGGCCAGGGCCATTCACTATCACGGTGCGCGAAAGAAAGGGCCATTCGAGGCAGTCAATTGCGGTGCCATCCCGGAAAACCTTCAGGAAAGCGAGTTTTTCGGTCATCAAAAAGGGGCATTTACCGGGGCGACGCAATCACAGACAGGTAAAATCGAGATGGCAGAAGGCGGTACGCTCTTTCTGGATGAGGTTGGGGAGATGACGCCGGCCATGCAGATAAAACTGCTCCGTTTTCTTCAGGACAAGACCTTCGAACCCGTTGGAGGGCGAAATAAGATAAGCGTTGACGTTCGCATCATTTCCGCGACAAACAAAGACCTGGCAAAGGAAGTGGAAAAGGGCACATTCCGGGAAGACCTCTATTACAGGTTGGTGGTGTTTCCGATCACCCTTCCGCCGTTGCGGGAAAGAAAAGAAGATATTCCGGTCATGATCAATCATTTTCTCAAGAAATATGAAAAGGAGACACAGAAAGAATTCCGCCTGATCGATCATCGGGCGATGGAGGCCATCATGGACTATGATTGGCCCGGCAACGTCCGTGAGCTGGAAAGCGTGATCTACAGGGCTATGGTGATTTGTGAGGCGGATAAACTCAAGTTCTCCTGTCTTCCACCTCAACTCACCCAAAACCTCATCAAGAACAGCTCTCGACCGGCAGAGCAACCAAAATCAACAGAGCCGTCTGTTACGAATCTTGCTGAAGTTGAGAAAATTCACATCCTCAATATTCTTAAGGAAACTAACTGGAGGATAGAAGGTTCCAAGGGAGCCGCATTGCTCCTCGGATTGCATCCGAACACCCTGAGAGGCCGCATGCAAAAACTTGGAATACGACTGCTGAAGAGTTCAGAATAGCATAAAACTATCAATCATTTTCCACAGAAATGAAAAAACGGGAGGATGAAGATGTTTTGTCACCTGCAAAGTTGTTATCTCCACCGCATTTTAATGGTTAATAGAGTGATAGTCCCATTGTTTAGTAATCGTGTCATAAATTAAATCCCAGTTTAAATTGGAAGCAAGAATCATCGTTGTTCCCGTTAGGTTCTTCATCATCATGGTATATCCGTCGGTCGGATTCTGACTGCCGATCCTTTGGGTTTGTAGTAAAGACCGTTGATTGGCTACACCCATTCCGCAGGATTTAATCCGATATTTGTAAACACGAAAGTTCCAAAGCTCCTGGGGTAGAGGTCATTCTTTTCAAGGCTGTTGAGCAATTCGTTATTTTCTTAAATTAATTCCTGAATCCTGCACGCCAAGAAAAACAACAATGATCTTATAACGATATCATAAAAGACCTTGTTTAGTTAAATCAACAACATATTTATTATTAACATCTGCCCGGCTAAAATTATTTTTATTACTAAAAGTCACTTAAATGATTATATTCACCAAGCATCTGCTAATTTAACCCATAGTATTTTTTGATAACCCCTGTTAGTTCTTGACATTCAACAAAGCGTTGCTCTATACTGAACTCGAATAAAATCACGGGTATGAGGACCTCAAAACAAGCTTTCGAAACAATTATTATCATACCCTCCGCTATGCGGGATTGTTCCCAATCCTAATATATCGGGATTGGATAGTTCGTCCAACAAATTTCAGTACGCTACGCTTCTGAAATTTGGGACT
>JBATES010000104.1:0-33793 GCA_049664145.1 Smithella sp.
ATGGTCTGGTCTCCGGGTGAAAGCCAACTGACGGTGGTTACCCGCGTCAAGAGCGTGCAGGATAAAATTGCCGATACCTGCCAGATCAATATTCCCGGCTACAGAATTTCACAAACCGTCGCCAAAAATGATGTGCCGACCTATCTGACGATGGCGAAAAACTACTATAAAGATTTTTCTGTAAAATTTGAAGATTTGAAGGTTGAATCTCTTCAGCTCCCGCAGGCAAAGGCCTTGACCACTGCGTATGTCAAGGCATCCGGCGTGGATGGGCAGAGAAACGACGAAGTGCTTGTTCTTGAATTCACGCTGCAAAAAATCGCAGAACAATGGCAAATAACGGAGGTGAAGGAGGTCGAGGTTCTGGAGAAGTAGAGATATTCCTTGATCAGGCGATTCCAGCCTCAATAATATGTCTGACCGTATGCTCTGTGAAAAGGCTTCGCCGGATATTCCGGGAGTCGTTATCCTATGATCTTAAAACCTACCTTGAAAATTTGGTCTTCCAGCTTGGAGATCCAGGACACTTTAGCTTTGACTTTGGGAAGTGAACCACTTTCCCAAAATACTTCCTGACCCTGTTTGAAATTTAATTCACCTACAAAAACAGCGCAGCATCCATCGAAGCTTTCGTTCTGATTAAGGCCGACGCGTTGTCCTGTCTTGCTGGAACTTTCATCAAGATAAGAAATTGTAACGAACTCGTTGATCTCGGCAGGGTAACGAATGTATTTTCTTTTATCAAAGTTGTCCATTAAGTATCCCCTCTCATTTTTTTCCAAATGAACATTAATAAAAAATTAAGGTCAAATACGAATTCGGTTTTGCTCTTTCCAGGGCTTGCCGCTGTTCACATTTTTTTTCTTGGGAACTGTTTGAAAACTCTCTTGTTTTTAACGTAGCATAAAAATTATAAATTGAAAAGTAAGGATTTCATTGAGTTAGCATCTTAATATTCATAAGTTATTTCTTACGGGCCGATTGCATCCAGGGATGAGGAACCTGGATTTGGCACAATTAAATCTGAACATTTCATTAAACGGCTTGAACATTTCATTACGAAAAAAGATAAAATTATCATTTTGGACAGGATGCCCACCAGACAGATACTATTAGAATATCCATATATTTCAATGAGATAATGAATAAATTCGTTTTTGTGGATAATTTGGCACGTTTTTTTCATTATATAAAGACAAATTCCGCAAGGGATAATTCGACCAGCAAGTTCCAGTGCACTTCGTTTCTGAAACTTGGGTCTCATTAAAACAAATTACCTGCAAGGAGGTAACAGATCATGAAAAAGACATTAGCAACAACAATCGTAACGGCGGCAGTTATTCTTTTGACGGCAACTTTCGGATTCGCAGAATATGCGGCTGCAGGAACGGCCAACTTTCCGTTCTTTCAGTTGGGATGCCTGATCGTTGGCGGATTAATCATGGTTTCTTTAAAACGCAAATATGAAAAAATGTACGTGGGTGAGGTTGTCGGGGTATTTGCTCTGTACACCGTCCTGATGGCGCTCTTCACCAATCCGGTTATTGAAGCGGTAAAAACGATTGTCAGCTAAGAAATATACGAACCGAAACAGGAGAGGAATGAATCCCTGTGCAATGATAAAAAAATGATCTGTTAAAATTAAACCCCTCCAAACCCCTTCCATACCCCTCAAGGACTGCAGAACTTGAGGGGTATCTTTTTTAAGAAAATTATTTTTTAGTTGTCTTTCCGGGGGCGGTCTTCTTGGCCGCCTTTTTTGCTGACGCGACCTTTACTTGATGCACATCTTCGAACTTGCTGAGCTGCCATTCCAGTTTTTTAATCTTTTTATAGACTGCTTTTATCTTTTTGTCTTCATCCAGACTTTTCCCGTTTTCGAGAGCCGCATAGGCAATGCCGCCCAGTTCATTCATCTGATCCTTAATTTGCACGTGCAGATTAAACATCTTATACTGTTTTTTCCCTTCTTCGGAAAGTTCATTCATCTTCAGGGATACGACATTCGCCCCCTGCATGACGGCGGCTATGCCTTCCTCCAGCCCTTTTTTAACATCTTTTTTAATTTTGCCGAAAAGTCCTTCCATATGTATCTCCTGTAATCTGTGCATTTTATGGCATAGAATAAGAAAATCGTTGATTGCTGTCAATGAAAATAATGGAGCTTGCTGATTGCGGGAGCAGTGGATTGAGAAAGGCAGGAATTCTTTTCATGCGGTGAACAAGGGTACTTCAGAACTGGAAGTGATGGCGATGCCTCAAGCCATGCTGAAGGCAAAAGTGGGAGATGCATTGCTCAGCATGATGGCAGATGGCGAATTGAAGAGCACGGAAAAGCAGGAGGCTGATGAGAAATCTACATCGGCAGACCTTTGTAAATACAGAATTGTGATTGTGCATGCACAGGAACGTGAACAGGTTTTGCAGGTGATGAGAAGCTTCAAGGCGGTTTTGCCCGATCCTCAGAATATTATATTTGCCGTGATCACGGAGACGGCCCTCAACTGGACTTTTGACGAATATATCGGTCACCTGGGCGAAGAACACGAATATATGAAAACCCGCAAGCCTCAATGATGAACGGGAGATCTGGAACATTCAGCAGCTATCTTGACAATGGCCTTTTTCTGATGGTAAAGGCTTAAATCTCCGTGAGGAGACTGAGCGGAGATTGAACGGAAAAAATATGAGTCCATCCGGATCGCAAAACAGACGTTTATCAGGAATGGCTATATAATAATTTTTAATGAGTACCCCATTTTTTTTAAAATCTTTGTTTGAGCCGAGGGCAATCGCGTTTATCGGTGTGTCCAACAATCCCGCCAAATGGGGATTTAATATTTTTCATCATATCATCAAAGCCGGTTACTCCGGTCATTTGTATCCCGTCAATCCTCAGGGGGGAACATGGTTTGGAAGACCTATTTATAAAAATCTGGCCGAACTGCCCCGGCCGATTGATCTGGCCATTGTTGTTGTGCCCAAAGAAAAGGTTCCTGACTCCCTGCTTGAATGCATTGACGCAGACATTCATGCGGCAGTCATCATCACGGCCGGTTTTGGTGAAACGGGCGCGGAGGGAAAAGCGTTGGAGCAGGAAGTGATATCCTTTGCCCGTGCCGGTGGTATCCGTCTTGTGGGACCGAATACGATGGGAGTTTTCAGCGCTTATCCGTCACCCGTGCAGGCGCTGATGACTGCCTCCGAGTTTAAACAGGGCTCCGTTGCTATTGTTACTCAGAGCGGTAATCTTGGGACGTCCATTTCCTACCGGTTTTTGCGGCGTGATATTGGCATCAGCCGCTTGATCAGTTCCGGCAATGAGGCCGACCTGACCATAGAGGATTATCTGGAATATCTGGAAACGGATGAGAAGACAAAAGTGATTTGCCTTTACGTGGAGGGGGTCCGCCAGGGGCGAAGATTCTTTGAAACGATGCGGCGCATATCGGCCGTGAAGCCGGTTTTGCTGCTGAAAGGAGGCACAGGAGCAGTTGGCGCGGATGCGGCGATGTCCCATACGGGAGCGCTGGCTGGCAGTTTTTCCGTGTTTCGGGCGATGTGCCGTCAGGCCAATGTCATTTTAGTGGATACGGTTGATGAAATGGTGGATGTGGCCGGTCTTCTGCTTTCACAGCCGGAGGTCAGGGGAAAACGTATCGGCATTGTCACGCAGGGAGGCGGCTGGGGCGTCATCTCCGCTGATCTGTGCGAAGCGGCAGGTCTGGAGATTCCTCCGCTTGACGAACGGGTTGTTCAGTTGCTCGACACCTTTCTTCCGCCATTCTGGAGCAGACGCAATCCCGTTGATCTCGTCGCACCGGGCAGGGTTTCGATGATTACGGATTCCGTCGAAGCGCTTTTAAAGTATATGGATCTGGATGCCGTGCTGCTGCTGGGGATGGGCTATATGACGGCCCGCGCCAGGCGCTGGCTGGAGTCTCCGGTGCTCCCGCGCGATGTCATGGAACAACCGGCACAGAAAATGATAGCCGGCGAGATGCAGCTTTTAGATCTCGTCGTGCAGCAGATCAGGCATTTTAACAAACCGATTTTGCCGGTCATTGATCTGGTGGGTTTTGATATGGAAGGTGAAGGCAACATCGTGAAACATCTGGACGCACTGGGGATTATGACCTATTCATCTCCGGAACAGGCGATCCGCGCGCTGGCCAGGGCGCAGGATTATTACCGGAAGCGCCGGGTGAGCCAGACTGCAAAAATTCCCTAAAGGTTCCATTCGCTCCGCTTCAATATTCTTTCATTTCATAGTTTCTCCCTGTTCAGCCATCGGGAATTGTGTTATACAACGCGCAATGTACCGGCAGGAGAAATTACATCATGATTTACAATGAAGAATTGGAAACGCTGCCCCGGGAAGCACTGGAGGCGCTACAGTTAAAAAGATTACAGCAGGTTGTTCACCGGGTTTATCAAAACGTCGGTTTTTATAAAAAATTATTCGACAAAGCCGATGTCAAGCCGGATGACATAAAATCGCTTGATGATCTTAGGCGATTTCCTTTTACGACTAAACAGGACTTGCGCGATAATTATCCGTTTGGCATGTTTGCCACGCCGATGAGCAACATTGTTCGCCTGCACGCCTCATCAGGAACGACCGGCAGTTCGACGGTTGTTGCCTACACGAGACGTGATATCGATAACTGGGCGGAACTGATCGCTCGTTGTTTTGCCGCCGCCAATCTGACCAAGGGCGACATTATTCATAATGCTTACGGTTACGGTCTCTTTACCGGAGGCCTGGGCGTTCATTATGGAGCGGAGAAGCTTGGCGCCAGCGTTATCCCCATGTCCGGCGGCAACACGAAATGGCAATTGATGATTTTGCAGGATTTCGGTCCGACGGCGATTTGCTGTACGCCTTCCTACGCGTTGAATCTGGCGGAGCAGGGCAGGGCGATCGGAATTGATATGCGGGCACTGAAGCTGCGGGTGGGTATCTTTGGCGCCGAACCGTGGAGTGAGCAGATGCGCCGGCAGATTGAGGACGCTTTTGATATCAAGGCGATGAATATTTACGGACTTTCCGAAATCATGGGCCCCGGTGTGGCGATGGAATGCGGCGAAGCGCAGGACGGCATGCATGTATTTGAAGATTATTTTCTGGTGGAAACGATTCATCCCCAGACAGGCGAAGTCCTGCCGCCCGGTGAGCCCGGTGAACTGGTCTTCACGACACTGACGAAAGAGGCTTTTCCGCTGATCCGTTACCGGACGCGCGATATATCCCGTCTGATTACAACGCCGTGCCGCTGCGGCCGGACGTTTCACCGGATGGATCGTGTCATGGGGCGCAGTGATGACATGCTCATCATCCGCGGCGTCAATGTCTATCCTTCGCAGATCGAATCCGTGCTGATTAACATCGAAGGCCTGGAACCTCACTATCAGCTCATTGTGGACAGAAAAGGAACTCTGGATACCCTTGAAGTTCAGGTCGAGGTGCCGGAAAGAATGTTTGACGAAGCCGGTGAAGTTAAAGTGCTGCAGCATCTTGAACAATGCCTCATCAAAGATATGAAAGAGTATCTGGGCATTACAGCGAAGGTCAAACTGGTGGAACCCCAAACCATCGGGCGCTCGGAGGGCAAGGCCAGCCGGGTCATTGACAGACGGACAATATAAGATCTGTCATGCGTACAAGAAATTTCATTACATCGAGTAACTTGTGAGCGAAGGCAATCAGGATATACATTATGACGTGATTGTTGTCGGTTTAGGTCCCGCCGGCGCCAACGCCGCCTGTCATCTCGCGCGTGCGGGCATTTCTACACTGGCCATTGAGAAGAAAAAGATGCCGCGCCGGAAGCTTTGCGCGGGGGGGATTTCCGCCAAAGTGATCCAGCTTCTGGATTTTGATTATTCATCCGCCATCGAGCAGGAAATAAAAAACGCGGTGATCAATTTCCGGGGCAAACGTGTGGAAATATCCGGCGAAGACATTGTGGGCTTTGTCGTGAACCGGCCGGTCTTTGATCACCTTTTAGCTCAGCGGGCGGGCCAGGCAGGCGCTCAGATTCACGAAGAAGAATCAGTTCTCTCCATTTCCGAAATCGATAAAGTCATAGAGGTCAAAACGAACCTGCGTGTCTATCGCTGCCGGGCTTTAATCGGCGCCGATGGAGCTCATGGCGTGACAGCGCATCTCTGGGGATACAATTCACGTCCGGCGGATATCGGTCTGGAGGTCCATGTGTCCGATGAATTTGCCGTTGTGAAGGAACATCTTCATAAACTTGGTTTCTATTTCGGCGCTTTTCCTGACGGCTATGCCTGGATATTCCCACGACGCAAAGATGCGTCCATCGGTCTCGGCTTGCCGATGAAACAGGCACACCGCGCCCGTGGTTTGCTTGCGGATTTTCTGGGTTCTCTGGGACTGCCCCGAGAGCTAGCAGACAAAGCCAGAGGTCATGGCATTCCGCTTTTTTCGCCCCTGACCAGAAGGCCTTTTTGCCGCGGCAATATTCTGCTGGCTGGTGATGCCGCTTCTTTCATTGACCCGATTACAGCGGAGGGAATTTTCTACGCTTTGAAAAGCGGGGAGGAGGCAGCCCGCGCCATCATCAAGACCCTACCGTCCAACGAAAACGCCGCCGGAGCTTATAAAAATGCTTTAAGCAGCAGCATTCTACCCGAACTCAAAGCGGCCTGGAAGTTGTCGATACCGTTCAATGCGTTTCAACAGGCCACCTTTAATGCCATCATGAATAATGCCCGACTGCGGCAGATGCAGTTTGAGGTGATGGTGGGACGCCGGAGTTATCAGGAGATATTGGCGCAATTTCCCAGTATCATTTCGCTGGTGAAAAAAATATTATCGGCCCGGTTTGATTAGAGGAGGTGGTCAAGGGAGTTCATTTTGTTGATATTAAAGAAGCGGGCGATCCCGTGGAAAACGCCGCCTTTTATCAGGCCGAAGGCGCCGATGAACTGGCCATGCTGGATATCGCCGCCACACTGGAAAACCGCAAGACAAGACTGGAATGGGTCAAGAATGTTTCCAGAGTCATCAGTATTCCACTCACGGTCGGCGGCGGCATTGCTTCTCTGGACGACATCGATATGGTTTTATCGGCGGGAGCCTCAAAGGTTTCCATGAACAGCGCCGCGGTGCAAGATCCTTCGCTCATTCGTCAGGCTGCTGACAAATTCGGTAAAGATAAAATCACAGTGGCGATTGACGCGAAAAGAAACACGCAGATGCCATCCGGTTTTGAACTGGTTGTTTCCGGCGGAACGTTGCCTGTGGCCAAGGACGCCATCGCGTGGGCAAAAACCTGTCAGGAAATGGGTGCCGGTGTGATTCTACCCACGAGTATGGACGGTGACGGGACCAAAGCCGGTTACGATATTCCTTTTACCAGGGCAATTGCCGATGCCGTGACCTTGCCGGTCGTGGCTTCCGGCGGCGCGGGCAAACTGGAAGATTTTTACGAAGCAGTCGTTAAAGGCGGCGCAACGATATTGCTGGCCGCTTCGGTTTTTCATTTCCGCCTGCTGAAAATCCAGGATGTGAAAAAGTATTTGCGGGACAAGGGTCTGACCGTCGCGTTATAAGAACTCCGGTGTGTGTTTTGTTACAAAACCTTTTCAGGATCAGATATGGCCAACCATGATAAAGTTTCCCTGCGAAACCGAAAGAGCGATCTCAGAAAGCTAGTTCTTTTGATGAACCGGCAGAATAGAAGATTCTGGCCTCCGCTGGATCCGGTTCTCAAAATGCTTGACCTGGTGATTGAGCCGGAGGAACTCAATCTTTTGTTGAAAATGGGCGCGGATTTATACACCTATGAACAGGCTGCAGCGCTCAGTGGCATGAGCAGCGAAAAATTCAAGGTCAACTTCGAATCTCTGAAAAAAAAGGCGTTTATCGGAATAAAAAATCCCGAAACGTCCGCAGAGCAATATACCCTGCATCCTTTTGTGGTGGGCTGGTTCGAAGGGCAGGTTTCATACCTGATCGGTAAACCGGAGGAAAAGGAGTTTGCGCAAAGGTATATGCGTTTTCTCGATACGATGCGCAATTATAATATTTTCCCCCTCCGGAATATCATGAATGTCATGGGAAAATATGCGAATCTATCCAATCAAAGTGTCGGGATGGTTCGTGAATCAAAGAATGCCAAGGGAAAATCCACCGTCATTATTGATGAAAAAATAACCGTGCCGGATTCCGGAATTTATCCAACCAATTCCATAAATGATATGATTTTAGAATATGGCACTAAAAGCATCATCGGTCAGTTTAAGGCCTGCATGTGCCGGCAGATCAAGGCGAATGTGGGTGATCCCTGCCGCTTTAAAATGCCCGATGATATCGGGTGCATGGGCTTCGGCGAAAGAATCAAGACCTACATGAAATTCGGATATATGCGTCAGATCAGCAAAGAAGAAGCTTTTGACATTATCCAGAAAGCAAGAGATTGCGGTGCGGTGCATACGGTGTTTCACGAAATGGATGATACGAAGCTGCCGCAAATCGGTCTGTGTAATTGCTGTTGGGATTGCTGCGGAATTTTTCGCACGTACAATACGGGCGCCACGCCTCTGCGTTACCGTTGTTATTATGAAGCGAAAATCCAAGATGATGCCAAATGCACGGGATGCGGGAAGTGTGAGAAGTATTGTCCGACCAGAGCGATAAAGGTCGTGAATAAAAAAGTGGAACTGAACACCGGAAAATGTATCGGTTGCGGTCAGTGCGTGCATCAGTGTGTTCGTTCGGTTTTTGAATTAGTGGAGAACAAACGCACAGCGTTTCTACCGCTGCTTAAGAAAGCCGAGACAAGAATAACGACATAGTCTACACGCTTCTGAAATTTGGGACTCACTATCCTGCGTCGCTGCGCTCCTAGGATAGTTCCACTAACGCTTTGAGCCGCACTACGCGTTTGCTCTCAGCGAGTGTCACTAAAAAATCATTGACATGCCATGTGATCGTACCTATATTAAAATCGCTTTTTAAAGGAGGTTTATTATGAAAAAACTATTTATCTCAATTTTAGTGATCATGGGAATCTTGACGGCGACAACAATCTATGCGGCCAATCTTTACGGAATCGTATCCGATAAAGCCGGTAAACCGCTGGAAACAAAAGTAACGCTCAAGGATGACAAGGGGGCGCAGGTCGGAGAACCGGTGGCTACGGATAAAAAAGGTTCTTATGCTTTCAAGGACATCAAGCCGGGGTCTTATGTTGTTGTGGTCGGCGCCAAAGATGAATGGAAAATCTTTGTCGGCCCGGGCGAAACAAGGCGTGATTTCCGTCTTAAATAAGTTCGATAAAAAGGTTTCAGAATATGGCTGATGAACAACCTGAAAAACCAGCGGGATCACCCAAGAAAAAAGATCTGTGGGATATTATGCAGGCGCTGGGGCCGGCGCTCATTGCCGCCACGGTGGCGATCATGGGTTCGGTTTACAGTTACCAGCAGGCGCAGATGACGAAAACGTCCGAGATGCGCGAGGTTTACACCAAAATTATGACGGAGCGTGAAAGCTCGGATAATTCCATTCGCGCCAATATGTTTCAGATGCTCTTTACGGCAATGTTCAGTAAAGATGTTAATTCCACCAACAATCCCGATAATGTTCGCCTCATCAAGCAGAGGGTGATGTTCCTTGATGTTCTTTCACGTAATTTCGACACGGTGGATATCAAACCCCTTTTTGAAGAACTTGATGGTGATCTGACTTCAAAAATATACAATGATAAAGTTTATTCAGACGTCTCTCAAAAAAATTACTTTGCCTTGCGCTCCGAGTTGCGGCGCATCGGCAGAAATCTTTCCGTCAAGCAGCTCAATGCGCTGGCGTCGCTGCCGGGCACAGTGGTCAAGACGATTACGCTGATGGAAGATAAGGATGGTCATCTGCAAGTTATTCAGGATGAGAGCGCTACGGATAGCAATGGAGACAGTATTCCGTTGGAAATAAAAGCGCACAGTCTTGATGACGGCAAGGTGGAAATCGCTCTGGAGTATCAGAAAACAAAGGCTTCTGACCAGGGCTTCAAAGCGCCGTCATTTGTAATAACTTTCTATGACATGCCCTATATCGATAACAGCATTATAGACAAGGATATGCGAGTGGGAGTTGTGCTGACCAAATACGTCGCTACCAAAGATTTAAGCGCGTTTCGTGACAGGATCGATAAAAGGCTGATCAAGGATTATGAAGACCTGAAAGCCGGTGGAATCGTCAAATACGCCGAAATCCGACTGATCAAATTTCCGGCTAAATATACAGGACACCGGGACCGTCCGTATTTGCAGGATATTTTGCAGGAACTCGTGGAAGAAAAGGATTAAAGTGGCTTATGATATGAGATCAGAGAGATGGGTTTTTTAATAAAAAATTTCCCGGTAAAAGAGGACTATTCATGACAAGAAAAATACAAATTTTAATGTTATTTATTTTTGTTCTTACTATATCGGCTTGTATTCCTGTTCCCGTGCCGGTGAACACTACTTCAACGGCCACCACCTATGAAGATCCATATGGCTATGGTTACGGTTATGATGATTATGTGGATGTTCCGATAGAATATGGTGAGCCCGTGTACTATACGCCACCGATATCTGTGACATTTGCCTTCGACTATTTCACCTATGAGGTTGACAATGGATTTGTAGATATTGTGTTCTGGAAAGGTGGCCATCGCCATCATCGTGAACGGTGGTATGATCATGGAAGAAGAATTTCGGCGCATGACATACGCTCAAGCAGACCGAATTACAGAGTCCGTGGACCTGAATTCTATGAACATCGCCGGAAACTGGAGCAGCATCATCATATTGCTCACCCGGATACCTATTATAAGCTGGAACGTCGCAAGCAGAAAGAGATACAGAAGGAGCAGGATGACCGCTACAGGCAGGAGCAGGAAAACTTCAAACAGCAGGAAAAGATGAGACAGAAAGAGGATCGCTTAAAACAGGAACAGAAATTGCGCGAACAGAAGTATCGACTAAAAGAGCAGGAAGAACGCAATAAGCAGGAAATGAAAAAACGTTCACAGGAAGAAAAACTGAGACAAAAAGACGAGCGTTACAAGCAAGAACAGGAAAAACGAGAGCAGAAAGAGAAAGAAAAAAAGATGAAGGAGCGTTCGAAAAAAGATGAAAAACGAAAAATGGATAGGGATGCAGTCAATCAGCATATTCCACCTATCTATTAAAGAAGCGGGTTGAAAATACCCCGAACGTTCAAGAGCGCAAATATTAAAGAAAGCGGCATTCCGAAAATTTAAGGTTGCCGCTTTTATTTGCAATTTGTTTTCAAGGTATAATGACACTCATTTTGCAATGCCCCGTCTAAACCGACTTCGTTGCCCCATTCATCAAAGACCTTACCTCCTTTTTCAATTTCATGAAGAAGATCGGCTTGAATCAGGGCATCACGGATTTTCATGCCGGTTGCGAGATTCAGTGGTTGTTCATTCAGCCAGATGCGCATAATTTATTTCTCCTTCTGAATTCGGCCTTCCACTTTCGCGGAGACCCGTTTTTTTGCTTTGATAAAATCAATGACCATATCCCTTATTTCACGTCCGGAATCAAACAGGATAACCCGACTGCTTTGAGTCGAACCATCGTCTCTACTTTCCATGATCTTTTTGAAAACGGTATATCCATCACCACCGGCGGCTAAAAAATCATTGGTGGTGAGTGTATAGTAAGCATCCGTACGCAGAGGACGATTGCCGATTTTTATGTCGATGACCTTTTGACCGCCAGGATGAGCCGGGTTGAAGGAAACGATAATGCCGGATACCTGAGGAAACCGACCTCCCGTTTGATCCGGATCGGAAACACCGTATTCAAATATATCTTTGATTTCCTGCCCGCTGACTTTCAGAACGACGGGATGATTGGTGAAAGGCAGAGCAGAAAATATATCTTTCATGCGGATATTACCTTTTAAAATATCGGACCGGATGCCCCCGCCGTTAATCATGGCCAGATCAGCTTTGGTTTCCTCTCTAAGAATATCAGCAATCAGATTTCCCAAATTGGTTTCCTGAAACCGCGAACCTTTTCCTTCAAGATCCACCCGGGTTTCTCCAATAACTTCATTGAGCATAACGTCGGTTTGCTTTTGATAACGGTTGACGATCTCTAATATCAACGGATCTGCTTTGTTTTTATCAGGCTGGATAACAGACAGTTGTCCGGCATAGTGAATAATTTTTTTGTCCTGAATGGTTAAATCGAGGATGCCAAGCACTTTGGCATGTTCCCAGGCCTGCACAATCAAAGTATTCTCAATTTTTATCGGTTTTTCAACCCGGGTGTGGGAATGACCGCCGACGATAAGATCAATGCCCTGGACCGCTTTGGCCAGTTGAACATCAGCCGGTAAACCGAGGTGGGAAAGAACAATTACCAAATCAGACTTGTTGCGTAATTCGTCTATGGTTCTTTTAGCTATTTCTGCTGCCGGTAAAAACTTCAGTCCCTTGACGTTTCTGGGATGTGTTGTCACAGGCGTTTCCTCGGTGATCAATCCGATAATGGCTACTTTTAAACCGGCTATTTCATTAATCACATACGGTTTAATACCGGTTACGCCCTGAATATTGGCGGCCAGAACGGGAAAGCGGGCCTCCTGAATTCTTTTTTGAAGCACATCCTGTCCGTAGTCGAATTCATGATTGCCCGTTACCATGGCGGAAAATTCCATCAGATTCATGATTTCAATGGTCGATTTTCCCTCGAAGAGATTTGTCCACGGATTGCCCTGAATCATGTCTCCCGCCGAAAGGAACAAAGCCGAACGTTCTTGCCGCAGTCGATTGGCTTCTGCAGCTAGAAAAGCGATGCCTCCCAGTTGCTCCTGATTGCCAGCGGTTTGATAAGGTTCGGCAAAACCGTGAAAGTCATTCAGATAAAGAATACGCAAATCAACAGGTTGGGCTGAACAGACGTGCTGCAATAAGAATATGGAGAAAATGATGTTAAATATAAAAATCAAAATCTGTTTCATTCATGTCTCGCGATGATTTTAAAGTTCAGGGGTAATATAATACACGACTTTCAAGAATACCAGGATTGTTTGGTCAGACAGTCGCGTCATTAATTGCATGCGTGAAAGAGATGAACGTCATGAAATTCTGCGAATTTATAAACTGAAAATTGACTTAATTAAAAAAAATATGTAATATACAATAAATTTTAAATATTGAGATGTTGATTCATATTTTTAACATAACGGAGCAATAATGGGGAGTAAGTACAATAAGACTTTTTTAATCGTAATATTATGTATTGCTGTTTTGTTGTTCCCGCTATCCGACGGATTTTCAAAATCCACAAAAAAAATATCCCATCATCGAAAACATTATAAAAAACATTTCGCGGTTCACAATAAAAAACATGCAACTGTTCATCACAAGAAACCTTCAAATGTTCATAGCAGAAAAAATACCGGTAATCTTATTTTAGGATCTGCTGTGGCCCTGGTGGAAGATCAGCGGACCGGTGAATGTTTGATTCAAAAAAAGGCCCGGGCAATATTGCCCATTGCATCAATCACAAAACTAATGACGGCCATGGTGATACTTGATGCCAACCTGAATCTGGAAGAATCATTTAGAATAGAGGAACAGGATATTGATACGCTTCTGCATTCACGTTCCCGCATTCCTGTCGGCACCTATCTGACGCGCAGAGAAGCATTACTGCTTGCTTTGATGTCTTCAGATAATCGTTGTGCTCACGCTCTGGGCAGAAAGTATCCGGGAGGCTTTAGCGCCTGTATCAGGGCCATGAATGATAAAGCGCGTTCCTTAGGTCTTTTGGATACGCATTTTCAGGATACTTCCGGACTTTCCAGAGGGAATGTATCTTCAGCCAGCGATCTGGCGCGTTTAGTGGACAGCGCTTACCGGTACGGTCTTATCTGTGAATTTACGACTTGCAAAAAAGCTGTTATCAATACCGGTTGGCGGACATTGGAATTTCATAACACCAATCAATTGGTTCAGAATTCCCAATGGCAAATAGGTCTTTCCAAAACCGGATATACGGATGATGCCGGTCGCTGTCTGGTTATGCAGGCGAATGTAGGGAAAAGATCTTTACTGATCGTGTTGCTTGATTCACAGGGTAAATTGACGCGCATCGGAGATGCCAATCGTATCAAGCGCTGGCTGGAATCTAAAACAACTTTCCCGTCGACGCGCGGATAAGTCGAAATACAATCATTTCCCGATATTTTTCAATCGGGTTCAATAAAGAGACAACGTCTGATGCCATCCAGCTAGTCTACCTGTTTCTAAACGGCACAAGGATTTTATGATTTAGCGATTTTGCCGTAAGAATTTTTTTCGGGAGCTTTGTCGCGCCCTTTTTCGCCGATGACAATTTTGGCGCCGGGTGTCTCCCGGCGGGAATAAATAATTAACGCGTTCACCAGACCCTTGTTGAATTTCCCTTTGTCTGCTTCTTCCAGCAGAAAATCTATTGCCGCTCGCAGCGAGAAGGGTCTGCTTCTATAGGGACGATCAGAGATCAAGGCGTCCAGCGTGTCAACGACACCAATAAGCTGAGCATACTTGTTTATTCTCTTGATCCCGAGTGGATAACCGGAACCGTCAAGTCTTTCATGATGCTGATAGGAAGAGAAATCAAAAAGATGATGACTGCTGCCGAAATAGTAATGCAGGAGTATGTATCCGATCAATGGATGCGTGCTGAGTATTTTTCGTTCTTGAATCGTCAAAGGTGTTTTCTTGTTCAGAACCCTGTTGGCAATGCGTGATTTACCAAGATCATGAAAAAGGCTCAGAACGATGGCCATTTCCGTTTCAAAGACATATTTGATTGAATAATCCAGAGATATTTTGGCTGTAACAATGGCGATGACTAAAATGTGATGATAAGTATAGGGCGATTTTTTTTTCATAAAAGCGAGTTCCAAAAATATTTTTTCCGGTATTTTCAGATGCTTGATGGAATGAATGACTTTTTTATTGATTTTCGGAGGATGTAAAATATTTAGATAGCGTTTATCTTGAAAAGTCTGGATCAAGTCTTGCATCAGCCAGGTATCTTTTATCGGCTTGTAAACTTGTTTTCCCGATAATTCCGCTATATGCTTTAACTGGTTGCGATGGATGACCTGACCGGTTTTAACCAGCAGTGTTTTATCAATGGCGTATAAATCGTTTTCCAGTTGCATAGGCATTATCTCTCATTCATTCTTCCGGTGACAACATTCTCAGTCTGCTGTGTTTACGGCTGTAAAAAAAGTAAATAACGAATCCTATTGCCATCCAGACAAAGAGACGAAGCCAGGTGTCAAAAGGAAGAAATGCCATCTGGAGCAAAGTCACAATGGCGCCGGCTACGGGAACGAACGGAACCCAAGGCGTGCGAAACACGCGAGGCATTTCAGGATTACGGTAGCGCAGCACAAGTACACCAATACAGATGATGGTGAATGCCAGTAGGGTTCCTATGGAAACCAATTCTCCGAGAATATTAATGGGAAAGAGGCCGGAAACGATTGCCGCAACGCATCCTGTCAGAATAGTTGGTATGTATGGTGTTTTGTAACGTGGATGCACACGGGCAAATCCTTTGGGCAGTAAACCGTCTTGCGCCATGGTGAAAAAGACCCGCGGCTGAGCCATCAGCAGGACAAGAACAACGGAACTCAGTCCGGCAATGGCACCGAGTTTAATGAACGGTCTCAGCCACGCGATTCCGGGTCCCGCAGCATTGACGGCAACAGCAATGGGGTCTGGAACGGCCAGTTCGGTATATTTCATGATACCGGTCAGAACACCGGTCATAAGAATGAAAATAATAGTGCAGACGACTAGCGATCCCAGAATGCCAATCGGCATGTCGCGTTGGGGATTGCGCGCTTCCTGTGCCGCAGTGGAGACCACATCAAAACCAATGTAGGCGAAAAAAATTACACCTGCGCCGCGTAATACCCCGCTCCAACCGAAGGATCCAAACTCGCCCGTATTGGCAGGCAGGAAGGGTGACCAGTTGGCAAACCTGATAAAAAATATTCCCACACCTATGAAGAGAACAATGACCATTAACTTGACAAGTACGATGAAATTGTTAACTGATGTCGACTCACGGATGCCTATGACCAGAAGTGTCGTCATGAGTCCGACTATGAAAATAGCCGGGCAGTTGATAACTGCACCGGTTGTACTCCAGCCGTCTGTAAGGGAATAGGAAAGCGGGGCCTGGCACACAAATGCAGGTATGACGATATCAAAATCCTTTAGAAAACTTACCACATATCCTGACCAGCCAACCGCTACGGTAGACGCTCCGAAAAGGTATTCCAGAACCAGGTCCCAGCCGATGATCCAGGCAAGAAATTCTCCCAGGGTAGCGTAAGCATACGTATAAGCGCTGCCGGAAATCGGAATCATAGAAGCGAATTCCGCATAGCAGAGGCCTGCCAGAGCGCAGCCGACTGCTGAAATGATAAATGAAAGAATGATTGCCGGGCCAGCATAGTTTGCCGCAGCCTGTCCCGATAAAACAAATATTCCCGCGCCTATAATAACGCCTATGCCCAGACTGACCAGACCCCATGGTCCAAGAACCCTTTTAAGCTGATGTTGTTCGATTTCCGGTTCTTTTACAATCAGCTCAAGCGGTTTTCGCGCAAATAATCCTTTCATGGGTCCAATCCTTGTCGAGTTTCTGGAAGATTATTCTATTTCATTCAAGGATCATCAGAACCTGATCCGTTTTAACGGAATCACCTTCTTTAACTTTTATTTCTTTTACGGTTCCACCTTCGGGAGCACATACCGGAATTTCCATTTTCATGGCGTCCATGATGATGACTTCATCATCGGCATTAATCTTATCTCCGTTATGCACAGCAATACTGATGATTTTACCGGTCATCGGGGCTTTGATCTCCGTACTCATTTTTTTCAGTCTCCTTTTTCGTTTCAGATTATTGAGCAGCGCTTTAATCGCTTGATGAAAATTTATGGCTTTGTAAATACCCAATTTGCAAGACAAGGTCAATATAATTGTAGCGGTTCATAAATTATGATAATTGGTAAGAATATGTGATAATTTAAGAAATATTTCTTGAAATATTAAGGCATATTGTTTATGAGGTCATACATTAAGAGGAGAGATCTATGTCCGGTGAATTGATGAATACCAAAGAGGTTGCCAAGTATCTCGATATTCACGAAAAACAGGTTTATCTGCTCATCAAGGCTTCCAAGATTCCCTGCTCCCGGGTGACCGGCAAGTGGATTTTTCCGAAGAGGCTCATTGACGACTGGATTGAAAGCCGTGCGCAGGATTCTTTACAGCAGGTCAGGAAGAAAATAAATCGCATTGAAGGCGCCCTACTGGCGGCGGGCAGTAATGATCCGGTCCTGGATATGCTGCTGACAGCCGTCAAAAAAGATCATCCTGATTTTAATATTTTTTCAGCCAATACCGGCAGTGTGGGCGGTCTTCAATCTCTCAATACCGGATTGACGGACATTGCTTTTTCTCATCTTCTTGATCCGCAAACGGGAGATTACAATACACCCTACTTGAAGCAGTACTGTTCTGAAACGCATCCTGTTGTCGTGAATATGTTTTATCGCCAGGTGGGTTTTATGGTTGTGAAATCCAGGGTCGGTATTTTCAAAGGATGGGAAAGCCTCACCCATAAAAAGGTTCGCTTCATCAATCGTCAGAAAGGTTCCGGCGTCAGACTTCTTGTCGATCGTGAATTGGAAGAAAGAGGCATATCCGGTGATGATATTAAGGGTTATGATAATGAAGTTTACACGCATTTCGAAGTCGGTCTGGCTCTGGTGTCCGGCGAAGCGGATGTCGGCATTGCGTCTGCCGCCGTAGCGAAAATACTGGACTTGAATTTTCTACCGTTAATCAGTGAACGTTTTGATATGATTCTCGATAAGAACACTTTCTTCCAACCGGCTGTTCAGACCTTTATGGAGGCACTGAAATCCGATCAATTTAAAAACCGTGTGAGTAAAATCGGCAATTACGATTTTAAAGATACGGGGCGTATTTTTTATTCATAACAAAATATTAACGAGCATAAATTAACGTAAGGAGGATGAAAAAATGAGAGGGTTTATTGGAAAATTGACATTGTTGTTGATTTTGGTCTGGTCATCTTTGGCATTGGCCGCTGATGGCAGCAAGTTTGTATTTTTATCCAGCACCATCGGGCCGATTGATGCCGGTATTGTCAGCGCGCTGGAAGATCAGTTTGAAAAAGAAACCGGTATTCGTGTGCGTCATGTGGGCGCCGGCACCGGAGCGGCACTGGATATCGCCCGTAAATGCAATATCGACCTGGTGATGGTTCACGCCAAATCTCTGGAAGAAAAATTTATTGCCGACGGTTTCGGCGCCGAAAGAATCCCTCTGATGTATAATGATTTTGTGATTGTAGGACCGGCGGCCGATCCGGCAGGCATTAAAGGAACAAAATCAGCCGCAGAAGCATTAAATAAAATTATGTTCAACAAATCTTCATTTATCAGTCGCGGCGACAAATCAGGAACGCATGTGGCGGAAATGGAGCTCTGGAGTAAAGCCGGCATAAGCAAGCCGGAAGGTACTTGGTACGTCATTTATGAAAAAGGTGCCGAGGGTAATGCCCCCACCCTCAAATACACGGATCAGAAAGAAGCCTACACGGTCATTGACCGGGCAACTTACCTGTCCGTCAAAGATCAGATCAAACTGGAAATTCTGGTTGAAGGCGATGAGGCGCTTTTGAATTTCATTTCCCTGATACCGGTCAATAAAACCAAATGCTCCAAAGTCAACGTTAAAGACACCAAAACTTTTGTCAAATGGCTGACCTCGCCGAAAAAAGGCCAGTTGATCATTCGTGATTTCGGCAAGGATAAATATGGCTCACCGCTTTTCTTCCCCAATTCCGTGGAATGGCAGAAAGCAAAGAAAAAATAATTAAATTTTTTAATATAAAGGAGAAGGATCATGAAAGTTTTCAGGAACACCAAAGTTATAATGACGTTATTGATAGCCTCGGTGCTTTTCGCATTCGGGATATCAAATGTTTTTGGCGCGAAAGCCGCGCCCAAACAGAAAAATATCATTCTCGCTACAACCACAAGTACCCAGGATTCGGGCTTGCTCGATGTTTTACTTCCAATATTTGAAAAGCAAACAGGTTACTTTGTGAAAACGATCTCTGTCGGTTCCGGTCAGGCCATGAAGATGGGGGAAAGAGGTGAGGCCGACGTTATGCTCGTGCATTCCCCGGATGCCGAAAAGAAATTTATTGCCGACGGTTTTGGCGTAAACAGACAGCTGGTCATGCACAATGATTTTGTTATCCTGGGTCCGGCGGCCGATCCGGCAAAAATAAAAGGTGTAAAATCATCTACTGAAGCCATGAAAATGATCGCTCAAGCTGGCGCTTTGTTTTTATCACGGGGCGACAACTCTGGAACGAACTCTCAGGAAAAGAAATTGTGGAAAAATGCCAGTATCAAGCCAGAAGGGCAGAAATGGTATCAGGAAACAGGATTGGGCATGGGGCAGACTTTAAATGTTGCCTCCGAGAAACAAGGTTACACGCTGGCTGATCGCGGTACTTATCTGGCAATGAAGAAATCTCTGTCTCTGGCTATTTTAGTGGAAGGCGATGCGGCCCTGCTGAACATCTATCATGTGATTGAAGTCAACAGCGCCAAGTGGCCGAAAGCCAATGCAGTCGGCGCCAAGGCTTTTGCCGATTTCATGGTTTCCAAGAAAACACAGGAAATTATCAAGACCTTTGGTGTTAACCAGTACGGTTCGCCTTTGTTCTTCCCGGATGCCGGCAAAAAAGTGGAAGATTTGGGTAAATAATTTAAGTGGAAATGTTACAGGTTTTATAAAATGGATTTAATTGTTCAGGGGTTCATCAAAGCTTTTGAGTTGATCATCAGTTTTGATCCTGAAGTCATGGGAATAACGTGGCTGTCTTTGAAAATATCAGGGACAGCCACGTTCATCAGCCTTTTTATCGGAGTTTCCATCGGGACGGCTGTTGCTTTAAATAATTTTTACGGCAAAAGACTCGTTATCAGTTTAATCAATACGGGAATGGGACTGCCGCCGGTTGTCGTTGGTCTTTTCGTCACCATGATGATCTGGCGAAGCGGTCCGTTCGGCTTCCTGGAAATTCTCTACACGCCTTATGCCATGATTGTCGCGCAGGCAATAATCGCCACGCCGATTGTTATGGGCATATCTTTGGCTGCTATACAAAACCTTCCGCCGAACCTCCGTCTGCAGATTTTATCTCTGGGCGCAAGCCGTTTGCAGATGGTATGGGTATTAATTAAAGAAGCAAGACTGCCTCTTCTGGCAGCGGTCATGGCCGGCTTCGGAGGCGTTATTTCTGAAATCGGCGCTTCCATTATGGTCGGTGGAAATATAAAAGGATATTCACGCGTGCTGACCACCGCAACGGTGATGGAAACCGGCAAAGGGAATTTTGACATTGCCATCGCGCTGGGGATTATTCTTTTGCTTGTTGCTTTCACTATCAATGCGCTGCTTACGCAAATACAGCAAAGGCAGCATCCTCGATGAATCCAGAAGCTATGATGAAGATAGAAAATATAATTTTGCGGCGCGGCGGCGTGACCGTGCTGGATATCCCTCAATTGCACGTTCAGCAGGGAAGAGTGCTGGCTCTTATCGGGCCAAACGGCGCAGGCAAGTCAACACTTCTTTTAACCATGGCGGGTTTATTAAAACCGGATCACGGAAAGATTTACTATCGGGGAAATCCCGTGGATAGCCGTGCCAGCCGCTCTGATATGCGCCGAAGAATTTCTGTTGTTTTCCAGGAACCCTTACTGCTCAATACGTCCGTTTATAAGAATATAGCCTTGGGTTTAAAATTCCGGCATCTGACGGGCAGTGAAATTGAAAAGGGTGTTAATGAGTCACTCGAATACTTCGGGATCACTTCTCTGGCAAAGCGCTCGGCCAAAACACTTTCGGGAGGAGAAGCCAAAAGGGTATCTCTGGCTCGGGCATTTGCCTTGAAACCGGAATTGATCATGATGGATGAGGCCTTTAGTTCTCTCGATCCACCAACGAGAGAAAGTCTTATGGAAGATCTGCGTCATATCCTGGAGGAAACAAAAATAACGGCTGTGATGGCGCTGCATGACCGGGAAGAAACGCTTCGTTTAGCGCAGGACGTGACCGTAATGGCTGCAGGAAAAATTATTCAATCGGGAACCACAGCTCAGATATTTAATCAACCGGACTCCGAATTTGTAGCGAACTTTGTCGGAACGGAAACGATATTAGAAGGAACTGTCCAAAGCAGCACTGCTGGATTAATGAATATTTCTGTATCTGGAAAAACTATTGAGGCCGTGGGCGATTTCTTGCCGGGACAAATAGTATACTGCTGTTTAAGACCGGAAAATATTATTGTATCAAAGGAATCGCCCGAAAAAATCAGTGCCCGCAATATCTTTGAGGGAAAAATATCAAAAATCATCCGACATGCTTTTTTCTATAAAGTGATTCTGGATTGCGGCTTCTCTCTGGTTGCCTATGTTACCATTCCGTCCTGTGATGATTTGGATATATGTGAAGGTTCTACTATATTCGCTTCTTTTAAGGCTACCGCAGTTCATGCCTTGCGTCGGGAATAATTGGCTGATTTTTTCTTATACCTTTAATCCAAACAATTGATACCAAGGCTGCCGAGTTTGTCATCTAACGTGACCTTTCTTATTAAAGGAAACTTCGATCAGATAATACACCATCAGCCCGATTAGGAATCCATAGGCCATATTGCCAACCAGAGAGACGATGACGGTTGACGCCATCGGGATGAGATCCTTGTTTATTCGAATGCCTTTGGCAAATTTGGTTAGTTCGATACCAACGAGAAGCATCATTGCACCGATAATAGCTGTGGGGAAAAAGGCAAAAAGTCCAACGATGGAACTGGCCAGAAATAATCCCAAAGAGATTTCAATCAGACCTTCAAAAATGTTTGCCCCCCCTGTCCGTGCTCCGAAATAATACTGACCGGCAAGTCCTCCGGCGCCATGGCAAGTAGGCATTCCTCCGAAAAAAGGCAAAATTACGTTCATAATACCCTGATTCCACGAAAGCTGTTTTTCGCTAACAGCTCTATCCGGCCAGTACGTCTTAATGAGTGCGGCTGTCGCTATTACGGCGTTCGTAATGGTCAGTGGTATCTGGGCAAATCCTGCAAGAACGAGAGATTGCCAGACTTCATGGATACTGAAAGTCGTAATGATCGGTAAACGAAAACATGGAGGACTGATCTGATTAAATTGACCTTTGAAGAACATGATGGCAAGGCCAAGCACCATGAGGACAACGGCCGCAGGTGCATAACGATTCTGACGAAATATTATAACGATAAGAATGGAAATAGTTCCGAGCAGCCATTGGAGATCATTTTAAAGCTTCAATAACCAACATTACACCCAGAGTAATCTGTATCCCCCGAACAACGGAATTTGGTGTAATCCTTGATACCCAGCCGATGATGCCTGTTACTGCAAAGAATAACCAGACTACACCCATAGCAAATCCGGATGCATAAATCATTGAAGGCGTCCAATGCTGGGCAATGGCGACAACCGCCAATACCTTCATGGGTTCAATGGGCATAGGGAGCCGATAGATAAGTCCAGTAAAAATATTGGCCACACCCATCATAACAAGGAATCCTGCCGGATTGAGACCACAGACGGCAATGTAACCTATAGCCAAAGGAAATAGCGTTCCGAAATCACCCATAGATCCGGCAAGTTCCCGCAAATTGAATTCAAATGATTTCATCTTCATTGGCGAGCCATTTGTTTGGTATTCAGTTAGAAAATATTGAATCTGATCAATTACATCTGTTAACCGCTTGGCGGATTATATACAGCACTCAAAATAAAATCCAACTTTTATCACCTTCGGAAATAATCAAAAAACGGCTGAACATTAATTTAATATGTGATAAAAAAATATAGATGTTTACAATAAGGTAGCCATAAACACTGAGAAACTTATGTCTGCTATCCTATGATCATTTTAGTTATTTTATAATAGATACTTAAAAGGCAACAATTATTTGCTATATTTTATGAAATTTTTATTTTAATGTTTTAAAAAGAAAACAAAATATTACGAGGAGATAATAAATTCATGTTGATAGTCATGCATCGCAATGCCACTTCCAAACAAATCGGTGCTGTGATTACGGCAGTGGAGAAAATGGGTTTGCAGGCGTCGTCCATTCCCGGTAGTGAAAGAACAGCGATCGGAGTTTTGGGTAATAAAGGGTATGTGGATGATATATCCATCCGTGATCTTCCCGGTATCAAAGATGTTATTCATGTTTCCAAACCTTACAAAATGGTGTCGAGAGATTTTCACCCGCGTCCGACGATCATCAAAATCGGCAGTGTGGAAATCGGCGAGGGGAAAAGCCCGATTGTGATTGCCGGACCTTGCGCTGTGGAAAGCGAAAGTCAGATTATCAAAACGGCCCGAGCGGTCAAAGCAGCCGGCGCCGAAATGCTGCGGGGCGGTGCTTTTAAACCCCGTACCGGTCCCTATACCTTTCAGGGGCTGAAGGAAGAGGGACTAAAACTTTTAGCACTGGCCAAACGGGAAACCGGTCTGCCGATTGTTTCGGAGGTTATGACCTCCGAAAACGTGGAACTGGTGGCGGGTTATGTGGATGTGCTTCAGGTGGGCACCCGCAATATGCAGAATTTCGATCTTCTCCGTGAAGTGGGACGCACCCGGAAGCCGGTTTTTCTGAAACGGGGTCTCAGCGCCACCATTGAGGAATTTCTGGCGGCAGCAGAGTATATTCTCGCCGAGGGAAATTCACAGGTCATTCTTTGCGAAAGGGGTATTCGAACCTATGAAACAGCCACCCGCAATACGCTGGATCTGTCTGTTGTCCCCATTATTAAAGAATTATCCCATCTTCCCATTGTCGTGGATCCGTCACACGCCACCGGCAAGCGCAGTCTGGTGCCGCCCATGGCGAAAGCGGCGCTGGTGGCCGGGGCTCACGGTATTATGATCGAGGTTCATCCCGACCCGGAAAAGGCGCTTTCCGACGGTCCCCAGTCTTTAACCATTCCCGGCTTTGAGAAGCTGATGGAAGAAATCAAACAAATTAAGACTTTTCTCGGTCATTAAAATTTATTTTGAGAACCCTGTTCCATGAAACTGCTCATCCGTGGTGGAAGCATTGCCGCCGGTTATGGTGTGAAAAAAGGTTATGCATTATTAACAATCGGCCTGAGGGGAAAGTTATTTTCAATTACGATGTTTATCTGGAAAAATTGAGAAACGGTCAGAAGGGGCTAAACCCCTTTCTGGATTTTCTGGGAGTAACTCTGGATGAGATAAAAGACGGTTACGCCCGTTTTCGTATGCCTGTGCGTCCTGAATATTTGCAGGGGGCGAAATCCATGCAGGGTGGTCTGATCGTTGCGCTGGCTGATGAAACCATCGCTCATGCGATGATGACTCAATTGACCCCTGAAGAAGGTTTGACCACGATAGAACTGAAAAGTAATTTCCTGGCCGGTGTCAGTGACGGGGAACTTATTGCCACCGCCACAGTCTTTAAAAAAGGGCAGAGCCTGGTGATTGGAGACTGCTTAGTTACTGATAATAAAGAGAAAAATGTCTGTCGTGTTTCGGCAACATTTCTGCTTCTGAAGAAAAAACGGGTGTAATCAGATATTTTCAGCTTTGCACATCCTTATTGACTCACGGTTTTAAATTTGCTAAGTCAACGTCAAGTTTATGATTTTGGTAAACCGGTACTATTTATCGTCAGGATGTTTTTAATTGATAGATCTGCATACTCATTCCATCTTCAGTGATGGGGAATTGGTGCCGGCGGAGCTGGCGCAGCGCGCCTTTGCCGCCGGTTATAAATTTTTAGCTATTACGGATCATGTCGATCATTCCAATATTGATTTTGTTATTCCCCGGATGATCAGAGCCTGTTCGCAAATAACGAAAGACGAGAAAATCCATGTTTTTCCCGGTGTGGAAATTACCCATGTCGCTCCCGCGCAAATAGCCGCTCTCGCTGATGAAGCAAGAAAACTGGGGGCAAAAATCATCATGGTTCACGGGGAGACAATCGTTGAGCCGGTTCCTGCCGGCACCAATCTGGCCGCTCTCCAGGCATCCATCGATATTCTGGCGCATCCCGGTCTTCTCACCGAAGAAGAAGCGCGATTGGCCGCGGAGCGGGGAATTTATCTGGAGATCACAACTCGCAGGGGGCACGGTTTCACCAACGGCCACGTCGCGCAGATGGCCGGAAAATTTAAAGCCAAACTGATCCTCAATAACGATGCCCACGCACCGGCTGATTTTGTGGGCATGGAGCAAGCCAAAAAAATTGCGCGGGGCGCCGGCCTGAATGATAATGAAATATCAGCCATGCTGGAAAATTCACAAAGGATGGTCAAGAAGTTATCGGTATGAAAAATAAATCCAAATCAAAGCCTTTAAAAATTTGTTTGTTAACCTATCGCGGCAATCCCAATTGCGGTGGACAGGGTGTTTACATCAAGCATTTGAGTAAAGCCCTGAGTGATCTCGGTCACGAGGTGGATGTTTTATCCGGACCGCCTTATCCTCATCTTGATTCCCAGGTGCATCTGCATAAACTTCCCAGCCTGGACCTCTATAATGCTGAACACCCGTTTCGTTTACCGAGGTTCAGTTCTTTGGCCAATCCTCTGAATATGTATGAATTTTTGACCATGTGTACAGGAAGATTTCCGGAACCCTATACCTTTGGTGTGCGGGCGTATAATTATTTACAAAAACATAAAATGAAATTCGACATTGTTCATGACAATCAATGTCTTGCTTATGGAATAGGCAAAATTGCGGAAAGAGTTGTCCCTACCATCGCGACCATTCACCATCCCATCACCGTGGACCGGCAGGAGGAATTCAAATCGGCGACGACAAGAAAAAAAATCAGAAAGATTAAGAGATGGTATTCATTTATCCGGATGCAGAAGGAAGTCGCCCGTCAATTATCGCATATTGTGACCGTGTCGGAATGTTCCAAAACAGACATTGCCGAGGAGTTTTCTATTAATTTGTCCAAATTTCGGGTTGTTCACAATGGCATCACCAAAGAATTCTTTTATCCTGTTCACAATCCATCACGCCCGGAGAATTCCATCATCGTGACCAACAGCGCGGATACGCCGTTAAAAGGTTTGCGCTATCTGCTGGAAGCTGTGGACCTGATCAGAAAAAAACAACCGGTCAAATTAACGGTTATCGGCGAGCCCAAGAAGAATGGAACGATTAAAAAGCTTGTTACCGATCTGGGCATTGAAGACATTGTTCATTTTACCGGACGAATCGATAATGAAGAATTTGCCGGTTATTATTCGAATGCCACCATAGCTGTTGTTCCTTCTTTATACGAAGGTTTTGGGCTGCCGGCGGCGGA
Source organism: Smithella sp. (assembly GCA_049664145.1). Taxonomy (GTDB): domain Bacteria; phylum Desulfobacterota; class Syntrophia; order Syntrophales; family Smithellaceae; genus Smithella. The sequence continues at coordinate 26,534 of JBATES010000104.1, forward strand.
AGCGATGGCCTGTGGTGTCCCGTTGATCAGCACGAGCGGCGGCGCTCTGCCGGAAGTCGTCGGTGACGCGGGAATTATCGTTCCACCGGCCGATGCCGCATCCCTGGCCAGAGAAATTATTTTCTTGTTTAATCATCCCGATCAGAGGAAGAAAATGTCACAGGCGGGCATGACCAGAGTTGATGCAATATTCAACTGGTCAAAAGCCGCCGGTGATATGGTGGATGTTTACAGAGAGGCGATTGATGATTACCATAGAAATTAACAAACTGAATTTGAAACCGGGCGACGTTGTCCTGGATGCCGGTTGCGGCCTGGGCAGGCATCTGCGCCATCTGGCCAGGATTCCGGATTTAAAAATATACGGTATCGATAAAAACAACTGGGCTTTGCGTGAAACGTCGAAATCATTGGATACGCAGCCGGACGCGCTGACCAGAGATTATCTTGTGTCCATTGCCGATATCAACAAATTACCTTTCGCGGATGCTTCGTTTGACTGCGTCATTTGTTCGGAAGTTCTGGAGCATATCCCCGATCATCAAAATGCCATCAGGGAACTCGACAGAATATTGAAGCCGAATGGCACGCTCGCGGTCAGTGTTCCGCGGTACTTCGCGGAGAGGATCTGCTGGTTGATTTCTCACGCCTATCATAATGAAGAAGGCGGTCATATACGCATTTACAGAAAAAAGCAGATTTATCAGATGCTGACCGGGCAGGGATTCCGGTGCTGGAAGATTAATTACAAACACGCGCTTCATGCTCCTTACTGGTGGTTGAAATGTCTGGTGGGATTGAAAAATGAGGAACACCCGCTGGTTAAAGCTTACCGGAAATTTCTGGAATGGGACATCATGAAAAAACCGAGACCGGTCAGAATGCTGGAAGAATTGCTCAATCCGTTAATGGGCAAAAGTATCGTTTATTATTTTAAGAAAGGTTAATTGGAATGGAATGCGAACTTTCCATCACTGAGGAATTGGCGCCGATTTCGCTCGACAAAATTGCCGCGTTTATTCTGTCTCTCCAGAAGGAAAACGGCGAAATTCCCTGGTCGGCCGGAGGCAAAACGGATCCGTGGGATCATGTCGAAAGCGCGATGGGGCTGAGCATTGGCGGATGTCTGGCTGAAGCATACAGAGCGTATGACTGGCTGGCGGAGACTCAACTTCCCGACGGAAGCTGGTGGTCGGAAATTCAGGACGGCAAAATTATTAATTCCAGCAAAGAGTCGAATTTTTCCGCCTATGTAGCCGTGGGTGTTTTTCATCACTATCTGATAACGCGTGACGTAAAATTTTTAAAAACGATGTGGCCGACCGTATCCCAGGGGATTCAGTTTGCCGTTAATTTGCAGGCTCCGGACGGCGAGATTTACTGGGCCAGAAACAAGCATGGCGCGATTGATAAAATGGCTCTCCTTACCGGTTCCAGTTCCATTTATATGAGCATTAAATGCGCGCTGGCCATTGCCGGCATTCTGGGCAAAAAACGTCCGAAATGGCATAAAGCCAAGGACGCGCTGGGTGCGGCGATTGCCAACAGGCCGGACCTGTTCAATATGATTAAATCGCGTTATTCGATGGATTGGTATTATCCAATTTTATGCGGAGCAGTTTCCGGAGCGGAGGCTAAAAAAAGAATAGCCCACTCGTGGGAAAAATTTGTTGTTCCCGATTGGGGGGTGCGCTGCGTCAGCGACCGGCCCTGGGTGACGATGGCGGAAACGGCGGAGTTTATTTTAACGTTGGCAGCCATTGATGATGTTCCGCGCGCGAAAGCCATCTTCAGCTGGCTCAACGATAAAAAATTTTCCGACGGGTCTTTCTGGATGGGCGTGACTTTTCCGGATGGCGTCATCTGGCCCGAGGAAAAAACAGGCTGGACGGCGGCGGCGGTCATGATGGCTTTTGATGCCTTGAATGAAATAACACCGGCGGCCAAGTTGTTTGATCATAAATTCTGGACTTCGTTAATTGAATGAAAATCTTTCTGTAAACAGTCTGTTTTTTTGTTCACCATCAATTGATTTGACGGAAATTCATCTGTTCAATCATCCGGTTCATTAAGGGAAGAATTTGAGAAAAGATCATCGTCCATATTATGTGAAGCGCTGGTATAACAAATATCAGAGATGGTATGCGCGGTATTATCTTGCCCCGCAATGTGAGTATTTCGGCAAGGGGCTGGTTTTTATGAAGCCCTGGCATGTGGAGATTTTTGGCGGCCCGGTTTCTTTGGGCGATTATACAACGGTGATTGCCACGGCGGACAGAAATGTCCGGTTTACCGTCTGGCCGGTCTGGATGGGGCAGGGCAAAATTGAAATAGGAAAATATTGTCTTATTTGTCCGGGCACAAGGATCATGTCGGCTACGTCGGTCACCATGGGGGATGGTTGCATGACGGCCCAGAGCGTCAGTATTGGCGATGCCGACTGGCATGGTTTGTATGATCGCAGTATGCCCGTGGGGAACACGCAGGCCGTGACCATCGGCGATAATGTCTGGATTGGCGACAGCGCCATTGTCAGCAAGGGCGTGACGATCGGTGATAATGCCGTTATCGGCGCCGGTTCGATCGTCGTGAAAGACATTCCCGCCAATGCGATTGCCGCCGGCAATCCCGCGACGGTGATAAAATATCTGGATCCGTCCCAACCGATGAGAACCAGAAAAGACTGGCTTTCCAATTCCGCTCAACTGGCCAGAGATTTTGAGCTGATTGATCGCTCGTTAATGAAGGGCAACACGATAGCCGGATGGCTCCGGTCGATACTGTTGCCGCGTCAAGGAGATTAAAAAATGCGTATCGCTGTTATCGCTCCACCTTATCCACTGGAAGAAATGCCTTCGCCGCCGCTGGGGGTAACGTATGTCGCGGCAGCCTTTGCTGCCGCCGGAGCGGATGTGAAGGTATTCGACTACATTGTTTCCGCGTACTCGAAGGAGAAACTGGAAAAAGAACTGGCTGCTTTTCAGCCGGATGCTGTCGGCGCAACGTCCGTGACGATGAATTTTTATGGCGCGCAGCAGATTCTTCGCGATGTTAAAAATTACAATCCGGAAATCATCACGATGATGGGCGGTCCGCATGTGTCTTTTACGGCAGCGGATACCTTGAGGCACTATCCGGAGATCGATCTGGTTGTCATTGGAGAAGGAGAGGACACGATTGCCGAACTGACGTCTTTGTTGAAACAGCCGGACAAATGGCATGGTGTTCGCGGAATTGCTTTTCGTAAAGATGGCGAGATCATGATGACCGATAAAAGAGATTTTATTGCCGATATCGATCGAATTCCGTTACCGGCCCGCCATTTGCTGCCGATTTCCCGCTACCGGGCTCTGGGATTTCCTGTGAGCATGATTACCGGCCGGGGTTGTCCCTATTCCTGTATCTTTTGTCTGGGGCGCAAGATGGTCGGTTCTAAAGTCCGCAAACGGAATCCGCAACTGGTGCTGGATGAAATCGAATCCATTCTCGGCTACGGTTTTGATCGAATCAATATTGCCGATGATCTTTTTACGACGGACATAGAAAGAGTCCGGGAAATCTGCGTGGGGATAAAAGAACGTTCCTTGAAATTTCCGTGGAGCGCTTTCGCCCGCGTCGATACAGTCAGTCAGGAAGTCTTTGACTTAATGGCAGAGGCTGGTTGCGACAGTGTCAGCTTCGGCGTGGAAACCGGCAATGCGGAGATGCTCAAGAGAATAAAAAAAGGAATTAAACTGGAACAGGTTAATTCCGCGGTTAAAATGTGCCAGCAGGCGGGCCTGATTGCCCACGCTTCCTTCATTATCGGTTTGCCGGGAGAGACAATGGATACGTTGCGGGAAACTGATCAATTTGCAAAAAGTATGCAGGCGCTTTACGGGTATCATTTTCTGGCGCCTTTCCCCGGGACAACGGTCCGGGAAAAGATTCAGGACTATGATCTGGAAATATTAACCAACAACTGGAATCTTTACGACGCCAATGATGCCATCGTGAAAACGTCTTCTTTGCTTCCGCAAGAAATGAAAGAATTCGGTTCAGATTATGATAAAGAAATGGAAACGGACTGGAATAAGATACTGCAAAGATATCAACAAGGAAGTGGTTCTGTCGAAGATATTATGCAGGTTGAGGGGAACTGGCGGATGAGGCTGACCTATCAACTTTTAAAAAATGACATCATCGAAAAGAACGGTTTGATAGAGCCGGATATTTTTAAGGGTTCTCGGGAAAATGCCCTGGAAGAACTTTGTCGCAGGGTCATCGGGAGCACAAGCACCGATGCCGGCGTGGTGAAACAGACTATTCGTGATTTTGCGGGACGCGGTTACTTTAAAACCGATATTTCCGACAAGGGCTGTCAGTGGTCCTGGTCATTTCCTTGATCTATTGCCTGCGTATCAGGATTCCCAGCGATTCACACATCGGTCTTTCTTCATAGCAACCGGAAGCCACAGCTTTTTGATAAACCCGATAAGGCGCCTGTCCGCCTTTGGCCGGATCGGGAAAGATATCGTGAAATAAAAGATAACCGCCCTTCATAAGTTTTTCAGCCCAGATTTCGTAATCGTTTAAAACGGCTTCGTAAGCATGGCTGCCGTCAATAAAAATCAAGCTGAGAGGCGTTGACCATGCTCTGCCGATCGTCGCCGAACAACCGATCATGGGAATCACCGTATCTTCCAGATCAAAATCAGAAATTGTTTTCCGGAAATGCCGGAGCGTGTCTATCCGGCCGGTTTCTTTATCCAGGAGGTCGGGATCAAAATATTCTTCACCCGGTTGTTGCTCCTCGGATCCGCGATGATGGTCAATCGAAAAAAGAACCGTGGCATTTTCCTTGCAGGCCGTGCCCAGATAAACGGATGATTTCCCGCAGTAGCTGCCGATTTCCAGGCAAGGACCTTTCTTCCCCGCGATCAGGGCGGTTTCATATAGACAATGTGCTTCACGTTCATCCAGGAAGCCTTTTACTTCATCTATTCTTTCTTTGTTTATTTTCATTTCTGATACCATCACATTATGGTTTACGTTCTTAATGAAAATGGCAATTGTTTTTTCAAACAATTGCCATTCGTTATACTTTTACCATCACTATTGTTTTTTAACGATTGTCAAGATTACATGGTTTCTTTTAATATCTTCCAATCGTTGCCTGCTTTTTTCAGCTCCAGAGTTTTCTTGCCTTTATCTTTAAAGATAGAGGAGCTATAAGTCTGGATGAATATGGCTGTTGCTTTTTCACCGGATACCGATATTTTCAAGTTGCTGATGACAATTTTGATATTCTTGCTTTTGTCACGGACGTTTGTTTTGTATGCAATCCATTCGTCGAGTTTCATATTTTTCGAATCAAAAGTTTCATCGTAACAGCTGCGATAGGCTTCCATATCTCCCTCCTGCCAACTCTTCCACCATTTATTGAATAAGATTCGGACATCTATTTCAGCGCTTGCGTCAGCAACAGCGGCTTCGATCGCAACAGCGGGTTCCGCGGCAGCGACAGGTGCGGCAACCGCAATCAAGGCCGGGGCAGAGATGTTTAATTTGTCTTCAAATGTTTTTACAATTTCACCCCTGAAATTTCCTTTATCGGAATCTCTTTTTACTGGAAAATATTTAATAAAACTTTCGTAACTTTCTTTGCTGGGGTTTTGGTTGATAGCCGTTTTATAATCGGCAAGAGATTTTTCATATTCATCCAAACCATAATAGGCCAGCCCTCTGTTGTAAATGGATGCATTGTCATTGGGGTCTCTCTCGATGGCGTTGTTATAATCAGTGATGGCTTGCTGCAGGTTGCCCTGGTTCTGATAAATATTGCCTCTGTTTGCGTAGAATCCGGCAAACCCGGGATTCAGTTCGATAGCTTTATTGTAATCGGCAATTGCCGGTTGAAGATTCCCTTGGGCCTGATAGACATTTCCTCTGTTGGAATAAGCCCCGGCAAAATTGGGATTTATTTCGATGGCTTTGTTGTAATCATCTAATGCCTTTCGCAAGTTCCCCTGAGCCTGATATACGTTTCCCCTGTTGCAGTAGGCCGCCGCATATTGAGGATTGGCGTCGATCGCTTTTGTATAACTGGCAATGGATTCTTCAAGTTTGCCCTGTTTTTCATAGGCATTGCCCATATTGTAGTAGGCTTCAGTGTATTGAGGATTTATTTCGACCGCTTTGTTGAAGTCCGCAATGGCTTCCGACAGTTTTCCCTGCTTACTGTAAGCGTTGGCACGGTTGTAATAAGCTTTAACATGCTTGGAATATACTCCGATAGCTTTGGTGTAGTCAGCGATTGCCTGATCAAGATTACCTTCCTGTCTGTATTGATTGCCTCGGTTGTAATAGTCTTCCGCTGTCCCTGCCGGTATGTCGGGCACCGTTGCAGCAAAAACCGTTGAGGCTACTAATAAAAATATCAGTGACAAGGTAATTAATAAATTTTTCATAATTATTGCCTTCCTTTATATTTGAGTTTTTTTATTGATCTGGAAAGTGTGGAAAATAAAACAAATATTATAAATATTGTCAAGTTAAATATTGTCCAGATATTTCATTGTCAGCCGACTCGTCAGTGATTGTTTGCACAAAGATCTCTTGTGTCACATTACCTCTCTGTAGATTTTCCATTCCTTGCCTGTTTTCTTCAGATTCAACGTCTTCTGTCCTTTACTTTTCAACGCTGACGAGACGTAATTTTGAACAAATGTGGCAGTTGCGTTTTCTCCGCTGGCGGCTATTTTCAACTTATCAATGCTGATTTTTATATTTTTACTGTTTTGACGGACTCGAGTTTTATGTCCTATCCATTCATTCAGGTTCATATCTTTCGATTGAAAGTCATGTGCATAACAATTGCGGTATGCTGTCATATCGCCGGACTGCCAACTGATCAGCCAATTTTTAACAACCTTTTGAATGTCCTCCTGATCGATGTTGCCAGTTTCTTTTAACTCTTTAGTCTTGTTTTTAGCCAGGGCTATCTTATCATCGGTCGTACCGGATGGTGTGGCATCGTCAACAACATACCAGTTTTGATTTATTTTTTCTAAAATCAACTTATTATAAAATCCCTGAAAAGTGTTATTGTCGGCGACGGAAAAAATCTGATCAAAAATAATAACAGCATTATGACCATCCTGAAGAATAGATACGTCTCTTGGTTCTAAAACAAAATGCCTGTTGATCAGCTTTAAATTCTTAATTTTGTCGTGGAGTTCCTCTCTCTTTTTTCCCTTGATCTCTGTCCCCTGCATATAC
>JBATES010000105.1:0-5060 GCA_049664145.1 Smithella sp.
GATAAACTTGCCGAATCTTTTCTCCAGATTGGTGACGGAAATGGAATCAGAGTTGGAAGGTGTCATGCGCCAGCGCTCCATCCGCTTGTTTGATTCGTTCAATAATCGCCTCCTCCAGCGTGGGAAAACCGCCGCGAATGACGCTGGGGGACGCAAGGTCCAGAAGAATCGAATTATGCATCAACCCCAGCCTATTGCACTTTTCTCCTTCGTCGAGGTAGGCTGTAGAGACAATAATGGTCATGCCTTCTTTCTGCATGTTTTCCAGAATCTCCCAGAACTCGCTACGCGACACCGGATCAACGCCGTTGGTCGATTCATCCAGGATCAGCAACTGCGGCTCATGTACCAGCACGCAGGCCAGCCCCAGCTTCTGCTTCATTCCACCGGAAAGATTGCCGGCCAGGCGGTCTGTAAAAGGGAGGAGATTGGAAAAGCCCAGATATTTCTCTTTGCGCTTTTTTCTTTCCTTGCGCGGAATGTCAAAAATATCCATGAAGAAATCCATGTTCTCTTCAACGGTCAAATCCTGATAAAGGCCGAATCGCTGGGGCATATAGCCGATAATATTTTTTATTTTTTGCCTCTGCGCCACAACATTGAGGCTGTTGACAAGTATTTCCCCCTCGGTGGGCTGGATCATGGTGGCAATCATTCTCAGAAGCGACGACTTTCCCGCGCCGTCGGAACCGACCAGCCCGAAAATGTTTCCTGCATCGACCTGGAATGACATATTCTTGACCGCTTCAACCACTCCGAAGCGCAGGGTGACATTTTTTACCTCCACCGTCGGGGAGGAACTTTGCGGCGACTCCGTCATACACATACTCCATTCAGCGCAGCCAGGCGTCGGCGGGCATTCCGTCTTTCAACTCCAAATCGGGATTGTCGATGGAAACCTTCACCAGATAGACAAGCTTCACCCTTTCTTTTTTGGTCTGAATGATTTTCGGCGTAAATTCTCCTTCCGGTGAAATAAACGAAACATAGCCCGTGTAGGTTTTCCCGGGAAAGGTATCAACTTTTACATCGACTTTCTGACCCTGTTTGACTTTGCCGATTTCGGTTTCATCAACAAATATTTTCAGGTCAACGCGGGAAAGATCGGAAATGGTGATGACCTCTCTTCCTGAATTGACGGTTTCACCCGGTTCAATATTACGGCTGCTGACGATGCCTTTCATGGGCGATTTCAGCTGAGCATAATCAAGCTGGATGGAGGCCTGATTTAATGACGCCTGAACCGCATTGATTTGCGCTGCGGCAACTTCGATATCCTGCTTAACGGCATCTATCCTGGTTAAATTACCCTCGGCCAATTTCAGAACAGATTGACTTTCTGCCAGGCGTGATTGTGCAACATCATATTGCAGCTTCAAGGTATCCCGTTCTTTTTCCGAAACGACTCCCTTGCTGAACAAATCTTCAAAGCGTCTGTAGTTTTTTTCGGCATTTTTAAATGTATCTTTTGCGCTTTGTACTCCGGCCTTGGCCCGGGCCACTTCCGAAGGAAGCGTTTTTTGATTAACGTTCAGGACGGTTTCCAGTTGCTGTTTCGTTTTTTGCGACCGTTCAAGGTTCGCTTCAGCCTGTGCGAAACGCGATTCAAATTCCGCACGATCAAGCTCTGCGATAACCTGATCTTTTTCAACTTTTTGTCCTTCCTGAACCATGACTTTTATAACACGTCCGGGAGCCTGAAAAGACAAGTTTGACTGTGTTGTTTCTATGGTACCGGAATAATAGAGTTCTTTTTCATGATTTTTTTTCTGGCCGAAATAAACCAGAAAGCCGACTGCGACGAAGAGAATTATGAAAACGATGGCAATGATTCTTTTTTTCAATGTTGACCCTCCATTTATGAGCGTACGATTTTTTTGACGCCAGTCCGGATTTAGTTATTTCTTTATTGCCTTCAACACCAGAGCAACCACCGCTTCACCGACACTCGATTTTAATTTTTTGTCATAAGCCCTCAGCTCGGCCGGTATCCATGATTGTTTGTCTTTTATTGGTGAAGCTTTTTTATAAAGCAGAATTGTTCCGATGATCATCATGTGGATAAGGAACGGCACCGTTTCCATAAAAACTCCCCTTTCCCTTCCGTCCTCCAGAATTCCAGCCAGAATGGTTAGAATGGATGCAATATCCTCCATGACAACACGCGGCAATGTCACACCTCCGGATGCAACCTCCCGCAGCATGATCGGAGGCAAATCCGAATTTCTGTCCACAGCGTCAGTGATAAAGTTGATATAGGCCTTAAGTTTTTCTTCCGGCTGATCAGCCTTGGCCACAGCTTGAGCAATACCCTGAGCGGCGTTGCCGATAATTTGATGAATAACATTGGCGTAGAGTGTATCTTTATCGCCGATTTGATAATAAATGGTTGCCTTGTTGACACCGGCGCGTGCCGCAATTTCATCAACGTGTGCCCCACTGTAACCTTTTTCGGCAAACACCGACTGCGCCGCCTTTAAAATTTTCCCGGCGGTTTTACCCGGTTTTTCTATATCAATGACCTTTTTAATCAACAGGAAAACCCTTTCATTATTTTTAACTTGTTAGTTTAACCAATCGTTTAAATATTACGGGAAATATGTCAAGAGATTTTTAAATGAGACCCAAATATGACAAGTGTTGCACAGTCAGATTGGTATGATAGACAGAAATATAAGTGCTTTAAATGTATCTTGAGCTATTTGAATTGAAGCGGCAGGATACCGTACATGGTATTTTGAGCGTGATGTGCTTGCCGGAACGAGCTACCTGATACAGATAACGAATGCTCTGGAAAACTGCGATGCCATTGTTCTTATCGCATCCCCGAATGCCTGTATTTCCGACCAGGTAACCAAAGAAGTGGTAGGTGGATTCGAAAGGGGCAAACTATTCTTTCCTGTATTGATTAACATGAAACCGCCCGAGCTGAAAGAGTGTCAGCCCGAATGGAGGCACGCTCTGGGTGGAACAGCCATGATCGTATTGGGGCCGGAAGGAATTTCCCCTGCCATCAGTCGCATAATTGAAGGATTGAAAGCCAAAGGCATTCAGCCTGAAGCAAGCACACCCGAGAAATCACCAATTTCTGCCAAGACGAAAGACAGCGACCTATCTCCCCGCCTCAGCACACACGGTGAACGCAAGCACGTTACTGTCATGTTCAGTGACCTCTCCGGCTACACAGCCATGAATGAGAAGCTGGACCCTGAAGAAGTAAAGGAGATCATGGACACGATCTTCGGGAAGATTTCTCAGATCGTGGTGAAGTATGAAGGCTTCATTGAAAAGTTTATAGGCGATACCGTCATGGCCATCTTCGGTGTCCCCAAGACTCACGAGGATGATCCCGTCAGAGCAATACGGGCAGCACAGGAGATTCACAACCTGGTTAAAGAAATAAGTCCAACTCTTTCGAAAAAAATCGGCAGGCCCCTCTATATGCACACGGGAATCAATACGGGCCTGGTGGTGGCAAAGGAAATAGATTTTGAAAAGGGCAAACATGGCGTTCTTGGAGAGACTGTTGACGTCGCATCCCTTATTTCAGGCTTGGCCAAAACCGATGAGATCATTGTAGGACTCGGAACACATTATCAGGCGGAAGATTACTTTAACTTCGAGACACTTGATCCAACCAGGGTAAAAGGCAAAGAAGATCCCATTCAAATCTACAAAGTCCTGTCTGCCAAGGAATCCATTTCCAAGACCCATCGTTTATCAGGGTTTCGCGCAGAGCTGATTGGCCGTCGAGTGGAGATGGGCCTGCTCAAAGAAGCCGTTGACAATCTCAAAAAGGGGAAATCTTCAATCTTCTCGATCATCGGAGAAGCGGGTACCGGGAAGAGCCGCTTGGTGGAAGAGTTCAAAGCAACCATCAATTTGGAGGATGTGCAGTGGAGAGAAGGGCATTCTTATGGCTACTCGCAAAACATTCCTTACTTCCCTTTAACTGATCTTCTTAACCACGTCTGGCAGATCAAAGAGGGTGATCCCTCGGATCAGGTTAGGCATAAAGTGGAAACAGGGGCACAAGCAACCCTGGGAGAGAGAAAAGACCTGATCCCCTACATCGGCAATCTTTATTCCCTTTCCTACCAGGAAATGGAACAGGTTCCTCCAGAGCAGTGGAAGGCAAAATTCCACGAGGCGATCAAGTTGATATTGGCCAATCTATGCAAATATGCTCCCTCAGTTATCTGTATCGAGGATCTCCACTGGGCTGATCCCTCATCGGTGGAACTTCTGCGGAATATTCTGATGGAGCTCAAGTATCCTGTAATTTTTATCTGTATGTATCGGCCCAGTTTCAGCCTGTTCACCAGCCATCAGGCAAATAGCATGAAATCGTATCGTGAGATCAGACTCCTGCACCTTTCTCCAACCGACGCCCAGAGCATGGTGGAGTCCCTCCTGAAAACAAAAACCATTCCCAGACAGTTACAGATGTTTGTCCGGGACAAGGCGGAGGGAAATCCTTTTTACCTGGAGGAAGTCATTAACTCCCTGATTGAAACAGACACCCTTGTTAAAGATAAAGATTCCTGGAAACTTACCAGAGCCCTTACCGAAAAAGACATTCCTTCTACGATCCAGGGCGTCATCTCGGCAAGACTGGACAGGCTGGAACGTGAAACCAAGCGGATTCTTCAGGAAGCCTCCGTTATCGGACGGACATTTCTCTATGAGATTCTCAAAAGGATCAGTGACCTGAAGGAATATATCGACAAAAGCCTGATGAATCTCGAAAGGCTTGACCTCATCAAGACCATATCCCTTCAACCCGAACTCGAATATATCTTCAAGCATGCCTTGACCCAGGAAGTAGTTTATAATGGTCTTCTGATAAAAGAACGACGGCTGATCCACGAGAAGATTGGACTGGTCATGGAGGGACTTCTGCAGGACCACCTTCCTGAATTTTACGAGACACTTGTCACCTTGCACAATAATCTGATCTGATTTTTTCACAATCGTTTGATGTCTTGCAAAAAGATTACACGACGCGGTGCACAGCCAGTTCGGAGGCTTATTTTTGCAGACAATGCCATTTGTTCCGG
>JBATES010000106.1:0-2936 GCA_049664145.1 Smithella sp.
AGTTTATATCAATCAATCATTTTCAATCCAGGTAAATGACATGAGGAACACAGCGCTGCGGAAGTTGTTAAATTTTTCACTGAATATTTCGTAAACCTGTGTTAATCATCGCGGCAGTCATCAAAAGAATTTAAAAATATATATCATTGGGAAATAATACCTATGCTACAGATCGTTGGAATAGATATCGGTTCGGTTGCACTGTCCGTCGTTGTCACAAATAAAAAAGGCGCGGTGGTCAAATCTTTCTACCAGTTTCATCACGGCGCCATTGCCGACACCCTGCGTTTAATACTCAATGGAATTGACATTTCCAAAATCGGCGGCATCGCCATGACCCAGTCCGGTCCTGATATTCTGCGGGATGTCGAGCGTTTTGACACCCAGATCGCCATGATTGCCGCCGTGAAAAAATATCATGCCGAAGTCGGCAGCATTTTATTTATCGGCGGTGAAAATTTCGGTTTGATTACTTTCAACAAGCAGGGCGATTATGAACGCTTCCGGTCAAACTCCTCTTGCGCCGCCGGCACCGGCAGCTTTCTGGATCAACAGGCCAAACGGCTTAATCTCAAAAGCATCGAAACGCTCAGCACCGTCGCGTTTTGCAACCAGAGTAACACACCGAAGATTGCCACGCGCTGCGCCGTGTTTGCCAAAACCGATCTGATTCACGCCCAGCAGGAAGGCTATTCCATAGGCCAGATCAGCGACGGGCTCTGCGAAGGCCTGGCTAAAAACGTCATCGACACCCTCTTTCCCGATTCCCAAATACAGACCCCTTTGATCCTGGCGGGCGGCGTTTCCATGAATACAGCCGTGGTCAAACATTTCCGCAACCTCCTGCAGGCCGAACCGGTCATCGGCGAATACAGCCATCTCTATGGCGCAATCGGAGCGGCCCTGCTTTACCTGGAAGAGACAGACCCCGGGCCGCTTGGCGCCAAAGTCTGGGATGATCTTTTTGTCAAGGAAACCAAAGAAAAGGCTTACGGCTATCCGCCGCTTAAGCTGACGCTTTCGAGTTACCCGGAATTTATCACCGACACCCGTTATCTTTACCAGCCCGGCAACAACTCCGCCGCCATTGAAGTGGATATTTATCAGCCTCTTCAAAATAAGCAGGCCGTCTATCTGGGCATTGACATCGGCTCGACCAGCACCAAAGCCGTTTTGATTAACGACCACAACGACGTGCTGACCGGTCTTTATACACAAACCGCGGGCCAGCCTGTCAAAGCCGTCCAGGCCATCTTTGAAGCCATTGACGACATTGCCCGAAAGCAGGCCTGTGAGTTTGTGTTTAACGGTGTCGGCGCCACCGGGTCAGGCCGCAAGTTCATTGGCCGCATCATCAATGCCGATTTGATTATCGACGAAATCACCGCCCACGCGCGCGCCGCCTACGAGCTCAACAACGAAGCGGATACGATCATCGAGATCGGCGGTCAGGACGCCAAATTTACCACCCTGAAAAACGGCATGGTCACCTCCTCCGTCATGAACAATGTCTGCGCCGCCGGCACGGGCAGTTTTATCGAGGAACAGGCCGTAAAACTGGGCGTCAGCCTTGCCGACTACGCCGGGCGCGCCATCAATACGCCATCGCCTATATCCAGTGACCGCTGCACTGTTTTCATGGAACGGGATATTAACAATTATCTGACGGAAGGATATTCCGTCGATGAAGTGCTGGCCAGCGTTCTGCACTCCGTCTGCGAAAATTACCTGGCCAAAGTCGCGGTGGAGGGCAGCATCGGACAAAGCGTCTGCTTTCAGGGAGCAACCGCCCGCAACCGTGCGCTGGTTGCGGCCTTTGAACACCGTCTGAATAAACCCATCTTTGTTTCCCAATTCTGTCACCTGACCGGCGCCTTAGGCAGCGCGCTGATTCTGGCGGAAAACGCCGTCAAAGATTCCGCTTTCCGCGGCCTTGCGCTTTACTCGGAAAATATTCCCGTGGAGAATGAAATCTGCGAACTGTGTCAGAACAACTGCAAGATCAACAAAGTCACCGTTCAGGGAGAAACCGTGGCCTACGGTTTTCTCTGTGGACGCGACTATGATACCAAGCATTACGTCGGCACAACCAAAAAACAATATGATCTAATCAAAGAACGCAGCAAGGTGTTTCCGCAAGCCAAAAAGCCCGCCACTTATAAAAAGAAAGTCCGGATCGGTATTCCCCATGCCCTTTATCTGGCCGAAGAAATGCCGCTGTGGAAGCATTTTTTCGCCACCCTCGGTGTGGAAACCGTCACGTCTGCAAACCTAAAGAATGCCATCAAGTCCGGCAAAAAGCTGGCGGGAGCGGAATTCTGCGCGCCGATGAACGCCTTCTTTGGTCATGTGCAATATCTGGTTGACAAATGTGATTACATTTTCCTGCCCGTGTATCTGGAAGCCGCCAAGCAAAAAGACGAAGATTACCGCTACTACTGCTATTATACTCAGTTTGCAGCCACACTGGCCGCAGGTGCGAAAAGTCTGCGTTTGAAAAACAAAACCATTATGCCGGTCATCGATCATAACTCTTTTCAATCGCGCATCGAACTTTTTTCCATACTGAAATCGATCCTGAATACCGGCTACTGGGAAATTTACAACGCCTATGAAGCAGCGCTGTCCTTTTATTCGGAAGGCTGCAATAACCTGATTAACGTCTATCAGCGCGAAAAGCCCGCCGCAGACAAAATCAGCGTGGCGCTACTGGGCAGACCTTACGCCATTATGCAAAACGCGATGAATAAAGGCATTCCGGATATTTTCAGCACACTCAATATTAAAACCTTTTATCAGGACATGCTGCCCGTGGATAAGGAAGATCTGTCCGAAATCGCCCCCCTGCTCAAGCGAATGCACTGGAATTACGCCGCACGGATTTTAAAAGCCGCGCTCTATATCGCCCGCACGCCCGGTATTTATCCCGTTTATGT
>JBATES010000107.1:0-8756 GCA_049664145.1 Smithella sp.
TCCCAGCACGGCGCATTCGATCTCGCGGCAGTCAATCGCCTTTTCAATAATCACGCGCGTATCGAACTGCAAAGCAAAGGTCATCGCCTTCGCGAATAATTCTTTCTTCTTGACCTTTTTCACACCGACGGAAGAACCGGCGCAGACCGGTTTGATAAATAAAGGCAAACCGAGTTTCTGCAGAACATTTTTACTGATATTTTTCGCGTCCTCTTTCCACTGCTGCTTGCTGACCGTTACGGAAGGAACAACCGGAATGCCCGCCTCGCAAAGCAGTCTTTTGGCTACGTCTTTGTCCATGCCGACAGCCGAGCCGATAACATCCGCGCCCACATAAGGAACCATCGCCAGTTCCAGCAGGCCCTGCAGTGTGCCGTCCTCGCCGAATGTTCCATGCAGCACAGGAATCACAACATCCACAACCACTTCTTTGTTTTTATTTTTGATATCGTAAAGATGCAGCTTATTTTTCTGCTCGAAATGATTGACCAGCCACAGGCCGCTTTTCTTCAGAGCCATTTTCCGGCCGAAATTCTTGTCAGGGATAATTTCCGGTTTTTCCTGCACGTACCAGCGACCGTCCCTGGCGATTCCGATGGCCGTCACGTTGTATTTGCTGCGATCCAAAGCGGAAAAAAACGAAGCGGCCGAACACAACGATACATCATGCTCGCCCGATCTTCCGCCATACAAAACGCCGATATTAATTTTTTTGGATTTTTTTGAAATAGATTTTTTAACCATATTATTCCTTTTTTTATTCCCGGTTTTTTTCCTCTTTCTTTTGCTGCGAAAATAATAGCTCCAGCATCACATGACGGCGCGATCGGGGATCGCGCCCTACATTCTCTCTCCCTCGCGTCATACCGGTGCAGACCGGCATCCAGTGCCACCGCGTCATTCCGACACTGGCCTAGCCGGAATCCATTTATTATTTGATATACGCTTCGGGTAATAAATATGTCAATTTAATTTTGGTATTCTCTAATTTTGATTAAATACATTATGGCCTGTAATCAAGGCAAATGCCTTTACAAAACCTCAAAATAAATTTATATAATTTCAACTTTTTCAATATTAATATCAAAACATCCTGTAAGGAGATGGAGTCATGAGAAAAAAAATTATCGTCACTCTGGGAATGTTATGTATATTGATTGTTTTTTGTGCACCTTCGGTTTACGCGCTGGGTTTCGGGGCGCAGGCCAGGTTGTGGGTTCCCACGTTTGAAGGGGATTTGCGCGTGGATGACGGCAGCATTACCGGTACGGAGGTGGATCTGAAAGATGATTTGGGAATGGACGATGAATATTTCCCCGGCGTGGAAGCATTTTTCAGCATCGGCGATCACGAGATAACGGTTTCTTTTTCGCAGTTCGACCTTTCCGGCTCCAAACACATTAGTGACGAAATAATATTTAACGGAGACACCTATCCGGCGGGCACCAATGTTGATTCGGAATTGAACACCAGCATGATTGATCTTGAGTATCAGTACAAATTTTTAAACCTGGAAAATTTTCTTGCCGGCTTTTCGCTGGGACTGATCGGCAAGATCAAGTATCTCGATGGTGAAGCCAGCATTCGTTCATCTGAAAGCGAAGATCAGCAGGATTTTCAAATTCCCATGCCGATGATCGGCCTCGGTGTCAATGTCGGGATACTGGCGGACATTCTGGAAGCACGCGCCAAGGTTGCGGGCATGGGCTACGACAGTAGCTTTGTTTATGACGCCATGGCAGAAGTCTCGGTGACGCCATTCCCGTTTATGGACATAACCGGCGGATACAGAGTAATGTCGTTAAAAATTGATGATATAGACGATATCTACACCAAACTGGATTTTTACGGACCCTATGTGGGATTGTCAATAAGCTTTTAATTTCAATAGTTTGAATTGCCATCTTGACAAGAATAATTTCAGTAAATATATTACCGGCGAATTGAAGATACCGTTTGGGTGATTTATGCCCCTTTATTTTAATGCGACTCAGGTGCCGATGGCAAAAAAAGCTTTCAACGATGCCGAAAAACTGGTATCGGGGCAGTTCAGACTGAGCGAAAAAGAACTAAAGAGCACCAAATATGAAATAAAAACTTTAGCTTATCTGAACGAACAGGAGATTAAGGACGGGACGTTTGCCCATCTTTGCAAATACTACTACGAGAAAACAGGCGAGGCAACGGCAAGCACGGAAAACAAATTTGATTTTTACCGGGTCTGCCTGCAGGACAATACCATTCTGGATGCGGTGGACAGAGCCAATCCTTTTATCAAGCTGAGTCCGTTGATGCTTTACATTGCGGTGCACGAATTGATTCACATCCTGCGCTTTTGCAACGGTGAAATCGATTTTGACGCCGATACGGAAGAAAAGGAAAAAGAAGAAGTGATCGTGCACAACTTGACACGGTCGGCCCTGCAACCGGTTAAAGGGAACGACATGGAAATCATATTGGATTGCTTCAGCAGCAATTTTAAAAACTTTGATATATTTAATTAAGGAGGGGTGTTTCAATGCCTATCTATGAATATAAATGCAGTAAATGCGGAAAACAGTTTGAAGCGTTTCAGGGAATTAGTGATCCGGAATTAAAAAGCTGCCAGTTTTGCAAAGGGAAAGTGCATAAGTTAATGTCCCTTTCTTCGTTCAGCCTGAAAGGTTCGGGCTGGTACGCGACGGATTATAAAGGAAAGAAACCCGGCGCGGCAACCAGGAAATCAAAGACGGAAAGCAGCGAAAGTTCGTCCGTCACAGAAACCGCGAAAACCGAAACAACCAAAGCTGTCAAGGAAACTGATTAATTCAAGAACGGGAATCAACACCGAAACTTTTATACCCAGTACTATAGGAAGCTGGTGGCGGTTCGTATTCCACTCTATCCCGGCCATTTAATTTTGCTCTGTAAAGCGCCTTGTCCGACCGGTTTATCGCTTCTTGAATGGCCTCACCGGCCTTAAATTCCGCTACTCCGACGGAAATCGTGATTCTGAAATCATTGGGTAAATTGTCAAACACCAGTCCGGCAACCACACGCCTGATTCTTTCTGCGCAATCCATGGCTTCATTTTTTTCCGCATTGGTGAGAATGAGAATAAATTCTTCACCGCCGTAACGGGCGATATGATCAATATTGCGCAGATTTTTTTGTGTTTCCTGCGCCACGGTTTTGAGCACAATGTCTCCCGCAGCATGGCCAAAAGTATCATTCACTCGTTTGAAATGGTCCAAATCAAATATGCAGATGGAAAAAGGATGAATGCCCCTGTCACCCAGGGCTTTCTGATGTTCCAGAATTTTGTACATCTGACGCCGGTTAAAGACCTGAGTCAGATCATCGATAATAGCCAACTTTTCGATCGTGGAGAGGGCGTGCGATATCCGCGCCCTTAGTCTGGTAATGTACCCGCCAACCAGCGAAAACCAGGGAAGAACAATCGCCAGCACGGCAATGCTTAACTTGTCCGACGTGCTGACTAGCAGGGGATCTGTTTTGTAAAGCAAAAGTATTACGAGGGAGTAATTGATAATGGCAAAAACTGAAAGAAAAAGAAATTGCCAGACGCTCAACCGGAAAAGCCCGAAAATAAAAACTACGAAATATGTCAGCAGCACCAGACTTCTCATGGTATCAGCGTAATACGCAATGACCATAACCCAGAAGGTAGCGATGATCATTTGGGAAAGTGTCATGCTTGGATCTTTAAAATTTTTATTACCTCCGCTTCTAATAAATATAAATATCAGACCATTACAAAAGATTATTCCCAGAGAACTTATCAGAAGGGTTTTAATTCCTGCCCTGCTCATTTGTCCCTGCGAATAAAACAAGACGCAAATAACAAACCACATGGCGTACGACCCTAAGGCCATAAAGAACCGCTTCAGTCTTAATGTTTGGTTTTTATCATCTTTAGGAAATAAGCTAAGCATTGGGATCCACCCCCGTGATTACTTATAATTCCCGCAGCATATCGATGTCAAGCGCGGAATGTCCGGATCATTGTAAATTACCATTTCTCTTTTCCCGGCTGTTTAGGATAACGTCTTAAAATAAGGTTGTAGTTCCCGGCACAATTCTTCGGGAACGGTCGGGCAGATAATTTCATTGTGCAGTTTTTCAAAATAATTCAAATCACTGGTGCCCAAAGGATTCATGATAAATCGCGGCACGATTTTCCCCTGGACGTTAAAATAATTGTTGCTGGTCATCGTGGCGTAAAAAGACAAATTAAAACTCATGAAGTTGTTGGTGTAAAGATAGCTGAACACGCGGGAAAGCCCCGTCAGGAATTCTTTGAAGTTCAATTCAGTCAAATCAAAGAAGGATGTTTTTTCGCGGAAAATAAAATCAATTTCACCGGCCATGCCCTTGGGGGCGAAACTGGTCAGCCAGCAGACCACCCCGGTATCGGCGATGAACCTTTTGTTGGATTTCTTTTCCAGGGCGATTAAATTGTTCCATAAATTGTCCCCGTTGGCATTGGCGGCGTAATTCTGCGCGCTGGACAAAAGTTTCTGCATGAAGCTGGTCGGCCTGTAGCTTACAATGGTTTGCAGATGCGGATGAATCAGGCCGCCACCGGCCGGCGGCATGTAGTTCCAGTTAATCGAACAATATTTGTAACCGAGATTCATTTCGACCATGCGATGAAAATAGTCGCGGCAGACGGCAAACCCGTTCAGCATATATTCCGGGGTCAGTTCATTCATTGCCACAAAATGACGCGATGAGAAAATCGCTACGTTGTTGTTCTGGTCATAAGGAAAAGCGTTGGGAAAAAGGCAGGCCTCGCCCCGTTTGAAATTCCCGCTTTCCGTGATGCTGGGCGTGAACTTGGGCGTTATTTTTTCAAACAGATCAGGACAGAAAGGACAGAGGGACTCCGGTGACTTTTCTAAATAGGGTCCGATATCCGGCTTTTGGGGGATGCGCACGCGGTAAGGTAAAATCCGGCACGCCACGCCGGTGATTTCATCGTGCCGCAACTCGATGGTTATTTTCTTTTCCTGAAAACCGTCGAACGGATCAAGATAATAACCCGTTGTGATCTCTTTGTTAAATCCCAAATCTCTCATGAAATCTCCTTCGGTTGCTCTTTATGAACGCTCCTCTTGCTTCATCGGATGCGGTTCTCTTCGCAAATTCCACAAAATAAAATTTTCGATATTTTGGGGCGATAATTCCCCTTCCAATTTCTCTGTCAAGACTTCAAGAGGAATTTCAATGCGCGCGGCGCTGCGATGGCCGCCGCCCTTGCCGATCTGGCCGAAAGCTCTCTGCGCGATGGCGCCGCAGTTCTGCCGGTAGCCGTCGCCGCGGAAAATAATGATCATTCTGTCTTCGACCATTCCGGCCACAACCACATAATACGTTCCGATTAACCGCAAATAGAAATCCGCGATCTGGACGCAAATATCTGCGCTTTCTGTCTTTCCCAGAAAGCAGACACGCCGGCCGCGGAAGTTGATCATATGGTGATAGGCGACATCGAAATATTTCAAATAGTGGGCGGGCGTCTGATTGAGTTCGATACGGCGGATAAACTGCATATTGGCACGCCTGGTGTGGTAGGAATACGCGCTGATATCTTCAATAAGCGTGGTGCGATCAAAATTATCAGTATCCGTTTTGATCCCGTAGAGCAACGCCGTGTGCAGATTACGTGAACTCTTGATCCGGGAGCAAAGCAGATATTCCGTCAGGATCGTGGACAAAGCGCCGTAAGACGGACGAATATCCGTCAGCTCGGCATTCCACTGTCCTTCATAAGGATGATGGTCGAGGACAATCTGCGGCTTGATAAAATTCAAGGCATGGCTGAAGAAGGACGGCTGGGCATCCAAAAGAGCTATGAGACGGTAAGATTTTATATCCACCTGATTGATCAACTGCACATGAAGATGCAGCGAAGATATAAATTCAATATTCTGCTGTCGGTTCAAAAGTTCGGTCGAAGCAAAAGCGCTTCTGGAAAGGCCTTTGGTTTTCTGGATAATCTCACGCAGCGCCATGGCGGAGGCAATGGCGTCCGGATCGGGACTGCCATACATCAGCAGTAATAAAGAATCATCCGGCTGAACCATCCCCATCAGCTTTCGAAAATTCAGCTCGGTTTCTTTTTTAATCGCAATCGAGTCAACTTTCATGTCTCCGGCTTGTGAATGGGCCGGTCACCCCTCCTTAATAAACAATTATTTTACCCGGATCATTCTTTGTCACGTCGCCGACAACGGCGGCATCAGCAATGCCTGCGGCGCGCATGACTTCTGCAAGTTTTCCCGCCTTTTCTGCAGGCAGGCTGAAAAACAATCCTCCCGCCGTCTGCGGATCAAAAAGTAAATCGAAAAGCCAATCGGAACAGGTTTTTTCTTTGAACGCCTGCTGGAGACGGAAATCTTTGTTGCGGTAAAGACCGCCGGGGACAAAACCGGTTTCCATCAAATCGCGCACACCTTCGAAAACAGGTATTGCCCGGGAATCAATGCGCAGACCGACATCGCCGTCTTCAATCATTTCGCAGGCGTGTCCAATCAGGCCAAAACCGGTGATGTCGGTGCAGGCGTGAACATCGTCCGCGGCCATCATTATATCCGCCGCCTTTTTGTTGAGACTGGTCATGGCATGAATCACCTGCTGCAATTGTTTTGGGGATGCTTCATTCGCCTTGATGGCTGTGCTGATAATGCCAGTGCCCAGTGCCTTTGTTAAAATGATTTTATCTCCCGCTTTGGCGCCGCGATTATATAATACCTTATCGGGATGAACGACTCCCGTCACCGAGAGACCGTATTTGATTTCATTGTCTTCGACGCTGTGTCCGCCGATTAACAACGCGCCGGCTTCGCGGATCTTATCCAGACCGCCGCGTAGGACGTCACGTAACACAGATTTATCCATTGTCTTAATCGGGAAGCAGACAATGTTCATCGCCGTGAGAGGTTTGGCGCCCATCGCGTAAAGATCATTGAGCGCATTGACGGCGGCAATCTGTCCGAACGTAAAGGGATCATCAACTGTGGGGGTGAAAAAATCAACCGTCTGCACCAGAGCGACATCCGCGGAAATTTTATATACGCCCGCGTCCTCCGCATGCTCGAATCCGGTCAGTAAATTCGGATCTTTAACCAGCGGCAAATCGCGCATGATTTCGGACAGGTCACCCGGACCTATCTTGCAGGCTCAACCCGCGCTCTGCACGGTTTGTGTTAAACGAATAGTCTTCTTCTCGTCCATGGTGTTCCTTTTAATACTACTCAAAAAACATTGTTGTTGCTGAAGTATAAGCAGAACAGCTTTCTATGTCAATCACGGATATGGCGTTGTCATTCCCGACGCCGATCGGGCGCAGTGCCCATATCAGGGTAAATTCAATTCTTGTTTCCCCTCTTTTTTAAAGAGGGGCGAGGGGAAATTTTGTTTAATGAACCGCGCAATGATTACATCATTAATATCGGCGCGTTTCTTAAACGCGCCGCCTAGTTTTTTTTAAAGATAATGTTTAAGGAAGAGATTTACTTCGTTGTGATTTCCAACAAACAAAAAGACGATTTCAGATTTCGTCCAGTTAAAAAGAACCCGTAACGTGATATCTGTTCGAAACTCCCATAAATCACCTCCGAGCTTTTTAATGCCAAATCCGGATGGAATTTGACGGGTATCCATTGCCAGCATAAAAGAGTCAACCTGTCTTTGGATGGCAACTTTTTCATGCGTCTGGAGACTTTTCAGACTTTTTTCAAAACTTTTGGCAAAAGCGTAATTCAACATGGCTTAAATTAAAGCGACCACAGATAGCCACGGGCTGCTTGAAGATTTTTAAATTTTCGTAACCCTTTGGCGCTTTTCGCTTCACTCGCCATTTTTGCAATTTCAGTTTCAGAAAACCGGGAAACATAAAGATTGTCAATAGCTTCCCGAACAAGCTGCGAATAACTTTTTCCGGACTCCGCGGCTTCTTTCTTCAACGCCTTCACCTCTTGGGTATCCAGCAGTATTTGAACTCTTGTCATAACACTTACCTCCTGTGATGTGTATATATTGTGTAGCTAAGAAGGTCAAGATGTTTTTGAAGGAAGAAAAAAAAGTTTACCAATAATTTCATCTGACCCCTCGGTCAGTTAAAATACAAAGGTCTTTACAACAGCTAGTGCCTCGAGAAGCACTGACTCAAGAAAAATAGGTTGCACTTGTCGCTCTAATTTTGACAAATAGCATCGTGCAGCATCTATCGTTTTCTTTTCTCTTGGTCTTTCAATTACGATGCTGTCGAAGATGTCCCTCAAAATCTCATATCGCATGGCGAGTTCTGCAGAACCCTCTGATGCTCCGCCAATAATTTCCGGAATATAGCGAGAAAAAGGACGTTCAAATTTTGCCCCTGGTTGCGGAGCTGCAAGAACTGAGTGGTGCATTGTTATATTACGAAGAGCTTTTACAAAACGAAATACATCTCTTTCCAATAGGCGGTTTCGATTAGATTCATTAATCATTTCTTCCACAGAGACGAAAGAAAACAAGAATGCATCAAAATAGCAAACCATTTTAAAATAAGAATCAGCAGGTGGTCCGCTATTGATAATGAATTGAGAATAAAAATATTCAGCTTCATAAAATCTTAGTTGTGATGCTGTTAACCCATCTTCCGCAGTTTAAAAATGACAAGGTTGTGATATCAGGCATTTGCGATTAAAATCAGGCGATTTTCTGCACTACTTTGAGTTTTTCAAATAGGGCCTGCGTAATGATTATAC
>JBATES010000108.1:0-24234 GCA_049664145.1 Smithella sp.
ATCTTTATCATGATTGCTCAAAAACTTTCTGATATGTTTTATCTTCACCTGCACGTCATGATCTTCGGTTTTGGGTTTCAATTTAATTTCTTTAACCTGAATGATCGTCTGGCTTTTTCTGGCATCATGCATTTTCTTGCTCTGCTTGTAACGATACTTCCCGTAATCCATGATCTTGCAAACAGGCGTATCGGCTGATGCTGATACCTCCACCAGATCCAAACCAGTTTCTTCCGCTTTAGCCAGGGCTTCTTCCAGTGGCAGAACGCCAAGCTGTGTTCCATCGTCGCTGATGACTCTGACGTTAACGGATTTTATTTCTCTGTTGATTCTCAGATCCTTTACTATGGGCCACCTCCTGAAAATGTTTTGTTTAAATTCTCATAGCTACTGTTTCTTATCACATTGGTCTTGAATCAAGCGGATAAATTCATCAACCGGCATCGACCCAAGATTCTGACCGTCACGGGCGCGAGGCGCCACGGCTCCGGCTTCCACTTCCTTATCACCGATGACCAGCATATAAGGAATTTTTTGCATCTGTGCCTGACGGATTTTATATCCGAGTTTTTCATTTTCAAAATATCGCTCCGAGCGAATGCCGGACGCGATTAATCTGTCATGAACGGTTTGGGCGTACGGAATATGTTTGTCGGTTACCGTCAGCAGCATACACTGCGTCGGGGACAGCCAGACAGGAAATGCGCCCGCGTAATGTTCAATCAGAACGCCCATAAAACGCTCGATCGCGCCGAGAATGACCCGGTGCAGCATGACCGGCCGGTGCTTTTCTCCATCCGCGCCAATGTAACTCAAGTCGAATCTTTCCGGCAGCGTAAAATCACACTGGATGGTCGCGCACTGCCATTTACGTTTTAAAGCATCTTTCAGCTTGAAGTCAATTTTCGGACCGTAGAAAGCGCCATCGCCCTCATTGACTTCATAATGAATGTTATTATCCTTGAGAGCGTTTTCCAGCGCCGAGGTGGCCAGATCCCAGTCGGCATCGGAACCGATGGATTTCTCCGGTCTGGTGCTCAGTTCCACTTCATATTCAAAACCGAAAATTCCCATCGCATAATTGACAAAATCAGCAATGGCGCGAATTTCCGAATTCAACTGTTCCGGCATGCAAAGAATATGCGCATCATCCTGCGTAAATTGTCTCACTCTCATTAAGCCGTGCAAAACACCGGTTTTTTCGTGACGATGAACCGTGCCCAATTCAAAATAGCGCAGGGGCAAATCACGATAGCTTCTGATTTTTGATTTATAAATCAGCATGTGAGCAAGACAGTTCATCGGCTTGATGCCGTAAACCTGCTCATCCACTTCGGTAAAATACATATTATCACGATAATGATCAAAATGACCGGATTTTTTCCAGAGATCAACTTTAAGAATTTGCGGTCCCATCACCATATCGTAGCCGCGTTTCAGATGTTCTTTCTTTTCCCATTCTTCAATGAGATAACGAAGCAGCATTCCCTTGGGATGGAAAATAATCAAGCCGGCGCCGGCTTCCTCATTGACCTGAAACAGATCAAGTTCTCTTCCCAAACGGCGATGATCACGCTTTTTCGCCTCTTCCAGCAGATTCAGGTAATCTTTGAGCTCATTTTCCGTGGCGAAACCGGTGCCATAGATACGTTGCAGCATTTTGTTGTTTTCATTGCCGCGCCAGTATGCACCCGCAACGCTCAGTAACTTGAAGGCTTTAATCATGCCGGTGGAAGGGATATGCGGGCCTCTGCACAAATCAATATAACTGCCCTGCTTGTAAATACTGACTTCTGTGATTTCTGCCGGGAGATCATTGATCAGTTCGACTTTGTAGTTCTCGTTTCTTTCTTCAAATAATTTGACGGCTGCCTCGCGCGACAGTTCTTCTCTGACGAAGGGATTGTCAGCCGCCGTAATTTCCTTCATCCGTTTTTCAATTTTTTCGAAATCATCAACGGTAAACGGGTCTATATATTCGAAATCATAATAAAATCCGTCTTCGATGGAAGGACCAATGCTGACCTTGGCGCCGGGGAAAACTTTCTGGATAGCCTCCGCCATGACGTGCGCTATACTGTGACGCAATACAGAAAGACCTTCGCTGGAATTTATGTCGATCAAATCAAGTTTTGCATCTTCCTTGATTTGATAAGATAAATCGACCGGTTGTTTGTTGATTTTTACGGCGACAAGGCAATAAAGAGCGTCCTTTTCCCAGGCTTTGACAGCTTCGGCAGCCGTAATCCCTGAAGGAAAGGTCAATTCTTGATTGTCCGGAAATACAATTTTAATATTCATAACTTAAATTCAAATAATCCATCCTAATTTTTAGAGGGCATCACAGGCTTGATGATGCCCTCTAAGCATATAATTGGAAACCTGTTTCTTATTAAAAATGGTAGGCAAGCAGGGATTTGAACCCTGGACATCCACCGCGTCAGGATGGCGCTCTCCCCCTGAGCTACTTGCCTGTATAAAGACCAGCCATTTTAGGGTTGGCTAATTAGCAGCAAAATGGAATCATGTCAAGCTAAATATCTTATATATTAGCTTATTTCTAAGGTTGACGATTAAGAATTTTAATGCCTTTATATATATAAACCAGACCGGAAAGAATCGTGAAGAAAGCGGTCAACCAGGAAATAATTTTCACAATCTGATAATAATCAATCATCTCGGAAGTAAACGATTTTAAAAACAACGCAAGAAAGACCGTGCCAATTTGCAACCCCGTGGTCACTTTGCTGACAAAAACCGGTTTAATCTCGTAATTTATTGACATCATTGATAATGTCAATATGCCCATCAGGATGATAATATCCCGGCTGATGACAATAACCGTCAGCCAACCGGGTATTAAGCCAAAGATGGATAAAGCTATGAAACTGGTTGATAAAAGTATTTTATCAGCCAGGGGATCCAGAAACGCTCCCAATTCGGTTTGTTCTTTCAGTAACCTGGCCAATGCGCCGTCCAGAGCATCGGTCAGTCCCGCGACAATAAATGTTATCAGTGCCTTAACATATTCGTTTTGAATTAAGAATATGACAATGACGGGAACAAGAATAATTCTTAATAAAGATAAAAAATTGGGTATGTTCATTTTATGTCTTGTTGAAAATTCTATTCTTGAGTATTTTATACAGGAATTATTATATAGCGATTACCTGGCTGCTATTGCTCAGCATCAGTCCCTTTTTTAATTTTTTCAATCTCTGCTTTGATTAATTTTTCGGCTATTTCCGGAACCACCTGACGCACGATTCTTTCCACGATTTCCTCTGAACGCTTCAGAATGTCGTTGTATAAATTTTCCTGAGCTTGGGGGTCGTCAATGACATCCACCAAGGTAAATACTTCTTTCTTGTCCGGAGGGCTGTTTTCATAACCGCGACCATCGATGATAATGACCTCCTGATTGTTGCCATTGTCGGTTTCAGAAGAAACGTCGGTCAGATCATATATTTTTTTTTCATCTTCGATCATGGGATTTGAATCCATTAAAAAATCTCCTCAAGCATTTTCCGGCCATTATGAAATTTAAGGTTTGGAAAAATCACTACCACAGAGCATTCAACAGTTCAAGGAATATGTCAGAAAAACAGGCCACGAAATCATGGGTATGAAACCCCAAAACAAGCTTTGGAAACAAATTCGAAAGCTCGCTGTGGGGTATTACACCCTCCGCTTTGCGGGATTGTTCCCAATCCCAATATATAGGGATTGGATAGTTCGTCCAACAAATTTCAGTACGCTACGCTTCTGAAATTTGGGACTCACTACGACTTACAAATTTCAATTCACCTATAGTGACCCCATGGTGCCCTTCAGGGTATTCAGGTTATTCGTTTTTGAAATTTGAGTCTCACAATAAGGCAGGCAGAAATTAATGATTGACATGTTTGGTGTATTTCATTTAATAAAAAAGCATGAAACGGATATTGATTACAGGCGGAGCCGGATTTCTGGGTTCTCATCTTTGTGAAAGATTGTTGCAGGAAGGTCATGACATTATCTGTCTGGATAATTTTTTTACGGGCAGTAAAAATAATATTGCTCATCTTCTGAACATTCCGCATTTTGAATTAATTCGTCACGACATCATCAACCCCATCTATCTGGAAGTAGATGAAATTTATAACCTGGCTTGTCCGGCATCCCCGGTGCATTATCAGTATAATCCGATCAAAACCATCAAGACCAATGTCATGGGCGCGATTAATGTTCTGGGCATTGCCAAACGAACAAGGGCGAAAATACTTCAGGCTTCCACGTCGGAAATATATGGCGATCCGGAAGTGCATCCGCAGAACGAGGCCTACTGGGGGAAAGTGAATCCCATCGGAATTCGCAGTTGCTATGACGAAGGGAAAAGAGCGGCGGAATGTCTGATGATGGATTATCGCCGGCAGAATGCCGTCAATACAAAGATAGTCCGTATCTTCAATACCTATGGACCCAGGATGGCCTTAAACGACGGTCGCGTCGTCAGCAATTTTATCGTCCAGGCGCTGCAGAATAAAAAGATTACTATTTACGGCGACGGCTCTCATACCCGTTCATTCTGTTATGTGGATGACATGATTGATGGCTTTGTCAGGATGATGAATGCGGACGATGCATTTTACGGCCCCGTCAACATTGGCAACCCGGGAGAATTTACGATTATGCAACTGGCGGAGCTGGTCATCAAATTGACCCGAAGCCATTCGGAGATAGAATTTCTGCCATTGCCGGCCGATGATCCCGCTCAACGAAAACCGGACATCCATCTCGCATCGGAAAAACTGGGATGGCAACCGCGAACCCATCTGGAAGAGGGATTATTAAAGACAATCGAATATTTTCGCAGCACGCTCGAAAAATGATAAAAATCTCACGGAGAAATTAAAATCGCAATGAAGTTTAAAAAGAAAATGCTTTGTATCGGCGCCGGTTATGTCGGCGGGCCTTCCATGGCGATGATCGCCTTTAAATGTCCTGATTACCGGGTAACCGTCGTGGATATCAGCACGGAACGTATCGACGCCTGGAATTCAGCGCAGCTGCCTTTTTACGAACCGGGCCTGGAGGATATTGTAAAAAAAACGCGCGGCAAAAATCTATTCTTCAGCAAGGATATAGAAAATCAAATTAAAGAAAATGACATCATTTTTGTCTGCGTCAATACGCCGACAAAAAATTACGGGGCGGGAGCCCATATGGCGGCCGATTTGCAATATTGGGAAAAGACGGCGCGACAGATTCTGGAACATTCCAGGTCATCAAAAATCGTTATTGAAAAGTGTACGCTGCCGGTGAAGACAGCGCTGGCGATGGAAAAGATTCTATCCACGTCAAAAGGTAAAATTAAATTTGAAGTCCTTTCCAATCCTGAATTCATGGCTGAAGGCTCCGCCATGAGCGATCTGGAAACTCCCGATCGCGTGCTGATTGGTTCGCATCAAACGAAAAGCGGATTAAAAGCCAGAGCTGAATTAATGGAAATTTATCATCGCTGGATTCCGGCGAACAAAATCATCACTTCCAATATCTGGAGCAGCGAATTATCCAAACTGGTGGCGAATGCCTTTCTCGCTCAACGGGTCTCATCCATCAATTCCATTTCCGCTCTCTGTGAGAAAACGGATGCGGACATTAGCGAAGTGGCCAGGGCCGTCGGGATGGATGACCGCATCGGCAGCAGGTTTCTAAACGCCGGCATCGGTTTCGGCGGATCATGTTTCAAGAAAGATATTCTGAACCTTGTCTATTTGTGCCGCTATTACGGTCTGGACGAAGTGGCGGCCTATTGGGAAAACGTCGTTAAAATTAATGAATATCAGCAGCAGCGGTTTATTGCCGGTATGCTCAACAGCATGTTCCAGACGCTGGCCGGCAAAAGAATTTGTATTCTTGGCTTTGCTTTTAAAGCGGACACGAGTGACACCCGGGAAAGTCCGGCTATTTATATCACTCAGAAACTGCTTGCGGAAAAAGCTGAAATCATTATTTCGGATCCCCGGGCTTTGAAAAACGCCGCCATCGATCTTGCCGAAGCGAAAGGCAAGGTAAAATATATTGAAGATCCTTACGAGGCGACAAAAGGCTGCCACGCCCTGGTGGTGCTGACCGAATGGGAGTTATACCGGAATCTGGATTATAAGAAAATTTACCGCTCCATGATCAAACCGGCATTTCTGTTTGATGGTCGCAATATTATCGACCATCATAAATGCTTCTCTATCGGCTTTAATGTTTATCCCATTGGCAAGCCACCTTTGACTCATCTATAAGTGTGATTAAGTAATAAAGTCGAAGGCGTTTTTGATTAATTTCACTTCTATGGAACTTTCGGACATCGTGACCGCGACGACATCAAAGCGTGCCGGAGTGTTAATTAATTTTTTTGTCTGCAAATAATAGTCGGCCAGCCGTGAAATCTTTTTCTGCTTCTTCCTATCGACCGCTTCTTCCGGGTAACCCAGATCATCAGACCTTCTTGTTTTGACCTCTAGAAAAACGAGATCTTCTTTGTCCCGGGCAATAATGTCTATTTCTCCCAGAGGACAGCGAAAGTTTATTTCCAAAATGTCGTACCCGTTTTTCTTCAGATAATCGGCGGCGATCATTTCCCCTTTTTTGCCGGTGACGATTCTGGTGACGTCTTTGGGTTTAAACATGGAAGTCAAAACAGGCCTGCTTCAGGTTTTTAACGTGAAAAGATTGGCGATGAATTTTACAGATGCCGAATTCTCTGATGGCCTTGATGTGTTCTTTTGTTCCGTACCCTTTATTTTTACGGAAATTATACTGGGGAAACTGGCGATGATACATTTCCATAATGCGGTCACGGGTGACTTTGGCAATAATGGATGCGGCCGCAATGGAAACGCTGAGGCTGTCTCCTTTGATCAAAGGTTTTTGCGGCGTAATAATGGGGATACGATGAACGCCGTCCACCAGCAGAAAATCAGGCGACGTGGAAAGCTCTAAAACCGCTTCGCGCATGGCGCCCAGAGAAGCCCGCAAAATATTGACCTTGTCAATAACATCGGCGTCAACCACCCGCATACCGACTGCCACAGCATCCTGTTCAATGATTCCGTACATTTTTTCTCTTTGGGATGCCGACAGTTGCTTGGAATCATTGATCTCAGCGTTCATGTAGTCGGGCGGGAAAATAACCGCCGCGGCGACGACAGGTCCTGCCAAAGGTCCCCTGCCCGCCTCATCAACTCCGGCAACAAGCTGATAGCCGTCTTCGCGGGCAATTTTTTCAAAAGTATTCATTGAAAAATCTAAGGGAAACTTCCCTGCAATTCAATTTTTTTATTGTGAGACTCAGATTTCAAAAACGAAGTGAATTGAAATCTGTAAGTCGAACAATCCCGCAAAGCGGAGGGTAAAATACTCCGCAGCTTGCTGCGGAATACCCGTGATTCTGAACGATAAACGATTACTGCCTGGAGGCGTCTTTAATTTTTGCTTTCTTGCCCCGTAAACCACGCAAATAATAAAGGCGTGATCTGCGCACCTTGCCTCTACTGACGACTTCAATCTGGTCAATAATCGGCGAATGGAGAGGGAAAGTTCTTTCGACGCCGACGCCGTAGGAAACTTTTCTTACAGTAAAATTTGCACGGCTATTGGTGCTTCTTTTACGGACGACAACACCTTCAAAAGCCTGGATTCTCTGCTTCTGTCCTTCAATAATGCGCACATAAACCTTGACGGTGTCGCCGGTTTTAAAACCCGGGATGTCACCTCTCATTTGTTCTTTTTCTACCATTTCTAGGACGTTCATATTTCCTCCTGCAAAAATGCTTATTTTTTAATTAACCCCTGTAAGTCTATCCAGAATAATTGCCACTGCTGATCGAACAGACATATGATTGTAATCTACAACCCCTTCGATAGGTTCCAGTCGATAATCGGCAAGTTTACAAATCTCTTCGGCTATTCCTGATCCTGTACCGAAAACAAGAAGGTAAGGCGAATGATCGTTTTGCAAAATCCTTTTAAGCTGGTTGAATCTGACGACTTCGCCCGAAAAGTTTGCTCCGGTAACAATCATTTTGGGCAAACACATTTCTTTTGCGCCAATGTCATCTATCACGCCTTGAAGATTTTCTCGAACATGAATCAATTCAAAAGCGGTTCTCCGGTCTTCATTGAAGCTTGCCCCGTAACCATCGAGCCAGTGACGGACAATTTCCTGAGCCATTCTGCGCTGTTCTGCAATGGGATTGACGATATAAAACCCTTGAACAGCATAGGTTTTCGCCACTCTGGCAATGTCATGAATATCCATATTGGCGATGGCGGTCGTGACAATCCGGCCTTCCCTGTTATATACAGGATAATGTAAAAGAACGATATAAAGCATTGAGCTTTCCGAATCTTATGACTTACTCAAAATAATACAGTCGAGACACATATATTAAATATTTCTAAAAATCAAGACTTTATATGTCTTCCCGATTAATTTTATCCAGAATTTTCTTATCCTGCGCCGAAAGCTTAACTTTTTTAAGAAGATCAGGACGCCTTTGACAAGTTTTGCGCAGCGCTTCTGTTTTTCGCCACCGTTCAATGTCCGCGTGATTACCGGAGAGCAAGACATCCGGCACCGCCCATCCTTTGTATTGCGAAGGTCTTGTATATTGCGGATATTCCAGAAGATTGTGAGCGAAGGATTCACTTTCCGTTGATTGAGGATTTCCCAGGACCTCGGGAATCAAACGGGAAACCGCGTCAATCAAGACCATTGCCGCCATTTCTCCGCCTGTTAAAATATAATCACCAATAGAAATTTCCCGGTCCACGAGATGTTCCCGGATTCTTTCATCGACCCCTTCGTAGCGGCCGCAAATAATAACAATTTTTTTTTTCCTGGAAAGTTCCTCAGCAATTTTTTGATTGAAAACTTCACCCTGCGGCGTCATCAGAATAACCGTCGGCTTCGCTTTTCTTTTCTTCCTGATATCGGCTAATGCTTTTTCCACCGGCTCCACCTTCATCACCATCCCGCATCCCCCGCCGTAAGGCGCGTCATCCGTCATCCGGTGTTTGTCTTCAGCCCAGTCGCGTATATCGTGAAGCATGATCTTAATCAGACTTTTTTCCTGTGCTTTCTTCAAAAGGCTGAAATCCAGAGGCGAAACGAACATTTCGGGAAAAATGGAGAGGATTTCAAAATGGATCACTTTTTATAAACCCTCCGGAATGACCACGGTCATGATCCGTTGCTGAATGTCAATGCGCTTGATGACATCAGAGATAGCCGGAAGAAGAATTTCTCTTCCAGCAGATTTGCAGACATAAACATCATTGCGGCCGGTGGGGAAAACGGATTCGATTGTTCCGATGAAATTTCCTTCCACGCTGTAAACATTCATACCAAGGATCTCGTGGTAGTAATATTCACCCTCCGGAAGTTTTTTTAGAATTTCTCTGGAGAAATACACCTTGCGACCGACAAAATTCTTTGCTGCTTCCACGTCGTCGATTTCTTTCAATTCAATGAAAAACGCCTTGCCGGCCAGGTCAATCTTTTTGAGTTCGTAGCGTTGCTTTTGCCCCTGATCATCTTCAAGATAGATAACATCAGGTCGTGGACCCATACTTCCGGTGTCCAGATAAGACAAGACTTTTAAACAGCCACGGAGACCGCGGGTTTTGACAATCTCTCCGGCCTCAAGAAGATCCATTTGTTGCCTATTCAATTATTTCTAAGACAGCCCTCTTATGAGCCTTTGCTGAAGCTGCGCTCAAAATCATCCGGATTGCTTTGGCTGTTCTGCCTTGTTTTCCGATAACTTTGCCCAAATCCTCTTTGGCCACGCGTAATTCGATAACCGATGTCTGCTCGCCGTTAATTTCAGTTACTTCAACCTTATCCGGATAATCTACCAAAGCCTGAGAAATATACTTGATCAATTCTTTCATCGCCATAACCTCCGCTGATTTTGATGTCTTATGTTAGAAGTAATTTTTACAACAACAAATCGTTTACTAAAAAAATTGTGGCCGTCAGTAATTTATTTAATCTGAGCTTTAATCCCTTTCTTCTTCAGCAAATTAGATACTGTCAGAGTTGCCTTGGCACCTTTGGACAACCAGTGCTGAACACGTTGTTCTTTAACAATAACTTCCGCCGGATTTTTCTTAGGATCATAACTTCCTAAAATTTCCAGAAATCTGCCGTCTCTTGGATAATCTGTATCAGCCGCTACAATTCGATAATAAGGTTTGCCTTTGGCACCCATCCGAGTCAGTCTAATTTTAACACCCATTGATTTTTTCTATGACCTCCTTAAAATAATAATTGTTTCAAGTTTTTATCATACATTTTTACATTTTAAAAGGGAAATTCCTCATCAATGATTTTATTCCATCTTTTTTATTGAATTTTTTCATGATTTTTCTGATTTCCACGTAGTTTTTCAACAGAAGATTGACATCCTGCACTGTCGTTCCGCTGCCCAGGGCAATTCTTTTTCTTCTTCGGCCGTCAATGATCAGGTAATCATAGCGTTCTTTCTTTGTCATCGAATCAATAATGGCGCTAATTTTAACCAGTTCTCTGTCGTCAGGTTCCAAATCTTTCAGGGCTTTCATTTTTCCCAGACCGGGAATCATCCCCAGAATGTCTTTGACCGATCCCATTTTCTTGATCTGCGCCAGTTGGTTGCGGAAATCTTCCAGAGTAAAGCTGTTCTTTCTGATGCTTTTCTCCATATCTTTTGCCGCTTGTTGATCAATATTCGCCTGGGCTTTTTCCACCAATGTGAGAATATCGCCCATGCCTAAAATACGCGAAGCCATTCTCTCCGGATGAAAGACTTCCAGATTATCAATTTTTTCTCCCACGCCGACAAATTTAATGGGTTTGCCGATAACGGACTTCAGGGACAGGGCGCTCCCGCCGCGAGCGTCACCATCCATCTTGGTCATGATAACGCCATCGACACTAATGAGTTCATTGAATTTCGCGCCGACATTTACGGCGTCCTGGCCGGTCATGGCATCGGCCACGTATAAAATTTCCGCCGGATTAACCCTGCTCTTGATTTTCTGCAGTTCTTCCATCAGCAGATTGTCAATATGCAATCTACCGGCCGTATCAATAATCAGAACTTCGTATCCGTTTTTTCGGGCGTCTTCCACCGCCTGAGAGCAGATCTCGACGGGATCTTTCAATCTTTGATCTTCAAAAACACCGGCATTGATTTGTTTGCCGAGAACGGCCAACTGTTCAATAGCCGCGGGACGGTAAACGTCAGCGGAGACCAGACAGACTTTTTTCTTTTCTTTCGACAGCAAAAGAGCCAGTTTGGCGGCGGTTGTTGTCTTACCGCAACCCTGCAGTCCAACCAGCATAATCACCGACGGGATTCGTGAACCGAACTTGATGCTGGTGTTGATGCCTCCCATCAGTTCCACCAGCCGGTCATGAACAATTTTGACAATTTGCTGACCGGGCGTGATGCTTTCCAGAACATCTTTACCGATGGCCCGGACACGCACGTCTTCAATAAAATCTTTGGCGACTTTGAAATTAACATCCGCTTCCAAAAGAGCCATGCGGATCTCTTTTAATGAAGTATTGACGTTTTCCTCGTTCAGAACGCCACGTCCTTTTAATTTCTTAAAAATGTTATCCAGTTTTTCAGAGAGATTTTCAAACATAATCCAACAACCGTTTCTTTAATTTTTTTTGATATTCACATCCATTTTTCTAACGATGCATTTTGTTCCTGTTTTCTGAGTAATGGCGCCCGCGACCTTTTGCGCTTTGGCCTGATCATCAAATCCGGAGGCAATCACCCGAAACATGGTTCCCTTCCCTTTGATCTCAGCTTTAACGATTTCCGTGTGATATCCCATTGCGGATATTTTTTTATGGATTTCGCCGGCTTTTGATTTTTCTTTTAAGGCGGCAACCTGGACGATGAATCTACTTCCGGTTTTATTTTTCGAATTGTCCTTTTCTTCTTTGGAAGCCTGCGTCTCTTTCTTTTCTTTTTTTATGTCTTCCTGGGTGATGATTTCTTCAATCGTTTGAGCTTCTTCTTTTTCAGCCTTTTTTTCGTCTGTTGCGACCGGCTGATTATTGCTTTCAATGTTGAATTTCCCCTTTTGGGCTTCTTCTTCATTCTGAACAGGCGTCGCCGACGGTTGTTTTTCCATCGTCGGTTCCATATTGGATAAACCTTTTTTACTGGTCAGTGCATCGTGATAGTTGAGATTAATATTTTCTTCCGGAACACCTTGCGCGATCTGCATCTTAGCCGGACGCCAGACCAGAGCCAGCGCTCTTTGCGGCATGGATGTTATTTTCCCGGGATACGTATCAATGTTTTTTCCGACATCAATTCCGAACAAAAAAGACGCGCACAACAGGGCGGTCATTCCAGTAATCACGATAATGATTCCCGTCCTGCCTATCTTTAATTCAAAATTCCTTTCGTTACCCGCAGCCATATTTGAATAAAACTTACATCTTTTCCGGCGCGTTGACGCCTAAAATTTTAAGTGCATTTTGCAGAACAATTTTGATGATCTTAATCAGGAAAATCCTGGCCCCGGTTAATCCCGGATCGTCGGAAATTACCTTATTTTTGTTATAATAGCTATGGAAAACTCCGGCTAATTCATTGAGATAGAAGGTGAGCCGATGCGGTTCCAGGGAACTGGCGGCGCCGTAAATCATTTCCGGGTATCGCACCAGCATTTTAATCAGGTTTTTTTCCTCGGGCTCTTTGAGCCGTGACGGATCAATGTCCGTGTAAACCGGCACAGCGATGCCGCGTTCCTGCGCCATTCTGATAATGCTGCAGATGCGGGCGTAAGCATACTGCACATAGAAAACAGGATTCTCGTTTGATTGTTTTTTGGCCAGCTCCAGATCAAAATCCAGATGACTGTCGGACCGGCGCATCAGGAAATTATAACGGGCCGCGTCTTTGCCGACTTCGTCCAGAACTTCACGGAGCGTTACAAATTCTCCGGCGCGCGTGGACATCGCTACGGGCGCGCCGCCCCGCAGCAAATTCACCAGTTGCACAAGGATTATTTTCAAAGAGTCCTTCTCGTGACCGAGCGCCTGAATGCCCGCCCACATGCGGGGCATATAACCGTGATGATCCGCGCCCCAGATATCGATCATCATCTCAAAGCCGCGGGAAAATTTATTCTGGTGATACGCGATATCGGCGGCAAAATAAGTGGGCTCGCCATTCTGGCGAATAACAACCCTGTCCTTATCATCACCGAAAGCGGTTGTTTTAAACCACAGGGTTTCGCCATCCGAATAAATAAAACCCTGCTTTTGCAGTTCATTCAGAAGATGGCTGACGCCGTTGTCTTTGTAGAGCTCTTTTTCACTGAAATATTCATCAAAAGTGACGCCGAAATCCTGCAAATCAATCTTAATTTCATCCAGAATGGCATTGCCGGCCAGTTTGGTAAAATAACCGATTGTTTTCTGCTCATCAGCCAGAAGGTATTGATCCCCTTCCTTGTTGAGAATGTCACGGGCAATTTCTTTGATATAATCGCCTCGATAGCAGGTATCGGGAAAGTCGATTTTTTCTCCGGAGAGTTCACGATAACGCAACAAAACCGACTTGCCCAGATTATTCATCTGATTTCCGGCATCGTTGATGTAATATTCTTTGGAAATTTGATAACCGGCTGTCGTCAGCAGGTTGGCAATCACATCGCCGACAACTGCACCGCGCGCATGCCCGATATGCAAAGGCCCGGTGGGATTGGCGCTGACAAATTCCACCTGAACTTTCCTAGCATGTCCCAAATCAACGTTGCCGTATTGTTCATTTTCGTCTTCGATGTTTTTCAAGGCACCATGCCAGACGTCGTCCCTGATGAAAAAATTAATAAAGCCGGGACCGGCAATTTGTGTTTTTTCAATAATATTCTCCGGATCGGTAATATTTTCCTGAATAATTTGCGCAATTTTACGCGGGTTTTGTTTGACCTGGGATGCCAGAATCATTGCCGCGTTCGCTGCATAATCCCCGTGTTGGGCATTTGCCGTCGGTTCCACTTCCACAGAAGACGGTTGAAAATCGGGAAGTTGCCCTTTTTGCCGGGAAACATTTAAAGCATTTTCGATTATTTTCGTTATTTTATTTTTCATTATCGGCACGACCTGTATAAAATTATAAAAAAATGACAAGCAGCATTAAATATCACTTGCTGCTTGTCACTGCAAGCTGAAGTGTTTTTATAAATTTATTTTCCAGCGATTCTCTATAAAAAATATCCCTTTTCTGTCAAGCAAATTCGTTAAAACTTTATTAATAATTTTTCACACTATATTATTCCAGTCGCTTGTCCTTCCAGTAGATCAGGTTGGTCCTTGTTGCCGGAGATGGAGGAACAAAGTCAGACATTATTGTTCCACCCTCCTGTCCGCCGGCACCGCTGACGGTAACAAAGATATTCGGCGTCGAAGCTCCCGGCCCGTAGGATATGGCTCCTCCGGAGGCAATTCCGGCGCCAATGGTCGTGGATCGTCCTCCTGAGCCGTCAATCAAACCCTGCCCCGCGGTGCAATCAAGCGAACTTGTGCCTGTTTCAATGCTGATGGCATATAAGCTGGACGTTCCTGTTTTGGTGCAGGTCGCGTCACTGGACCCTTTCGGGAAAAATGACGTAAAGTACAAAACATTGTTAAATGCCCACGGCGCCGCCAGCACTTTCTCGCTGGCACCGGCAAGATTCATGGTCCATCCAGCCGGTTTGACATCTTCATCACAATACGTATTTGAGCTGCTTGTTATGCTGGACAAATCGTTCCGGAGACATGGTGAGGGATCCCCGGTGGTGCTATTAACGCATTTCAGGGGTTTTATGCCGTAAACCCACGAAGCGGGCGCCATGCCATTAGGGTCGGTAGTATCGCCTGAAGCCCCATACATCCATAAATCGCCGGCGCGGTCCCAGACAATCGTAGGTGCATGATAAAATGGGTATTTGTCCGAACCGCTCGCTTTATCAAAAAGCAATCCGCCTTCCCAATCAGAGGTGTCGCAATTCGCATCGCTTATATAATCTTTTTTTGTACAGAATTTGATTTGCCAGACATTGCCCTTAACATCTCCAACGTAACCGCGGTCGAGATATCCGTCGTTATCGCTATCCACAACCGAAACCTTAGATGGAATGGCATATTCCATATCCGTAGTATCAGCGTAGGTGTAACTCCAGATGGGCGTGCCGTTTCTTAAATCAAAAACAATAATGCCTTTGCCTCTCAGGTCGCCGGGGGCAGTTGCTCCATTGTAACCACCGCCGATGACCCCCACCCAGGTTTCGATGCCGTTAATTTTCACACGGCCGGGGCTGACGCCGCCCCAGGGTTCGCCCAAATAAGGCGCCAAAGTAATGCCCGGATTGAGCACCCATTTAAAACTGGGAGCGGTGCCGGGGGCGTCGGTAAAATCAAAAGCCCAGTAGCCGCAGTAATCAAGGTGGGAGGTATCATACGTTTCCTTGATGTCAAGGGCCGTGCCCGCGGTATTTAGCGAGGAACATGCGGTTCCCGTGGCCCCCCAGTATTTTGTTGATTGGCGCACCGTCGCTTTACTGGTGGCTGAATAATCGCAATCATTCCTGCCGAGGGCAAACATAACCAGTGTCTTCCAATCCGAGGCGCTTTTTGGATCGCCGTCATCCCACGTAGAAGGCAGCCAGGTTTCCATGGCAGTTATGCTGCCGTCAACAAAAAATTGATGTTCCAGAGTGGAGGTTTCAGTTATGTGGTAAATATCTTGCAACTTGGGGAGAAGGTTCGGCGGAATAAAGCTCCAGTATTCCTGACCCGTCGCTGTGTTAAAAGCATGAAATTGTCCGTCATTGGCACCGGTGATGACCGAGCGCGTTCCGGTGGCGCTGTCTCTTT
This sequence comes from Smithella sp., assembly GCA_049664145.1. Taxonomy (GTDB): domain Bacteria; phylum Desulfobacterota; class Syntrophia; order Syntrophales; family Smithellaceae; genus Smithella. The sequence continues at coordinate 15,917 of JBATES010000108.1, forward strand.
GGTGAGCCGCCCGGTGGTCGGCAAACGCATTGGTGGAATCGAGCATGTCACTCCATAACAACGAGGGCGTTGCCAGTGTAATCGGGCTGGAATGAAAAATATCCCCCAGCTTATAGGGCGTGGGTTTAAGAGCCGTACTGTCCGCCGGATCTATTTGATAGCCCCTGATGTACTTGATGACCTTATTGGCCGTGGTTTGATTGGTCACAATCAAAGGGACATCGGTAGCATATTTCAGATACTGATAGGGAACAGGTGTGCTGCCCGCGATATCGGAGGATTTAAAATCAACCAGCGATCCGCCGATCATGGTCTTGATATTTCTGGTGGCCGGGTCCCTGTTTTTTAATACTTCACCGGCATCCCAAACGGTGGCGCTCATGCTGCCGTCCGTGCCCAAAGACCACTTCTTGAGTTGACCTCTCCAGAACGGTGTTGAAGAAGTGGGAATAAAGGTCGCCTCATAAAGATAATTTTCATCGGCGGTGCGCGACGAGGATATGGATGATGTGGAAAAACTGTAGGTGCGCGCTGTGATGTTCGTCATAATGTTATCCAACGCGGTATAAATGCTGGTTGCGTCATCAGCATATACGGCGTGACCATCCACGTCTGCCGTCCCGCCATGAACCGCCATGTTGTCCAGGTGCGGTTTGGCTTCATCCGTTAACGCCATTCCCACGACAAATGTCAGAATATTAAATGTATAGGTCGTCGTAGTACTGCCTACCGTTATGGCCTTGTCCAGCTTACGCAACTTATCAATCTTTTCGATAACTTTGGGCATTAAATTTTCAGCGCTATTCTTTGTCCCGGTTTCACTGACACTGGGCAAACCATCACTGACCAGAATCACGTAATTTTTTTGGCAATTGCTCGCAATCGGACTTAACGGTGTTTTTCCTGTATAGGATTCGTCTTTACTGAGATCGCCTTCAAAATAATTAATGGCCGACTGAAGCGTTCCGGCTATCGGCGTCAACCCGGCATTGATAATATAAGCGCAACTGTTTGCAGATGAACCGCCGCAACTCGAACTCATATAACCGGTTTCATCATTTTCTTTCAGTGCCAGTTTGGCATTCAGCGCAGTTACTTGAGAATTACTTCCCGTGGCACATATTTGATGCAGGAAACCGACACCGGGTGAACTGCTGGCATACCATGTTCTGCCCACGTAATACCAAGCCATTCTCCGGCCGTAATCTTTATATCCCAAAGCGATGTCTTCATCGGTGGCAAAGAAACTATAATCAGAGGAAGTACCACTATAGGAGCCGGGATTGGGGCTGACATACGTGCCGTCGTCTGTGCCCGTCTTTTGTGGGAAAGCCCTGTAGTCATCTGAACCGCCTTCTGATGAATCGTAATATCTGGAATATAGAAACTTGTTCCCCTTATTGGAAGAGGTATAGTATGTTCCGGGCAATTTATAATAAACACTGGTATAATTTGTCGCGTCGTAATACATCTTATTAGTTTGCGTTTTAGGATATACCAGTTGGCAATACCTATTTCTCTGTTCTGTCCCCACGTCATATTTTGATAAGATTTCATCCCGATAGGTTTCATCAAAAGAACCATTGACAGCCTGGCAACCTGATTCACAGGCAATCCTTGACGTTTCATTGCCTGTTTTGCAGTAATCCTGGCACGCAGCCAAAAGGGTTTTATCGTTCGTATGACAGTAGGACTTCGGGTCATAGGAGGCAAAATAAACCGTATTGTGCATTTTGTAGTCACTGACGCTGTTGAGTTTGTATGCCATTAACCCAATATTCATGGTGTTTTTATACTTGTTGACAATGTCCTGCATGGCTTGTTTTGCCTCCACCAGCCTGCTGCCGGTTTTCCACGGACCAACGAGATTTCCGTCAAGGTCTTCGTCCATGCTCTGGGAATTATCCAGAATAATCAAAACATTGGGCGGGTACGACGAGCCTTCCGTGAACAACTCCTGTTCATCGGCGCAGGCCGCATATGTCTTTAGAGGCATCAGGCAAGTCATGACCGCCAATCCTATAAATACGAACACTAATATTATTGTTTTTTTCATAGGAAACCTCCCTCAATGATCCCTAATAATAAATAGTCACTTCTTTTAAAACACCGTTAACGAAGAGCATGTTAGCCTTTTTTTTCTTATTGGGAATGGCCTTGCCTGAATACTGTGTCACTTTGACATCGCGTAGATCGTATTTCTTGTTATTCTCCAGGTAAAGTGTCGTGCCGGTAATTGTTTTAACAATACCTACCGTTTTAAGTATCTTAGCGGTTGCAGGGGAAGACGCTTCATCCGGTCCAGCAGATGATGATGTTAAAGCGGTACTAACACTGCCCAATGATATAAACGCCAACATGACCACAACCACGAAAGCTATAACAAGCTTGTATTTCAACATGTCTCACACCTCCCGCTATATTCAATAGCTTTTTATAAAAAACGTTTTACTTGTGAATGAGTGACGCGTCCCCCAAATGTCCGATACCGAGGCCTATGACCACTTTATCAGGGCCAGGTGTTGTATCAGTACCGCCATATTGTTTATTCCACCCTGTCACTTCTACATCATAGGTCGAGAGCTGCCAGTCCATGCTGAAACCGGAGGGATGCATGGTTCCGGTGGCATTGGGAATGGATATCAGGTAGCAAGAATTCGGATCAACAGCCAAATCAGCCGGCAAAGTCGTTTGGACGTTAGCGGCAATGTTATCAAAATTATATTGCTGAATCAGCCGCTGGACCCCTTTTTCCGCCGCGATCATGGCTCTCTTCTGGCCGAGGATTTGCCCGCTTGTTTTGATATCACCTATGGAGAGCGTCATAATCAACGCTCCCAGCGAAATGAGAATCATGCAGGCAATCAGAGCCAGAACCAGGGCAAATCCCTTTTCTGATCCGTTTTGATGTTCATTCTTGTCTGACATAAAAATCCTTATTGATTCATTAAAATACCGGCGCATGGTTGCGCACAATGGCGCTTGTTGAATAAACCAGTCTTCTGCGCTGACCGGTGGAGGGATCAATATTTTCCGTTTCCACAGCCAGCGTAATCAAAATCCTTCTGATGTTGGAAATGGTTGCCACCGGCGACGCTAGTTCAATTCCGTTTCCGTTAAAGTATCTGAACAGGGGCACATTCAGCTCAGCGTTGATGACTCTTACGGCTCTTTCATTGGCACTGGATGCCCCAAGGAAGGCCTGGGCCGGTCCGCAATTTACTGACCTGGTGATGTAAAGATTGCTGACATAGTTGTAGCGAATGATCTCGTTGGTATCAATATCAGTTGGTCCCGTGCATATTTTAGTGATTGGGGTAACGCATAGATTACCATCATCATTAATGTCCATTTGTATCGTGATCGCATTGGCCGTTGCCTCCTGAATGCCCTTGTTCTGCATGGCGCCGGACCCATTGCACGTCATTCTATTTACCCAGGGCTCTGCTCGCGTAGGATCATAAGACGCCATGGCTATTTCCATGGACATGAGTTCCAGGGCCGCTTTTTGGTCCTGCTGGGCGGCAACACGTCTTTCGATTCCGGCGCTGGTTCTCTGGGATAAATCGATTACCGCGTAAACCGCTGCCATAACAACCGTGCCCACAGCCATTGCCGTCAGGATTTCAATAATGGTAAATCCCTTATTGTTCATTTTGTGTTCTTGCCTTTTCATTTGTAACATTTATATAAAACTAAATCTTTCCTGCCTGGTCACGACTATGTTTTCCGTTATACCCTTGCTATTCAACGGCGGCCACGTGACCGTTACCGTCACCCGCCAGATATCAGTTCCAATACTTTCAATTCTTGTCCTGACGTTATAAACAGCATCTCCTGCCACAGATGCTCCTTGCGAACTAGCCCTGACAGTATCGACAAATGTTCCTGTTTCAACAAAATACCGTGGATTCATAATAAGCGCTTCCTGTCTTTGCAGTTCACCGGACAGGATTTCGGACGCCCGTCCCAGATAATCTGATTTGGCCACAGTTCGCCATGAGGATGATTGCAGCATGAAAATAGACAGAACGCCAATCATCGTGATGACCACGGCTACCATCATCTCGGTAATCGAAATACCCCGTTTATTGCGAATAATATGTAAAATCATAATCATTCCTATAATATTAATATAATCATGTACGTACCGATCTTTTATTATTGAATGTGTATTAATATTTTTTTATACCATAAACGTTACTTTATCTGATGAATATGTCTGTACACCCTTCCCATGGTTGAGACACGTACATGGATACATGAATCTAATTTATTACGCAGCAATAATTCATAATAGCCCGTATAAGGGGGCGTTCCTGTAACTAATAATATGCCGCGGCCTTGAAAGACAATTCCTGAGGATGGAAAATTACTGTAATATATTTTAATCGTTGTACCGAAATCACTTATTTTTTTTGTCACATCATACGTTCCACCTTTAATTCGATATGTATTCTGAGTCGTGTTTACGGTTACCGTGTAATCAACATGCGCCGAAATAGCCCTCCTTTTAGCAGCATTAAGATCAGCCTCCATGGCCCCTACCGCTTCTCGAAGTTGTCTATTTTCCCTTGACTTCGAAAAAGTTGAACTGCCTATCACACCCACTATACCCATGATAGCGATGACAATTAACAGCTCAACGATGCTGAAGCCTTTTGCTGATTTGAATTTCATCATTTCTCTCTCTGCCTTTTTTAATACTCACTTTAGTAACAGCATTTTATGTGCCATTATACTATTTTTGCTTCATGTTTTGCAACTGAAGCATCGATCGCTGTTTTTTTATTCCAATTGACCGCTAAACAACTTGTTCTTTTTCTCATCTTGATAAGTTTATTGTCCTTTTAACCATACTTCCTGGCTTTTTTCACCTTTTTTCCAGGTCAGCGTACCGGTATCAGGAACCGCATAAACGCCTCTCCCCAAAAAATATATGCAACAGCGGCAGCGGACAAAAACGGACCAAAAGGAACCGCATATTTTGTATCCTGTTTTTTTATAATCATGGCGGTAATGCCAATGATTGCACCAGTGAAGGAGCTGAATAAAAGAACGAAAATCAGAGATTGCCAACCAAAAAATCCGCCGATCATTGCCAGAAGCTTGATATCGCCTCCGCCCATACCTTCGCGTTTGGTGATGAATTCATAAACAATCGCTATCGTCATCAGGACGCCACCACCGATAAGTAAACCAATTAAAGCTTCTTGCCAGGGTACCTTGACCAAAAAAACTGCGGCTAGAAAAAAAAGCGGGATTCCGGGCAGTGTCAAAACATCAGGAATGATTTGATGGTCCAAATCAATAAATGTAATGACAATTAAAACAGCGGTAAAAATAAAAAAGACCAGGAAATTCAAGGAAAGGCCAAACTTTAAAAATAAAATTAGGGACAAGAAGGCTGTAATACATTCTACCAGCGGATACCGCCATGAAATCCTGCCCCGGCAATCACGGCACCTGCCTTGCAGAACAAAATAGCTGATGATCGGAATGTTGTCATAAAAACGAATGGGATGATGACAATAAGGACATTGAGAAGACGGTTTGATGATTGATTTTTTTTCAGGCAGTCGGAAAATGCAAACATTTAAAAAACTGCCTATCGCCGCGCCAAATATAAATGCAAAAAGGTTCGTTAAATAAAACATAATATTTCAGTCTATATTAATCTAATTTTATAAAATGGATAATCTTGCGGAACTGCTTGACGACACCGGGGTTGCCAGGCGGTTCTGCCACCATATCCTCCTCTCGCGAAGACTTAGGTCAGTAACTTTGCGTCCCGTCTTTTCAGAACGGTTTGCCCTTTTCAAGCTTCGATAATATTTTAAAGCTGAAAACAACCAAAGTCAAGAGATATTTTTAAAATAATAGCAGGTATTTATGGTGTTTTATCTATCCGTCTTTTCTTCCCCAATCGTATTTTATTCTGCTGCCGTGTGCCGGAAGACGGAACTCGTCCGGCTGATTGTAATTATATACTTCTGTCGGAATGTTAACGACCAGCGCCTCTTCTTCGGATATGCACTTGAAACCGTGATAAACGAACGGGGGAATATGCACCAGAACCGGGTTATGGACGCCGGCAAATATTTCATTAATTTCTTTGTGCGTTTTTGATTTTTGACGGCCGTCATAAAGAACAATTTTCATCATTCCCCTGACGACAGCCATATTGTCCGCCTGTTTTTTATGATAATGCCAACCCTTGACGACTCCGGGATAGGCCGTGGTCAAATAAACCTGTCCGAATTTTTCAAAGGTTTGATCATCGGCGCGAAACATTTCCATCAATCGACCGCGCTCGTCGGAAATGACTTTCAGCTTTTTTATTTTAACACCGTCAATCATAATTTATTCGCTCCTGTTTTAGCCACCATGTTGCCTGCGGACTGCAATGATTCAAATGTTCCGGCATCCGACCACCAGCCATCCAGAATATCCCATTCCATCTTCCCTTCCCTGATGTAAAAATTATTCACATCGGTGATTTCCAGTTCACCGCGCTCGGAAGGCTGAAGGGATTTGATAAATTCAAAAACGCGATAATCATACATGTAAATGCCGATGACGGCGTAGTTCGAGGCGGGGTTGGCCGGCTTTTCATCCACACGGATGATTTTTTCACCTTCAAAAACCGGCACACCGAATCGCTGTGGATCGGTTACTTCTCTGAGTAAAATACGCGCTCCTTCTTTCTGAACTCGGAATTTATCAACGGCCGCTTTGATGTTCTTTTCAATAATATTGTCACCCAGAACGACGACAATTTTATCGTCTTCCGCAAAATATTCAGCCAGACTCAAGGCTGCGGCAATGCCTCCCTCGCCCTGCTGATAAGTGTAATTGATATGCCGAAGACCGAAATCTTTTCCGTTTTCCAGAAGACGCAAGAAATCACCGGCGTTATTTCCACCGGTAACAATCAGCAGTTCGTCAACACCGGCGTTGACTAAAATTCTGATGGGGTAATAGATCATCGGTTCATTATAAACCGGAAGCAGATGTTTATTGGTGACCTTTGTCAGGGGATAAAGCCTGCTGCCCAATCCTCCAGCCAGAACGACTCCTTTCATGTTAACTCCTTAAGCTGTTTTTATTTTTTGATTTTCTTATCACAAACCTGCGCTTTTAAACAATAAATTTCTTTGCTTTTTTGGGCTAATGCGGTAGTTGTACGCTTATGAACGACGAATATTACATGAAGCTGGCTTTAAAACTAGCCGGGAAAGGCCGCGGTTACGTCAGCCCTAATCCGCTGGTCGGCGCGGTTATCGTCAAAAACGGCGGGGTTATCGGCAAGGGTTACCATCAGCGTTTCGGAGGCAATCACGCTGAGATAAACGCAATTAGGAATGCCGGCAGCGCTGTTAAAGGTTCAACCCTTTATGTTACTTTGGAACCTTGTTGCCACGAAGGTAAAACCCCACCGTGCGTGAACGCTATCATTGAGAATAAAATTGCGCGCGTCGTCATCGGCATCATTGATTCCAATCCTCTCGTCTGTCGTGAAGGTATTGGCTGTCTCCAGACAAACGGTATAAAAGTCACCACGGGTGTTCTGGAAGAAGAATGTCGCCGTCTCAATGAAACTTTTTTTCATTTTATGGAAACAGGCATGCCTTTTGTAACCATAAAGTATGCTCAAAGCATTGATGGTCGGATTGCCACAGTAACGGGACATTCTCAGTGGATCAGCTCACCTGCTTCTTTAAAATTTGCCCACCAGCTCCGGGCGGAGCACGATGCCATCTTAGTCGGTCGGGGAACAGTGGAGCAGGATAATCCCGAACTGACCGTGCGGCTTGTCCGTGGACGAAATCCGTTGCGTGTGATCGTGGATTCCCAGTTAAACGTCTCTCTGAAGGCGAAGATATTTCAAAATACGTTGCAGGCCCCCACTCTGATTGTGACGGTGAAAAACAATAAAGATCCCCGGTTTAAAAAATTTTCGCGTTACGGTGCAGAAATATTAACAGTGGACGCCGATAGAAACGGTCAAGTGGATTTAAAGAAATTGTTCAAGATACTTGGTGAAAGAAAAATATCTTCAGTGATGATTGAAGGGGGTGCTCAAATCATCACCGCTGTATTGAAAAATAATCTTGCCGACCGCTTGGTAACCGTCATTGCGCCTAAAATCATCGGTAAAGGCATTGAAGCGGTGGGAGATCTCAATATCAAAAATCTGGCTTCAGCTAAAAAGTTATTAATGCGGGAAATTTTAAAAAGCGGAGATGATATTATTTTAGACAGCCAATTTATTTAATTTGTCTATCAATAGTGTATTTGGGTTACCCGGTTTGAAT
>JBATES010000109.1:0-6102 GCA_049664145.1 Smithella sp.
TACGATAAGCGTGCGGATGCGGAAAACCTGATTGGTGAAGCCAAGCAGGAAGGGTTGGCTGCGATTCCGTCCGGCAAGTTCAAAAACAACTATGCCTTCTTTCAGATTGTCATGCTGGCGTATAACCTCTGGCGGTATTATAAGCTCCTGGCTGGCCGCTGTGGGAAGAAGGTAAAAATGCTTGCCGGCGTCGCTGACAACAAAATCAGAATTGGACGTCTGAAACTGCTGATGATCGGCGCGAAGCTGGTCAAATCCGGCAATCGTGACATGGTGAAATATTCTATCCACGATACTCGGACGCCCGCGTTGCTACTGTTTTATGAATTTCTGGATAACCTTCTATTCAAAAAACATCAGGAGTGCAAGGCATGAATATTTTAACTGATTTGATGCAAGAAATTTCTTGCACAGTTTCGGCTCTGAACACCACTGGCGGATAGTTTCAAAATATTTTACTCATGGATTAGAAAAAATGCTAAATGCGTGCAAGATTCAGGTAATAACTAAAGCCGTAAGCACGATGTGGTGTGCCTACCTCTTTGCGATTATAGCTTTAATAAGTCTTCCGGCAGCTATTGCGGGAGGAACAGCTACTCTCATATCATGGATAGCTCAAACATTTTTACAATTAGTTCTTCTCTCAGTCATTATGGTTGGTCAAAAGGTAGCTGCCCAAGCCTCTGATAAACAGGCGATGCAGACTTACAAGGACACCGAAGCACTCTTAAAGATTGAGGATGAAGTTCACCGATTGATTAAAATTAATAATGAATTAACCACAGAAATTCACAGCCTCTTGACCAAAAACTCACAATAAAATATTTTCTCGTATATAATGGCACGAAGCGGGAAGCTGCTGCAGAATATACTTGCCAGAGAAATGAAATTTGGAAAAGATTGAATTAGAAAACTTGGCGTCTGATTATAAAAAAATAGATATATATTGTATATTTTCTTACTTTATAATCTGCGCGTTTATAGGATGGATTTTTGAGACGACGGCCGTATTGATACAAACGGGTCACTTAACAGACCGAGGTTTATTGTTTATTCAAAAGAACGTCGGTTATTATTTTCCTTATTTAAAATCTGTACCTTTTATCAAAAATGTTCCTCTTGTCTGGGGATTGCCAATTATAGAAATCTATGGCCTGGGTGGAATTATCATTGTTTTTTTTTTAAAAAAACTGAAAAACAAACCCTTCACTCTTTTTTTTACAGGAATGATTTTAATGACGTTATTTGAGTTGATGTCAAGCTATTTTTGCAGTTATGTTTTACACCGTACATATTGGGATTACAGTAAAGACTTCCTCAATTTTCAAGGAAGAATATGTCTGCGTTCTTCACTGGCCTGGGGGCTTCTTTCCGTGCTTACAGTGGAATTTCTCATATCGAAATTGGAATTAATATATGCAGAGGAAAGAAGAATAAGGCACTTTAAAACAATTATAAGCATTTTTATTGCCTATACGTTTATCTGTGTTTTTTTCAAAATCATTTATATGTAGGCAAGCTCAACAAGCACTTCTTCCCGTAAAGGTGCTTTTATCCAGCGCTATTCCAAATCTTTTTTCATCCGTTCAAAGTCTTCTTTGGTAATCTCACCTTTTGCATAGCGTTTTTTGAGAATATCCAGAGGAGTATCCTGTGCCGGGCCAACAATATCCTTTGATTTTGAAGCCTGAATTATAAAATAAATCGCCACACCGAGAACAATTAAAAATATTAACCACATAAACATACCTCCGTATCCAAAGCCCATATTCATCATACACCCGTTCTCCCATACACGCATTGCCCTATAGGGACAACAACCTATGGCTAAGATTGGCGTAAATAACAAAAGAACAAAGAAAAATACTTTTTTCATTATCTTTAGCTCCTTTCTCCTTCATCTAATCGTTAAACTTTTCAATTTTGATTCGGCTTCCCACAAGAGGAAGACGTTCTTTTATGTAGTTTAAGCATCCATTTTCTAAATACAATATCTGTTCAAATAAAATGTGTCTACGGCACTTGAGTAGCATGTTTAAAAAATTATTGTTGTTGTGTTCAGTCATCATTATAATGACGTCCGTGGGCTATGCGAAAGAAGTCGGCGGGATTAGCATACCGGAAGCTCTCACGGCCGGTAGTGATACCCTTGTATTAAACGGAGCAGGTGTTAGGACGTATGTCATCGAAATCTACGCTGCTGGTCTATTTCTCAAGAAGAAAGGCAGCGATGCCAACGCGATAATAAATGCCGATGAACCCATGGCACTCAGGCTCCACATATTAACCGAAGCGATAACAAGCGAAAACATGAAAACCGTTTTCCTTGAAGCTTTTCAAAAGTATAATAACGGCAATGCTGCGCCATCAAAAGATAAGATAGATACGTTCATTTCTGTTTTTAACGATAATATCAACCCAAACGACGTGTATGACTTTATATATATTCCCGCGGAGGGATTAAAGGTTTACAAAAACAAAGAGTTGAAAAATACGACAAAGGGTCTTGATTTCAAAAAGACGATTTTCAGAATATGGCTTCCCGAAAAACCGTCTGATGAAGATAAGAAGGATTTGAAAAATGCAATGCTCAGCGGTAAATAAGGGCAACGACTTAAATTTTCAAGTAAGACTCCAAGAAAATGTACTCAAGGGCGATGAGTACCACAGCTACATGCAACGCACAGGCCGCTTGTTCCCACGTTTGCGTGCTCAATCACGGGTATGAACCCCAGGGCAAGCCCTGGACCCTAATTCCGCCCCAAGGGGCGGGGTATTATACCCTCCGCTTATGGCGGGATTGTTCGACTAACAAATTTCAATACACTTCGTTTTTGAAATTTGAGTCTCACAATAAAAAACTTAAGTTGAGTTGCTCGAGTCTTGGTGTGAAATACAGATTAAAAATGGTAACCCTCAAATTTGACAACTGTCCACTACTGAAACTTTGTTGATGAACTCAGCAAGTACAACCTCGGATTACGCATGAATTCAAGCCAGTCTTATTGTTTCAGGGCACCAAGTTCTTTCACTATAATATCTGAAATGGTTTCATAGTTTCCGTCGAAGTGATGTCCACCCTGCAGGACTATGGATTTGGCAAGCGAACTGTCCAGTTTACGGCAAAGGGAATCATTTTCTTTGGAACCCTGAAGACAAAGCATCCCTTTTAGTCTCTTTACTTCGGGCAAAACGGGCAGTGAGTTGGAGTTCGCATAACCGGGCAGCCAATTGGTCAGGTGAAATTCAAAATCAATTTTTTCATCCAACCCCATGAGCACGATCAAGGAAACCCGGTCACGAATGGATGGCGACAGTCGATTAACCATAAAGGGAAGAACGTCGGCTCCGAAAGAATAACCGATCAGGATGACTCGTTCCTTTTTCCACTGGACCAGGTAATGCCGGAGAACTCTATCCAGATCACGAGATGCCTCTTCGGGCGTACGGCGAGTCCAAAAATATTGCAGGGAGTTCAACCCGACCACATCCAGTCCCTTCAGGGACTGGGCACCGGCAATGTCGCGATCGATGCTGGTCCAGCCGCCATCACCGCTGATAATCAGGGCTAATGTATCGGAACCGGTTCCTTTCCGGGCAACTTCCACAAGGGGTAAATCGTTCAGTAAAGGTGAAATAGAGTCTGAAGATATACTCGATTTGTATCTGGATACCAGATTTAAGAACGCATCCTTGAACTGGGGCATCCAGTTTCTGGTAACAGAGAAGCCATGACCAACTTTAGGGAGCATCACGATATTTCCACCCATTACCTTCTTTACATAAGATTCCGTTGATACGGGATCGCAGACCTGATCAATAGTACCTTGCAGAGCGATCCAGGGAAGAGGATGATGATTGAAAGGAAGAAAGTAAAAACCTTTTCCTTTCGGCCCGGGTTTCCATTCCAACCCATAACCTTTACACAGAGGCTTGTTGAGGGGCAAGTCCGGACAAAACCCCATACTGATTGCTCCGGCAAAAGTGTTGGGCGGCGCCTGGGCAAGGATAGCATAAACCAGTGTCGCTCCGGAGGAATAACCCACCATGATCGGAACTTTATAACGAGGGAAATTTAGCTTTTTCTGGATGTATTTGCTTAAAGCCTCAAAATCCGCCGCCGGATAAGAACAGGCCTTATTACTGTTCCTGAGCGATTTGAGGTAACGGGTAATGTCAATGCCCACCACAAGAGCATCAAGACTGGCAAGTTCTCTAGCCATATCAACAACGCCCAGGTTCCACCCGCCGTCACCGGAAACGAAAAGAACGACTTGTGATGGTTGAGGTGCCGACTGATAAAGGGCTACTTTCCCGAATCGGCCAAATTCAAGGGTTCTCTCTTCAGCATGGGCCGATACGGGGCACAGCAATATAAGAACCAGGATAAGGAATCGAAAATTCACTTGGCTACAACTCCTTTCATTCCCCCGGAAATGAGAGAGGCGATATTCGTCAGGATAACAGGAAGGACGCGTCCGCCCGGGGAAACAAGATATCTCGGCTCCCACTCGGGACCGAATTTCTGTTTATACTGACGCAAACCCTGAAAATTATAAAAATACTCTCCATGACGGAAGAGAAAGGCGCCGAGACGATTCCAGAGGGGTGCCAGCGTCCTTGCCTCCATGCCTGAGAGCGGCGCCATGCCCAGGCAAAACCACCGGTAGTTTTCATTCTTTCCCCAGAGCATAAGATGGAGAAACAGGTAATCCATAATGCCGTTAGGGGCATCCGGGAGATGCCGCATCAAGTCCGGGGACAGCTCTTCTTTGTCCGCTGACTGCCAGAGATTGGCAAAGGCAATGATTTTCTCACCCTTACGCACAATGGCAGCGGGGAATTGTTTCAAATAAGCTTCATTGAAAAAACCGAGAGAAAAACCTTTTTCCCGGGTGTTCTTTTCCTTCAACCAGAGATCCGATATCTCCTTCATTTCGTCAAGCAGGGAGGGGATTTTTTCCGCAGCAATAACTTCAAAGGCGAAACTTTCCTTTTCAAATTTATTTAAGATATGCCGAAATTCTTTTTTCGAGTTTCCTTCTAAAGAAAAGTTTTTTAATTCCACATGCCCTTCTTCGCCAATCTTGGCCGGTGTCAGGTCTAAATCAAGGTAAATCGGCAGGTTCTGTGTGCTGACCTCATAAAATACAGGCCATCCTTCGTAACGATCACACAACTCACGAAACTGCCAGATGAGTTCCGGCCATTGATCCCTCTGGCCGATTGGATCACCCATAACGACCCAGCTTCGTCCGGAAATGCCATACATGAGAAAAGCGTTTCCTTTTTCGCTCAGGAGAAACGATTTATCTCCCAGCAAGGCCAGGTTGGCATTACTTGAAGGTGAATTACGAACAAGATTCTTTACACGTTCTATATCTTCCGGTTTGTTCAACGCGGAGAATACCTGATGACTAGGACGTAGCAGGCTGGTCAGTGAAACAACAAAGGCTACTCCCGTTGCACCAACCAAGGCACGTAGCGATCTGGAAGCATGACCGTATATGGTAAAATTCCACCAGAGATCATGAGAATATTCGACGTGCTTGTAAGAAAAAAAGACGAGCCAAGCGGAACACATCATAACCATAACAACTGCCACAGTCCAGGCAGGCGTAAAAATGGATCCGAGAAGAGCCGCTTTGCGATAAAAGAAACGGCGACAGGGGATCAAAGCGGCGAGAATGATCATGAGGATGAGAGCTTCTTCATAGTCAAATCCTTTCAGCAAAGACAGGAAAATTCCGATTCCCAAAAGTGCCGTCGTGAACACATAGGCGGCATCAACACGGCGCTGCAACCCACGGGCCAGCACAAGCAAGCCCATCCCGACAAGACTACCCAGCAGATGAGACATTTCGAGAACAGGCAGAGGCATAATGTTTTTCAACCATTCAAAGCGGATGTTTTCCGCCGGGATCGAACCGGAAAACAGGAGAATTACCCCTCCTATGAAAGTCGTTAGTGCCAGAACATTTGGTATCAGACCTGAAGCTCCCTGGGCGACAGCACGGCTCCATTTCTGAATCGCTTCTTTTCTGGCCGTCAACTCCTGGGCACCCAACAGGAGCGCCGCAATCAAAAGAGGAAGGATATAGT
>JBATES010000110.1:0-1735 GCA_049664145.1 Smithella sp.
AGTAACTGGCGCGAAAGGGTTTATTGGGAAGAACTTAGTCGTTGACCTAAAGCGCAGTGCCGATGTTAACGTCATCGAACATGATCTTGACTCCCCTGCCGGTTTCTTGGATGAAGGGCTGGCCAAGGCAGATGTGATTTATCATCTGGCTGGGGTGAATCGACCGGTGCGGGATGCGGAGTTTGCGGAAGGAAATTTTGACTTCACGCGGCAGGTATGTGATGCTTTGCGGAAGCTGCGTCGCAAACCCCTGTTTGTACTGTCATCATCCACCCAGGCTGTACTGGATAATCCCTATGGGCTTTCCAAACGCCAAGCAGAAGAAATTGTGTTAGACTTTGGCCGGGCAACCGGGGCCTCGGTTTTTGTCTTCCGTCTGTACGGAGTTTTTGGTAAATGGTGCCGACCCAATTATAATTCCGTGGTAGCTACCTTCTGTCACAACATCGCCCGTGAACTGCCCATCGCCATTTCCGACACGGCAAGAAAAATCGAATTGGTTTATATTGATGATGTGGTCCGCGCCTTCATCGGGGTCATGAATGGTCACCTGCCCGCTTCGGATGGGAAGTATTGCTTGGTGGGACCGACGCATCAAATATCTCTGGGTGAATTGGCGGAAGCCATCCGGGATTTCCGGGATAGTCGGACTAATCTTGCTGTGCCGGACATGAGCAATCCTTTAGTTCGTGCCCTCTATGCAACATATCTTTCCTATCTCCCTTCAGATTCTTTTGCCTATACGTTAACCCAGAGAACCGATCCTCGCGGTGAGCTAGCTGAACTGCTGAAGTCGTCGCATATCGGCCAGATTTTCGTATCACGAACCAGACCCGGGATCACGCGTGGCAATCATTATCATGATACTAAGGTGGAAAAGTTTGTCGTCTTGGAAGGAAATGCGGTGATCCGTTTTCGCCATATCTCGCGTGGCAATGTTATCGAATACCCGGTTTTAGGCCGTGAGTTCCGCGTGGTTGATATACCACCCGGCTATACCCATTCCATCGAGAATGTCGGTCAGAATGATCTGATCGTGCTTTTCTGGGCAGCTGAAATTTTTAATCCGGATACTCCGGATACCTTTGGAATGTCGGTATGAAGGATTAGGAAGGAGCCGTTATGAAAGTTATGACCATTGTCGGTACTCGGCCGGAGATTATCCGTCTGAGCCGTGTGATCGCCGCATTGGAACGCTATTCCCGGCATATTCTTCTCCATACGGGGCAGAATTACGATTATGAATTAAACCAAGTGTTTTTCGATGATCTGGAAATGCGGGTACCGGACTATTTTTTGGAAGCAGCGGGTAAGAATACAGCGGAGACCGTCGGCCTCATTATTGCGAAGATGGACGAAGTGCTGGCTTCTGAAACGCCTGACGCAGTCCTGATTCTTGGGGATACGAATAGTTGCTTGTCAGCTTATCCCGCGAAGCGGCGCAAGATACCAGTTTTTCATATGGAGGCAGGAAATCGCTGTTTTGATCAGCGTGTGCCGGAGGAGATCAATCGCAAGATAGTGGATCACATCAGCGACATCAACATGCCCTATAGTACCATAGGTAGAGAGTACCTTCTGCGTGAAGGACTATCGCCCGATCGCGTAATTAAAACAGGCAGCCCAATGTTCGAGGTGCTTTGTTACTACATGCCGAAAATTGAAAAGTCAGCCGTACTGGAAACATTAGGCCTTAATCCCTTTGATTATTTCATTGTGAGCTGTCACAGGGAAG
>JBATES010000111.1:0-30129 GCA_049664145.1 Smithella sp.
ATTGGATAGTTCGTCCAACAAATTTCAGTACGCTACGCTTCTGAAATTTGGGACTTACTACGACTTACAAATTTCAACGTGTGACCTTTAGGTTATGCACGTCGTTTTTGAAATTTGAGTCTCACAATGAAATTCTTATCAAATCTTGCCGCGAGGTGAAGAATCATGACCGGCAACAATGGAACAGAATCGGATTATTTCGTTCAATATAATTACATTGAAACCAACATTGCAACCGAAGTTACACGCAAAACACTGGTGCTGATCCTGGCCGGCGGTGAGGGCTCCCGGCTGGGAGAGTTGACGAAATGGCGCGCTAAACCGGCGGTCCCTTTCGGCGGCAAGTACCGGATGATTGATTTCACCCTGTCCAACTGCGTCAACTCCGGTCTGCGACGCATCGGCGTTCTGACGCAGTATAAATCGCATTCCCTGATCCGGCATCTCCAGCAGACCTGGCACTTCATGCGCGCCGAGATCGGCGAGTTCGTGGAAATTATTCCCGCCCAGCAGCGCATGAGCAAAGACTGGTATCGCGGAACAGCCGACGCCCTTTACCAAAACATCGACATTATTCACCGTCACGCTCCGCAGTATGTGCTGGTGCTCGGTGGTGATCATATTTACACCATGGATTACTCGAAGATGCTGATGCATCATGTCAATTCCAAAGCGGACATGACGGTCGCCTGCATTGAGGTTCCACGCATGGAGGCGCGTGATTTCGGCGTGATTTCGGTCGATGAAAAAATGCGCATCTCCCGTTTTACGGAGAAACCGGCCGATCCCGAATCAATCCCCGGCAAACCGGATACGGCACTGGCTTCCATGGGCATTTATGTTTTTTCGACCAGTTTCCTGTACGACACGCTGATTGCCGATGCCAAAGATGACACTTCCGCCCACGATTTCGGCAAAAGCATCATCCCTCGTGTTATCAGTAACAGTTCGGCCAATGCCTATCCTTATCGCAATAACAAGGGAGAGATCGGTTACTGGCGCGATGTGGGAACCATCGATGCCTACTGGAAGGCCAACATGGAACTGTGTTCGATTAAGCCGGAATTGAACCTTTATGACAGAAACTGGCCGATCTGGACTTACCAGGAACAACTGCCGCCGGCAAAATTTATCTTTGACGAAGAAGGGAAACGCGGCACGGCTGTTAATTCACTCATCAGCGGCGGCTGTATCGTGTCCGGCGCTTTCGTAAAAAATTCAGTTATCTTTTACGGAACCCGCATTGAGACCCACAGTGTGGTTGTTGACAGCGTGGTGCTGCCCCGGGTTTACATCGGGAAGAACTGCCGCATCATCCACGCCATTATCGACAAGGGAACTTACATTCCGGACAATACCGTCATCGGTGAAGATCACGCCGCCGACGCCGCGCGATTCCACATCAGCGAAGACGGAGTCGTTCTGGTGACACCCAATATGCTGGGACAGGATCTTCTTCTGGAAAGCTCGGTTCACACACGTATTGATTGATCTCCGGCCGAAAAAACGAGTATGGTCCCCGGTTTTAGATCATCTGTTCAAAGGCGGCAGCGATTTCTTTCAGCGTGGTTTCCGCCGCTTCCCGCGTGGCTTCCCGTACCGCGTAATAAATCTTGATTTTCGGTTCCGTGCCGGACGGGCGGATGCAAATCCAGGCGGAATTATCCAGGAGCAGTTTGACGGCATCACCGGCGGGTAATTCAATATCCGACACGGTGCCGTCGGCAGCGGTGCGCTTCCGCGTCAGATAATCCTCGACATATTTTACAGCAAGACCGCCAATCGAAGAAACCGGCCTGGAGCGCAAACCGGACATGATTTGCTTCATCTTATCCATGCCGTCGAGCCCTTTAAAAGTCAGGTTTTTCACGCCTTCCAGATAATAGCCGTGTGTGCGGTACATGTCTTCCAGCACATCCAAAAGACTCTGTCCCCTGTTTTTGTAATGCTGCGCCGCTTTGCACAAAAGCAGGGCCGCTAAAACGCCGTCTTTATCGAGGGCAAACGTGCCGGCAAGAAATCCGTAGCTTTCTTCAAAGCCAAAAATAAATTCGGCATCGGTCTGTTCATTTTTAATAATCAGTTCGGAAATGAAGCGGAACCCCGTCATCACCGTGTATGATGTGATACCGTAATGCTCCGCGACGGCGTCGGCCATCTCGGTGGTCACAAAGGATTTGACAACATAATCCGACGACTTGAGCGCCCCGGATGCCCGGCGCGTCTCCAGCAGATAATTGATCAGCAGACAGCCGATCTGATTGCCCGTCAGCATCGTGTAGGCGCCGTCCGACCGGCGCACGGCCGCGCCCATGCGATCAGCATCCGGATCTGTGCCGATCGCCAGATCGGCTTCCATCCGGCCCGCCAGTTCAATGGCCATCTTCATCGCACCCGGATCTTCGGGATTGGGAGAACTCACTGTGGGAAAAAGCCCATCCGGATTTTTCTGTTCTTCCACGATCGCGAAATTTTTAATTCCGGCCGCCGGAAAAACATTGACTGCGGTGCGCAATCCCGAACCGTGCAGCGGTGTATAAACAACCTTCAGATCGCCGCCGCTTTCCGTCGGGCACAGCGAAATCATGCGCTCGTAATAAATCCGGTCAATTTCCGCGCTGATTTCAACGATCATGCCCTTGGCCACGCCATCCTGATAATCGATTCTGCGGACATCCCGGAAAGGATCCAGTTTCCGGATAAAATCCATGACCGCCCGGCTTGCTTCGGGGCCGAGCTGTCCGCCGTAAGCGGCATAGGCTTTGTATCCGTTGTATTCCCGCGGATTATGACTGGCTGTAATCACGATGCCGCCATCCGCTTTTAAATGCCGCACAGCGAAGGAGAGTTCCGGGACGCTGGTGAGTTCCCGGAATATAAAGGCCCTGATGCCGTTGGCGGCAAACACGCAGGCGGTTTCTTCGGCAAATTCCCGGGAAAACTGCCGGGAATCATACGCGATGACAACGCGCTTTTCCGACGCATTTTGAGAAAGCAGATAATCAGCCAGTCCCTGCGTCGCGCGTCCGATGACGTAACGGTTCATGCGCATGGTGCCCGCGCCGAGAATACCGCGCAACCCTGCCGTTCCAAAAACCAGATCACTCATAAATCTTTCTTTGATTTGCGCATCATCATCCCGGATGGATTCCAGTTCGCCCAGCAGGATTTCTTCCTGAACGGATTTTTTCCAGTATTCATATGTTTCCTGATAACTCATCTTCAGTCCCTGTCGAAAATGTTTTTCGTTTTCTCAATCCGATCAAATTGTGCGGCACATTCGGGGAATGCGCCCTACATCATGAAGACAAGGAACTTCCGCAAGTCAGCCTAGGCAATCTTCAGCCAAATGGCGCTCAGTCCCTCCAGCGTGATTTCCAGCAGGCCGTCGATAATGGTGTAGATTTTCCCGGTCATTTGACAGGTGACCGCGCCGTTGAACACCGGTCGCAGTTTTTTCTGATGTTCTCCCGCGAAAAGCTGGTTGCGGCTAAGGAAATCGAACACCACGAGTCGGGCGGCATTCGCACGATTAACCGCCACGAAAAAGACGCCATCTTCCGCCTTGTGCCCCAGGGCATCAAGGCTTCCCGTCACGTAGCGCAAAACGCCGAGGCAGTCGGGATCGGGGGCGAAAAACACAACATGACCGGTCTGCATCGCGTCTGCCGTCTGACGCAACCGCGCCAGTTGCCGGTAATCTTCTGTCAGATCATGCGGCGCTTCCTGAAAAGTCTGCCTGTTGAAGGGATCCAGAAATCCCTGCATGCCCCGTTCATCCCCGTAATAAACGCACGGAACACCCGGCAGGCAGAACTGAAGGGTTGCGGCCAGGCGATGCCGCTGCGCGCCTTTTTTATTCTGGGTTGCGGTAATGACAAACGAGGCCTGCTCCTCGCGGGAAAGTTCGTGCGGATCAATGCGCGTGCTCAGGGCGGTGCGCACCCGTTCGATGTCGTGCGAGGAAAGCAGATTGGTGAGCGCGTAATACATCGGCCGGGGATAGTTGGCGGCCTGATCCACCAGCAGACGTTTCAGATCTTCGGCATTGGCCCGTCCATGAAAAAATCCGACAATGGCATTGCGCAGGGGATAATTGGTTACCGAATCGAGCATCCGCCCCAGCGCGTATAGCCGTTTGGCGCCGTAACTGTATTTCGTGGTCGCGTCTTCCCAGACCTCGCCCAGCACCACCGCTTCCGGATCGGTTTCACGCGCGGCTTTATAGATCATGGCCAGCACGTCGTCCGGCAGCTCGTCGGCCACATCCAACCGGTAGCCCCGGGCGCCGGCTCTCAGCCAGTGCCGGATGACACTGTGCTCGCCGGTGATAACATACTGCTGCCACGCCGGATCGCCTTCGTTCACCTCGGGCAGGGAGTCAAAGCCCCACCAGCACCGGTACTGATCGGGGTGATGTTGGAAATCGTACCAGGAGTAATACGGCGATTCCTTGCTGTTCGCGGCGCCGATGACATCATAGTGGCCTTCCCGGTTGAAATAAATACTGTCGGAACCCGTGTGGGAAAACACGCCGTCGAGCATGACGCGGATGCCCATCCCGGCGGCCTTGTGGCAGAGCGACTCAAAATCTGCGTCCGTGCCCAGTACCGGATCGATTTTAAAATAATCGGCAGTGTTGTAGCGGTGATTGGAAGCCGCTTCAAACACCGGATTGAGGTAAACCAGCGTGACGCCGAGGCTCTGCAGATATTCCAGGGATTCCTTTATACCCTTCAGCGTTCCGCCGAAGTAATCACAGGGATTGTAGTGTTTTTCTCCCGGCAGCGGGCCAAAAAGCGGCTTCTCTTCCCACTTTTCGTGATAATGTACTTTGCGCCCCCTGGAGCGGTGGTAATCGATGCCATCTTTTGCCGTCCGGTCATCGCTCCGGCGGAAGCGATCGGGGAAGATCTGGTACATGACACTTTTTTGAAACCACCGGGGCGCCTGAAATCCGGGATCATAGACGGTCATCTGATAAGATGGCGGATGATCGCTGTAAACACAGCCGACGCCCGCGGTGCGACTGCCCTGGGCGCCGTAATAACAGATCCTGCCGCCGATATTGACCGTAAAATAATACCAGTAAATCTCAGGAATCGCGGGCGCGGTAATTTCGATTTCCCAGTAGTCTTCCGACTGCCGCATGGCGTGCTGCTCGTGAAAGTCCTTGCGAAACAGGCACAGATAGACGCTGCTCACATTCTTCAGCCGCGCCCGGAAACGCAGTTGGACAGGCGCACCGGCCGTTAAGGCCCCGACGGGATCCCGGAATAAGTCGAGCGATGAATCATGCAACAATTCATTGCGGTAATTGATCAGCATCGTCCTCTCCTTCCCCAGTCCTTAAATCGCATCCAATCCCCAGATGATTCTGTTATACTCATCAATCGTCCTGTCAACGCTGAAATAACCGGCAGAGGCGGTGTTGAGCACGGCCTTTTTCGTCCAGGCGGATACGTCGGTGTACGCGGTCAACACATTTTCAAAAGTTGCCCGGTACGCGTCAAAATCATGCAGCACAAAATATTTGTCCGCGCGGTCAAAGCAGCCGTAAAGGAGAGACTGATAAAGGTCATGGAACCTGTCGGAACCGCCGGTGAGCGAACCATCCATCAGGCGCGTTAACGCGTTGCGGATATCCACATTGCAGTCAAACAAATCCTTCGGTTTGTAACTGTTGTCCCTCTCCATATGGGCAATTTCCTCGGCAAGAGCGCCGAAGATGAAGATGTTGTCTTTTCCCACCTTCTCGAATATTTCCACATTGGCGCCATCCATCGTTCCGAGGGTCACCGCGCCGTTGAGCATGAATTTCATATTGCCGGTACCCGACGCTTCACATCCGGCCGTGGATATCTGTTCACTGATATCCGCTGCGGGAATTAATAATTCGGCCAGAGAAACATTGTAGTTTTCCAGAAAGATGACCTTTATTTGATCCCGGGTGCGCGGATTCGCTTCAACAACGGAAGCAACGGCGTGAATGAGGTTGATGATATCTTTGGCACGGCGATAAACGGGAGATGCCTTGGCCGCAAACAGGAAGGTGACCGGACGGGACAGCGTATAAGTATCATCGGCCGTGAAGCGATTATACAGATGCAAAATATGCAGCACCTTCAAAAGCTGCCGTTTGTACTCGTGCAGACGTTTGGCCTGCACGTCAAAGATCGATTCCACATTCAGGGTGATGCCCTGTTTTTTGAACACATATTCCGCGAGACGTTTTTTATTCTGTTGTTTGACGTTCGCAAAGTCTTTGAGAAAACGCTTGTCATCGGCCAGCGGTTTTAACCGTTCCAGTTGACGGTGGTCACGGATGAATCGATCTCCGATATGATCGCAAATCAGTTCGCACAGCCGGGGATTGGCCGCCACCAGCCAGCGCCTCGGCGTAATGCCGTTGGTAATGGCTGCAAACTTCTTTGGAAACATCACATAGAAATCGCGGAATGTACGGGTTTTCAATATCCGGCCATGCAATTGCGACACGCCGTTGACGGCGGCGCACACAGCGATGCACATGTTGGCCATGCGGATTTCATCATAAGCGATAACGGACATGTGCGATATTTTGTCCCGGTCGTCCGCAAATCTTTTGCCGAGTTGTTGCCGGAAACGTTCACTGATTTCGTAAATGATCGCATAAATACGCGGCAGCATCGATTTGAAGAGTTGCTCGGGCCAGGACTCCAGCGCCTCGTGCATCACCGTGTGGTTGGTATAGTTGAACAAGCGGCTGGTCATATCGTAAGCTTCGTCCCATCCCATGTCCTCTTCATCCAGCAGAATGCGCATCAGTTCCGGAATAGCCAAAGCCGGATGAATATCGTTTATCTGAATGACGATTTTATCGGGCAGGGTCCTCACGTCGCCGTAGAGTTTTTTGTGTTCCCGTACAATGCACTGCATCGTCGCGGACGAGAGGAAGTAATACTGGCGCAGGCGCAACATCCTTCCCGCGATGTGGTCATCCTTGGGATAAAGCACTTTGGAAATCGACTCGGCAATTTCCTTCTGCTGAACCATATAAACGAAGTCGCCCTTGTTAAACGCGTGAAAATCAAATCCGGCGGGATATTCCGCGCGCCACAGACGCAGCGTGGCCGGCAGCTGGCTTCCATAGCCGGTGACAATCATATCGTAAGGCACCGCCGTCACCCGTTGAAAGTTTTTATGCACGACCGTCAAACCTTCTTCCGTCCAGATTTCCTCCGCCATGCCTTCAAAGCGGACTTCCACCTGTTCCTCGCGCCGCTCGATTTCCCAGACATCGCCTTTGCACATCCAGTCATCCGGCGCCTCCGTCTGTTCGCCATCCACAATGCGCTGGCAGAACATGCCGTATTCATAACGGATGCCATATCCGGTCACGGGCAGGTTCAGCGTTGAGAGGGAATCCAGAAAACAGGCCGCCAGCCTTCCCAGGCCGCCGCTGCCCAGCGCCGCTTCATTTTCCTGCTCTTCGAGCTTGTCAAAGGGGTAGCCGATTTCTGCCATCACCGCCTTGTAATCGTCCAGAACGCCCAGGTTAATCATGTTGTTCACGAGCGCCCGTCCCATGAGAAACTCAACCGAAAGATAACAGAGCTTCTTGCGGCCTTTGGCTTTAATCTCCTCGTTGCCCTTCACCCACTGTTCAAGAATCATGTCCCGGATGCTCAGCGCCACGGCCTGGAACATCTCCTCCTCCGAGGCGTTTTGCAGTGTCCGCCCATAATGCCGCTTTAATTTCCCTTCAATGATGGTCTTGATTTGTTGAATCCTGCTTTCCGCCATTATATTTTTCCATTGCCGGTTGTGCAATCCCGGCAGCCTCCGTTGTTGTTGATTGAATAACGATAACGTTTTTTACGTTGAGATTGAATGGCTGTCAATAGAAAATCACGGGTCCGGCTGCGCGCAGGTCAACACATAAAGTTTCGCGTAAGCCAGAGAGCTTTTGCGGAAACTCCAGTCCAGCTCCATCGCGTGTTTCTGCAGCGACTCCATCGTTTTCTTTTTCCGGTAAATGCTCAACGCGTAACGAACCGTGTGCAGCATGTCGTGCGCGTTATAATTGTCAAAAGAAAAACCGTTGCCCTCACCGGTGTGCTCATTGAGAGGCCAGACGGTATCCCGAAGGCCGCCCGTCGAGCGGACAATCGGCAGTGTCCCGTAGCGCAGCGCGATCATCTGCGCGAGGCCGCACGGCTCAAACATGGACGGCATCAGAAAAAAATCGCTGCCTGCGTAAATCCGGTGCGCCAGCCGGTCGTCAAACATGGTCACCCCTTTGGCCCGGTTGCCCGTGCGGTGGGACACCCCGCGGAAAAAATGTTCGTAATGATGTTCGCCGGTCCCGATCAGAACAAAACCGGCGCCGGCATGAATGATCTCATCCAAAACGCGCATCACGAGGTCTATCCCCTTCTGTTTCGCCAGCCGCGTGACCATCCCGATGAGTGGCGTCTCCAGACTGATCTCCAGTCCCATTTCTTCCATCAGCGCCTTTTTGTTTTTCTTTTTTTCCGCAAGCGAAGAAGCGTCATAGGCATAGGGAATCAGCGGATCGGCGGCGGGATTAAAAATCCCCGTGTCAATGCCGTTGAGGATGCCGATCAGGTCATCCGCTCTCGTGTTAAGAATGCCGTCCAGCCCCTCTCCATAATACGGCATCCGGATTTCGCGGGCGTACGTCGGGCTGACGGTAACCAGTTTGTCCGCGAAAACGATGCCGGCCTTTAGAAAATTGGCATCTCCGTGAAACTCGATGTAGTCCTGGTGAAAATATTTATCGTCGATACCCAGCAGGTGCGCCGCGTAACCGAAATTGAAACGACCCTGATAACCGATGTTATGAATGGTCAGGACCGTTTTTGCGCTGCCCTGCGGAAGCGTGTCATACTGAATTTTCGCCAGCATGGGGATGATGGCCGTGTGCCAGTCGTTGACGTGAATGATGTCCGGCTCCAGTCCGATGACCGGCAGCGCTTCCATCAGCGCGCGTGAAAAAAAGGCGTATTGCTCGCCTTCAAAATGGCCGCCGCAGTAAATGGCGTGACCGAAGTAATGTTCGTTATCGATAAAATAAACTGGAATCCCCTCCCAGTCATAGAGCTCCACACCGACATACTGCGAACGCCAGCCGATATCGACACTAAAACTGACGATGTGCCTGACGCTGTCGCGGCACTTATCCTTGATCATCCGGTGAAACGGCAGCGCCAGACTGATATCGAAGCCCAGATTCTTCAACTCCCTGGCCAGCGTGCCGATGACATCCGCCAACCCGCCTGTTTTGGCAAACGGCGCGCATTCCGCGCCGGTCATCAGGATGCGCGGCAGCTTTTCTCTGTTCGTTGCCGCCATAATATTTTGTAATTCTTCGTTCATGTTCACAGCGATGCTTCTTCCTTGTATTCAAAATAAACAGCCGTCATTGGCGGCAGATGGATGGTTGCCCGGTAGGGATGTCCGGCAAATTCTTCCGGCAGAGCGGCAATGGCGCCTGTGTGCTGACGTCCTCCTCCGCCAAACTGCAAATCATCGCTCGTGAACACTTCCCGCAGGACGCCGTTTTCCGGCAGACCGATGACAAAACCATTCACCGGCACCGGCGTGAAGTTGAAAGCGCAGACATAGCCTTCTCCTTTGCGGCTGCCCCGACGCAAAAAACAAAGCGAGCTTTGCATATAGTTCTCCACATTCAGCCAGGTAAATCCGTCCCAGGTATCTTCAATTTCATAAAAGGCGGGGCATCCCCTGTAAAAATGATTGAGCGCCTTCACATATTGGAGCATCTGCCGGTGTCTTTCATGATCCAGCAGAAACCAGTCGAGCGGCTTGTGGTAATCCCATTCGATAAACTGGCCGAATTCGACGCCCATAAACAGCAGCTTTTTTCCGGGGTGTGCGTACATAAATCCCAGCAACAGGCGGAGAGACGCGAATTTCTCGTCATAGGAACCGTGCATCTTGTCCAGCAAAGATTTTTTACCGTGCACCACCTCGTCGTGAGAATAAGGCAGAATGTAATTTTCAGAAAACGCGTAGCACATCGAAAAGCTTATCTTGTCGTGATGATGCCGGCGGAAGAGCGGATCCATCGACATGTATTTGAGCGTGTCGTGCATAAAGCCCATGTTCCATTTGAACATGAAACCGAGACCGCCGACGTAAGGCGGCTTCGTGATCAGCGGATACGCCGTGGATTCTTCCGCGATTGTGATCGTGCCGGGATGTCTGGTCAGAATCACGGAATTGAGCTTCCGCATAAATTCCAGAGCGGATATATCGATGTTGCCACCCTCTTCATTGGGGACGTACTCGCCATGGTTGCGCGCGTAATCCAGATAAATCATCGAGGAGACGGCATCGACGCGGATGCCGTCAATATGATAGACATCAAAGAACAGCATGGCGCTGGAAATCAGAAAACTGACCACTTCCGGGCGGCCGTAATTAAAAATCAGCGTGCCCCATTGCGGATGATGTCCCTGCAGCGGGTTTTCATGCTCATACAGACAGGTGCCATCGAAGCTCGCCAGCCCGTGTTCATCCCGCGGGAAATGGGCGGGCACCCAGTCCATGATGACGCCGATGCCCTTTCGGTGCATCGTATCGACAAAATACATAAAATCCTGCGGTGTGCCGAAACGGCTGGTGACCGCGTAAAAACCGGTCACCTGATAGCCCCAGGAATCGTCCAGCGGGTATTCGGTAACGGGCATGATTTCCACGTGCGTGAAACCCGTCTCCACCAGATAATCGGAGAGTTCATCGGTCACTTCCCGCAGATTCGCGAATTCGTAATCTTCGCGCTTGCGCCATGATCCGATGTGCATTTCGTAAATCGTCATGGGTTCTTGCAGAATGTTTTGCTCCGGACGACACCGCAGAAAATCCGCGTCGTGCCACTGGTAACCGCCGAGCCCCCAGACTTTCGAGGCGGTTTTCGGACGCACCTCGGCGTGAAAGGCAAACGGATCGGCCTTGAGAACCGTGTGACCGTAAAATCCTTCCACCTGATACTTGTAGCAGTCGCCATTCTGCAAACCGGGGATGAAGGTCACAAAAACGCCGGTATCCATTTTTTTCATCGGGTTTAAAGTTGCGTCCCAGCCATTGAAATCGCCCACGACACTGACCTGCCGAGCGTTGGGCGCCCACAGCAGAAAGCGGTGCATTTTTATTTCATCAATATAATGACAGCCGAAAGTGGCATAGGCCTGCTGCGCCTCGCCGATGTTGAATAGATAAATTTCATTTTTTTGAAGATATTTCTGAAAGTCTTCCATGTTAGCATTTCCGATGTTCCTGTTTTATGAAGAACGCCCGTACAACCAGGTCATGCGCGCCAGTTGCTGTCTTGTTGCTTCATCGTATTGTCCGGGGGCAAGCCGCCAGCGCCAGTTGCCCTGCGATGTCTGCGGCTTGTTCATGCGCGCGAACGACGGCAACCCCAGCACATCCTGCATCGGTATGATGCACACATCGGCAACCGAACGCATCGCCAGCCGGATTAACTGCCAGTGAACAACTGGCTCATCGACACCCCCGAGGTAATCATCCATAAAATGACGTTCGTCCGCTCCCAGTTCACAAAACCAGCCTATCGTCGTATCATTGTCGTGCGTACCGGTGTAAACAACGCAGTTTCTCTCATAACGATGCGGCAGATAAATGCTGCTGCCGTCCGGCGTGAAAGCGAAATGGAGCACCTTCAGGCCGGGGAAACCGGTCTCCCGCAGGAGTTCAAAAACCGCCGGCGTCAGATAACCGAGGTCTTCGGCAATCAGCGGGAGCTCTCCCAGTTCTTTTTTAATTTTACGGAAAAAATCCATTCCCGGGCCGGGAATCCATTGTCCGCCGACTGCGTTATCGGCATCCGCGGGAATCGCATAGTAGGCTTCAAATGCCCGGAAATGATCAATGCGCAGGTAATCAAACAGAGCAATGTGATGCGCGATGCGCCTGAGCCACCATTGGTAACCGGTTTTCCGAAGAACGTCCCAGTCATAAAGCGGGTTGCCCCAGAGTTGGCCTGTGGACGAAAAGTAGTCCGGAGGACAACCGGCGACACGTCCCTGTTGATCCAGAATGTCGTGTCCCATCCAGGCATCGGCGCCATCCGGCGCCATGTAGATGGGCATATCCCCGATAATGCTTACCCCTTTGGCGTTGGCATACCTGCGCAAAGCGTCCCACTGCCGGAAGAAAAGATACTGCACAAAAATATGATAACGGATGTCTTTCTCCAGGCGCGACGCGGCCTTTTTCAGCGCCTCAGCGCGCCGCTGACGAAGCTCTTCCGGCCATTGTTGAAAAGGCTTCATTCCCTGGGTGCTTTTCAGCGCCATGTACAGCGCGTAGTCGTGTATCCAGTTGGCGTGCTTTTTTTCAAACACATCCAGCTCTGCGGCCAGGCGGTGAGAACTGTAATCGCAGGCCAGACGCAGAATTTGCGATTTACCGACATATTGCGCGTAATAATCCACCGCCGACGGATCGCACCCGAAAAGACCTGCGCACTTGTCCAACGCTTCACGGGGCAGCAGATTCTCGCTATGTAAATCGTCAAAATCAATAAAATACGGATTGCCCGCGAAGGTGCTGAAAGCCTGATAGGGCGAATCGCCGAATCCGGTGGGCGAAACAGGCAAAATCTGCCAGTAAGCCTGACCGCTCACCTGCAACTGATCTAAAAATTCACGCGCGCCAGCCCCCAGAGTGCCGATGCCGAACCGGCCGGGCAATGAAGATATGCTCAATAGTATGCCGCTTCCTCTTTTCATCTATTGATCATACACGAGATTGGTCTTTATGACTATATGATTTTATACGGTGACCCTGTCATACGACCATGCCGCCCATCGTTTCACCGCCGGCAAAATATTGATTGAATTATCGGGTGTGTTTCTAGTATAAGCACGCCAATATTTTAAACAGAGAATCAACCGGTGTTTTTATGTCCTGGTACGTTGTGCACACAAGAAGCCGCCATGAATACAAGGTCAACACGGGCCTGTCGCAAAAGAATCTGACCACTTTTCTGCCTGAAATCGAATCGTGGAGCAAACGAAAAGACCGGAAAAAGAAAATATCCACCCCTCTCTTTCCCGGATATATTTTTGTCGAAGCGTCTGCCCTGGACAATGAAACCAAATTAAAAATCCTGAAAACGGTGGGCGTGGTGCGCCTGCTGGGCAAGAAGGAAAATGCCGAAGCAATTCCGGTGCCGGACACCAAAATTGAGGCCATCCGCCGTTTTGTCGGCTCGAAAGAAGAAATCATCACCCTGCAGTATCCCCAGTTAGGCGAGCCGGCGCGCATTACTGACGGACCTTTTGCCGGCGTTGAAGGAATTCTCGTCAGCCGCAACGTCGAAAAAGAGCTGTTTGCGGTTTCCATCGAACTGATGCAGCGATCAGTCGCCGTAAAATTAAAGGGATACCAGATCACAAAACTTTGATTTTCATCAATCTCCGATGACTTTTATCCTGTTAAATCAATAACTATTCGCCTTTACTGAAAATCGGTTGCACCAGGCACATGATCAAAAGTTTTTTCTTGCCCTTTTAATATAACAGTGTTATCTTAACGCCGTAATTGCATTAAAGCGAGGGATCAAGATGCCGAAGACACCCATGACGAAAGAGGCAGTTGAAAAAATACGTGAAAAGATTCTGGGTACGGCTCTGGATATCATTATTCAAGAAGGTTTTCAAAATCTAAGTGTCCGGAAGATAGCCACCCGATTAAATTTTACCGCCACCACCCTTTACAATTATTATACCAACAAAGATGAAATCAATCTGATGATCCGGATCAGGGGATTCGAAAAGCTTTATGATCTGCTGACAAAACGCTCGGCCTCGTTGAAGAAAATGGAAGACCGGTTAAAGGCCATGATTCGCGCTTATGTTGAGTTCGGACTGACCAATCCCAGCTACTACGATATCATGTTCAACCTGCACACGCCTAAATATCTGGATTATGTGGGAACCGGGATAGAAACGCTCGCCTTTCAGGAAAAACAATACGCCTTGAAATGCCTTTCTCTTTTTGTGGAAGAAATCAGCGCGTACGTTCCGGCCAAAGGGAAAAAAAGAGACGCCTTCATCCTGTATCAGATTGTGAAATTCTGGTCTGACCTGCACGGTCTGGTGACGCTGAATAACAGCCGGTTGTTCCATGAAGTACTCACCGATGTCGATGATTTTATCAAAAAACGAACGGCGGACATGATTGAAGCAATGCTGCAATTCAAGGAAAAATTGGACGACGGAGAAAACCTTTTTTAACTTTTTTTTATTGGGAGGTAAACAATGAATCACGTTCAACCTGCTCCAAAAAGCATGACCAACAAACTGGCGAACCTGTTTTTCAAATTTTTTGCCCTGAATTTCAACACCCGTCCTTCGTTGAATAAATATTTGAAATGCGATGACGGCTGGCTGAATTTTACTTTTGCTGTCAAAACAGAAAACGGCAGCGTGGAACAGGCGCTGCAATTTGAAAACGGCAGGGTCAGGGTCTTGAAGGAAATTCCCGCAAAACCGGACACTCAGCTTGTTTTCAGGGACGAGAACGCGCTGAAAGAAGCGGCCACACAGCCTCCCAACAAGCTGATGCTGGCGCTGATGGAAAACAGAATGATTACCCAGGGCAATCTGGGCTATCTGCAACTGATCAACTTTTATCTTTCACTGCTGCTCAAGCAAATCCAGATTGTCAAACTAAAAAAAGAAACCAAATCTGAAAATAGAAACTATGACACCGGTAAAGCTTCACGGCACAGCATTGAATCACGAAAACCCCGTCAACTCAAAGCTGAATCCGTCGATCCGGGTGTTAAATTTTTGAAAGATCCGTATCTCGCGGAATATTCGCTGGATGATTTTCCCCGGGTAAAAGATTTTCTGGATATCCATTTAAAAACAAAACCGGCCATCTGTCATGAGCACGCGGAGCTGCTGACAGATTTTTACAAGGAAAACGGATTTGAAACGGACAGGGACAGCAAGCCCTGGGTGGCCGAACTCCGTCAGGCGAATGCTTTCAAATATCTGTTGGAAAACAGAAAGCCCATCATCAGACAAAACGATTTGATTGCCGGGACAAATACCACAAAAGACATCGGGGTTATCATCTACCCGGACGCGCAAGGCACAATGATTTGGGGAGAGCTGATTACCGCCCCTTACCGGCCACTCAATGCTTACGAAGTCTCAGGAGAAACCATTGAAGTCCTGCACAACAAGGTATTTCCTTTTTGGGTCAGGCGCAATTTCCGCGAATGGGTCAGAGATAACAAAGGTTATCCCCTGTGCCAGAAACTCGACGAACGGTTTGCCGCCTGCTTTCTTTGGAAGACAGTTGCCCTTTCCCACACGATTTTAAATTACCCGGAGGTCTTAAGCCTTGGCACCAGCGGCATTATCGCCAAGATTGACAGGGAACGGAGTGCCACACCGGAAACTGAAAAACAAAAGCGCGATACGCTCGCGGCGATGAAAATCTGCCTCGAAGGAATCAATGCCTACGCGGGTAATCTCGCGCAGGAAGCGTGGCGTCTGGCGTCTCAGGAAACGCAACCTGTCCGCAAAAACGAACTGCTGCATCTGGCTGAAATCTGCCGAAACGTTCCGCAAAACCCGTGCTCAACGCTTGATGAAGCGGTCAATGCCCTGTGGATTATCTGGGTCGGCGTGCACATGGAAAACACCAATGCCGGATTTTCCCTCGGACGACTGGATCAATGGCTGCAACCTTATTTTACGGCCGACATGGAAAAAATTAAGGATGAAAAAGAAAGACAAGAATACATCAAGCACGCCATAGAATTGATGGGATGTTTTTACATGCGCTGCACGGATCATCTGCCGCTGATCCCGGACATCGGCAATTATCTGTTCGGCGGCTCCTCCTCCGATCAGGCCATTACACTGGGCGGTGTGACACCGGACGGTGAAGACGCGATCAATGACATGACTTACATTTTTTTGAAAGTCACGGAAATGCTCTCCATCCGGGATCCCAATGTCAATGCCCGGTACAACAAGAGCAAAAACAGCGCCACCTATCTGAAGAGGCTCTGCGAAGTGAATTTAAACACAACGGCCACCCCTTCCATCCACAATGACGAGGCGGTCATGGCTTCACTTGCAGAATTCAATTACCCGCCGGAGCATCTGCGCGACTGGTCGGCCACCGGCTGCGTAGAGCCGACACTTTCCGGACGCCATATCGGTCATACCAACTGCATGATGTTCAATGCGGTGGCAGCGCTGGAAATGGCTCTCAACAACGGCAGACATCCCTTGATGCGCTGGGATCTGGGACCGAAAACCGGCGGCATCAAGACCGGTGACTTCAAAGATTACGAATCTTTCTTTAACGCTTTCGCCGCACAGCTTCGTTTTCTGGCTGATCAGACTTGTGAATACAACAATCTTTTAGGTGAGGCACACCAGGCCTTACGCCCGACGCCATTTATCTCCGCATTGATTGAGGGCCCATTGAAAAGCGGCAGAGATGTTACCAAAGGCGGCGCTCTTTATAACTCATCGGGTATCGCGTTCATCGGTCTCGCCGATATCACTGATTCGCTGATGGTTATCAAAAAACTTGTCTTTGAGGAGAAAAAAATAACTTTCAGTGATCTGCTGAATGCAGTCAATACCAATTTTGAAAAAGAACCTGCCCTGCTGGCTTTGATAAAAAACAAAGCATCGCTTTTCGGCTCCGGCAGTGAAGAGGCGCTGGCAACAGCCAACCGCGTGACAAAACTCGCTCACGACATTTTCATCGAACATGAAAATTACCGCGGCGGCAAATATACAGCAGGCTTCTGGTCTATGTCCAATCATGTCGCGTTCGGCACCTTGACCGGCGCGCTTCCTTCGGGAAGGCTTGCTGGAAAAGCCTTTACTCCCGGCCTTACTCCCGAACCGCACGCCTCCAAGAGCATTCTGGACAACATCCGTGATGTCGCCAAACTGAAACCGGAAAATATGAACAACAATATCGCGTTTAACGTGAAGGTGGTGCCGGCTGCCAATGAAACGCATCAGCAAATCGTCAACAACATTTACTCCTATGTAAAAACTTACAGTGAATTGGGCGGCATGCAGATGCAACTCAACGTCGTTTCATCCAAAACGCTGCGGGACGCGATGGAGCATCCCGAAAACTACCAGAACCTGCTTGTCCGCATCTCCGGCTACAATGCCTATTTTGTCACGCTGAACAGAGACATGCAGATTGAGCTCATTGAAAGGGCCGAGTTTGGCATATGATACCAATCCGCTTTCTTCGGCTAACTTTGTTGGCGGAGCCTGCCCCGGCGAAGGCCGGGGTCGCCGGTGGTTTACATAGGTCGTTTCTTGTCCCGCTGATGCGGGACAGTTCAACTAACGAATTACAGTAATCGTAATTCGAGTTTCACTGCCGCCTCGTTATCCTTTGAAATCGGAATGGTATAAATTTATCGGAGCGTCCCGAAATGAGATTCACTTATGATAAAAAATGATTTTAAATCACCGCTGATTCTGGAAATCAAGGGCAACAGTCTGGACGACGGGCCGGGCATCCGGTCGGTCATTTTTTTCAAGGGCTGTCCGCTTTCCTGCGCGTGGTGTCACAATCCGGAAAGCAAAAAAGCTATGGCGGAAATTTCCTTTGACCCAAAAGGCTGCATTGACTGCGGTTCCTGCCGCGAGATTTGTTCGAAAAAAGCTCTTTCCCGTGACAACCGTTTTTACATCGACAGAAGCAAATGCGACCTATGCTTTTTGTGCCTTGACACATGTCCCTCCGGCGCGCTGGACAGCGTCGGAAAATCCATGTCCATTGACGACATTCTAAAAAAAGTCCTGCCCGACAAACCGTTTTTTGATACATCGGGTGGAGGCGTAACACTTTCCGGCGGGGAACCCACTCTTTTTATGGACTTCACATCTCAGCTTTTGCAATCGCTCAAGCAAAACAACATTCATACGCTTCTGGAAACCTGCGGTTATTTTGATTTCAATAAATTCATGGAAACGATTTATCCGCATCTCGACTCGATTTATTTCGATATAAAAATCATCGACAGCGCTGATCATAAAAAATACTGTGGTGTGACGAATGAAAAAATACTGGATAATTTCATCAGGCTTGCCGAAACGGCAAACAAAAGCGGTAAGACTCTTTTGCCGCGGATACCGCTGATTCCTGATATGACCGACACGGAAAACAATATCCGGGAAATCACCTCTTTTCTAAAGGACCTTCAGATTACCGAAGCCGCTCTTCTGGCCTACAATCCATTATGGCACGAAAAAAGCGATAAGGTCGGAGCGGAGGATCCTTATAAAAACATGAAGGTCATGCGTTCATTTACAGAAAACAATATTCTGGAAAGATGCAAAATGATTTTTGACGAAGCCGGCATAAATCATAATCTCCTGTAGGGATTGCTGCCCGAACAATTCTTCCAGCGAATGCGCCCTACTGCAACCTGAGGAGGTAAATCATGAGCCTTAAAATCGAGCAACCGGTTCTGGTCACGGGAGCTACTGGATTCATCGGCAGCAGGGTGGCGCATAAACTTCTACAGGAAAATGTCGCCGGGAAAGCGCTGCTGCTTCCCGGCGAAACAGTACCATTGGATGGGGTGGAAAAGATTGAAATCACGCGCAGCAGCATCTCCGATCCGGCGGCCGTGGCAAAAGCAGTCGGCGGAGCAAAAACCATTATTCATCTGGCGGCAGTGGTTTCGGATTGGGGTGACGAAAATAAATACTGGGAATTCACCGTAGAAGGAAGCCGTCTTCTTTTTGAAGAGGTCGTAAAAAACCATGCCCGTGTCGTGCTCACTTCCAGTATTGTGGTGTATGGGGATAAAATTCAGAAGCAATCCTGTCCGGAAGAAACCGGCTACGGCAGGACATTCGGCCCTTACAGCAGAACCAAGCAGGCGCAGGAGAAGCTGGCGTGGAAGTATTATCAAAACAGGGGATTGCGCTTAAGCGTGGTTCGTCCAGCGAATGTTTACGGCCCCCGCTCCGGCCCGTGGCTTCATGACGTGGTTCATGTTTTGAAAAGCGGCGCACCCGGGCTTGTTGCCGGAGGTGACATGAACGCCGGGCTTGTCTATGTGGATAACGTGGCCGATATTCTGATTCTGGCGGCCTCTGCCGACGTCGCGATAGGCAGAGCATACAACGCCAGTGACGCGCTGGACGTGACGTGGAAACAGTATTTCAATGACATCGCCGGAATTATCGGCGCAAAAAGTCCAAAATCAATACCCTATCCATTCGCCGCCCTCAGTGCCGTCGCACTGGAAGCGATATGGAAATTTTTCAACATTGAAAAAAGGCCGCCGGTCACCCGTGAAGCGCTAAATCTTATCGGATCGGACAATCGCATTCCCAATGACAGAGTCCGGAAGGAACTGCAATATAATCCGCGAATTTCTTATTCTGAAGGTTTGCAGCGCACGCGAGAATATTTATTAAAAGATTTTTCAAAATAATCAGAGGGAGTTTTATTATGGCTTATTTTTCCGGCAAACTCGTTTATATCACCGGCGGATCCAGCGGCATCGGTCTGGAAACGGCCAGACTGCTTGCTGCACAGGGTTGCCGTCTGGTTCTGATCGCGAGGGGAGAAGCTCTTCTCGACCAGGCCTGCAAAACAATCGCTATGCAAACAGAAGAGACTGCACAAACCTTCAATTTTATATGCATGGATGTGGCCGACAATGATGACGTCCGGCAGAAAATCAAAATCTCTGTCGATAAATTCGGGATCCCCGACATACTGATCAACAGTGCGGGGGTCGGCACCGGAGATTATTTTGAAAATATTACTTACGAACAGTTCGACAAAGCCATGAAAATCAATGTTTACGGAACGAGAAACGTCATCAGCGCCGTGCTTCCCTATATGCAGCGGAAAGGGGGCGGACATATTGTCAACATTGCTTCCGTGGCTGGACTGATCGGCATGTTCGGGTACACGACTTACAGCGCCACAAAATACGCCATTGTGGGTCTTTCCGAATGCCTGCGCAGTGAACTGAAACGTTTCAATATTGCTGTTACCCTGGTTTGTCCGCCGGAAGTCAAAACTCCTTTTATTGAGGAAGAAGCCAAAACGCTTCCATCTGAAGCAAGGCCGTTGAAAAACCTCGCGGGTTTATTGACACCGGAAAAGGCAGCAAAAGCCATTGTCCGCGGCATCCGAAAAAAGAAGTTTCTGGTGGTTCCGGGAATTGCCGCCAAATCGCTTTATTTCTGGCACCGTATGAGCAATGGCTTGCTGACAAGAATGCCTTCCGACTGGATTATAAAATTCAGTGGCCGAAGAGCACCTCGCCCGTATCGGTGAAAAGTTTTTCCGGCCAGTTTAAAATGCGTTTGAACATCTCCAGCGTTCCTTTAGCAATGGACGTTGCCGGTATGGGGCTGACATTGGGATTATCCCAGCTTCCATCAATCTTAAAGTCAACCGTAATCAGGTTTCCCTTCTCATCCGTGATCAGCCAGCCGGCAATGGGAATTTTTGCCGCGATGCGATCGATGGTCTGCAGGGGATGTATGCCGGCAATATAATCAACCTTCTTGTTCAGATAATCAATCTTACCCACGATTGAAATTTTCATGGCATCACTGTCAATAAAAAAATCTTCCGAATAGGTAACGCCATTTTTAAAAGACATATGCGCGGTGATATGATTATAAGGCATGCCATCTTTGGCCATGTCCGGCACTTGAAGTTTGAATAATTGATAAACATTGAGCAGTGAGAATATTTTGGACAGGACGGAAAACTTTTTCATCACCCCTTTTTCCGTTCTGAAATGCACGGTTCCCGCCATTGTTTTTTTAAAATCATCGGCATTGCGACCAGCAGCGGTGATGTCACTTTTCAATGATAATTTGCCGGTCACCATCCTGTCGCCCAGATCGAGATAACGCTGAAGTTTATCCAGTGAAATTTTTTCAAGCGCGATATTGGCCGCGTAATGATTTTGACCGTCCGGCTCGATGCCAATCTTGCCACTGGCCTTTATTTTTCCTTCAAAAAAAGCCGCTTCCAACCGTTCAATGTCCACGACATTCTTCGCGTATTTCAGTCCGGTATTGAGATTTTTGAAATCAACACCGTTGAACTTGCCCGCATCCGCCAGCACATTGGCATGCAACTGCCAATCGACAGGCGCAGCATCTTTTTGCTTTTCATAATCCAAAGTCAGCAGGCGGGCGAAATCATCGTAATTCACATAAGGAGAGGTGAGCGCCAGCGTGATTTTTGGTCGGGTCCAATCGCTGGCAGCACCGGAAAGATTGAATTTTGATTCTCCCAAGCCAAAAGACAGCTTTCCCACACTGATTGTGTCATCTGCGACGGCGATTTTACCCTCCACGTTATTGACGTTCACGGCTCCTTCCGGGCTGATCAATCCTATATCGGCGGTTCGCAGCAAGTCTGAATTAAATTGACAGATGAGTTTCAGATCATGAAAATCGTCGATGCTGAACTTCCCCTCGACAGCGCTTTCTCCGATTTGGAGTTTTAAGGGGGATGTCTCCAGTTTACTGCCGTTGAAAACGACCTTTCCTGTTAAACCTTTGATAGTTTTGACGGCAAGTGGAAGGTTCAGCGAAACATTATCAAGTGCGACATTTCCCTTCCATTGCATGGACGCGGGATCGTTCAGATCGCCTTTTACGGCAAAATCAAGCGAACAGTTGCCTGCGGGGTTATAATCCCGCAACACCGGCAGAATTGGCGTTGCCTTTTGAAGATCAAAAGACCCGGACTGAACGTTAAGAGACACGGGTCTGCCTCCGGCATAGAAAAACATAGACGATCCGGATATGCTGACCGGCGGCAAATCATAATAAAAAGAAGAGAAATTCACGGCATCATCATTCAAAATTATTTCCGCTTTAAAATTGTTCTTTCTTTTTGCCGGTTTTTCCATAACTTCAGGATAAGCGTAAGCGGCATCGGTTAAATTCCAATTGGCGCTGATCTGGTATTTGTCTATCGGACCTTTACCGGAAAGATGAAGAGCGGATGGTCCTTTGAATCTTAGAGCGCTGAATTTCTCCTTTCCGATCAGCCATAAAATTTCCTCACGTTCCGGCTGCATTTTCATCTCGGCGGTGTAGATATTCGGAGATGGGAGCGCGTAATCGGAAATGGAACCATCAAGCGTGCAGGGCGATGAACCGAATATCCCTTTCATGTTTTTCAGCGCAAACTGCCTCTTTTTCATTTCCAGGATGCCGCTGATATTGTAAAAAACCGGCGCTTCAGGATGTGCCTCGAAAACGCACTTGTTCACTTCCGCCCGGACGTACACAACGGAGGCGCTTTCTTTTTTGCTCATATCGGCCAACTGGCTTTTCCGTCCGTTGAGTTTTCCTTCTATCAGTCGAACGTTGCCGTCTTTGATATGAGCCTCGATAAAGTTCACCACATCCCGATGAATGATTTTCCACGGAACATAAGGCCGGACGTCTTTCAGTGTGACAACAGAGGTCACGGCATCGGCCGTAAACAGGGGGTTCTTTGTATCCATGTCCTCAACGGCAAAGTTTCCTTTTGCGCCAAAACGATCAACCGTCAAACGGGCAATATCCAGCTTCAAATTACCGGCAGACCGATTTATGGCGTAATCAACAAAAACTTTTCGCGGCTGGAGATGATTTCGAAAAACCTCCGGATAAACAATCAAAACGTCCTGCACGGTCACAACGCCTTGGGATGTAAAATCAGATAATTTTCCCGAAACTTTTGTCCGCAAGTCCAGCTTTCCGTCAAATCGGGACAAAGGGGTATAATGTTTCAAATAGAAATTGTAATGTTTCAAATCCGTTCCGCTGAGATCAAAAGAGACGTCCACCACGCTTTCGTAAAACGGTTTTTCCGGTGGCGCAGCCTGATAACTGCCATCCAGGCGGATTACCGCTTTATTCCCGGCCTCCACAAGAAAAGCATTCAGACGGAAGCGGGAAGTATCTTCCCGGAAGGGTGAATCTATGATGCAATCAACATCATCCAGAGCGGTCAACAGACCTTGCTCACTCATCGACTGATCAAAGAAACTTGCGAATCCTTTGTTGATGGTTAACTTTCTGAACTCGATACCGGTCTCTGTCTTTTCTTTTTCCAGCAAATCGGCAATGTTCAACACGCCCTGCCGGTCACGTTTCAAGGACAAGCGAGGTTCATCCAGAACAGCTTCTTTAAAAATAACTTTATTGACCAGAAGAGGAAGAATTTTTACCTGGAAAAAAGCCTTTGGGGCGCTCACGAAAATTGCCGAACGATCCTTTTCCGTAATGATAATCTTTTTAAATTGCAAAGCAAGCCCGTCGCGAAAAGAAAAATTCGCTTTTCCGCTTTCGAATGTAATATCACGGTTGATTTTTTCCGCCGCTATCTTTGTGATGGTTTCACGGAATGTCTCCAGATTGGATAGTTTGTGCCCGACGTAAAATCCGGCAGACGCGAAAAGGCAGATCAAGCCAATTGCGGATACAAGGATCATTGTGATGGTTCGTCTTTTGACAGCCAAATTCATTCGCCTTTTGGAAAATTGTTGATTCTTGTGTACATTAACACCTTATCGCTGTCAATTTCAAGATTGCTTTTCAATATTCCCATTTCATACCGACAACCATTAAAACGACACCTTCCTTCCACGGATAACTTTATATCAAAAGCAGACGATGCTGACTTTGCTCATTTCTTTAATTACAGCATTGACTAACATTATTTTATTGACAGAAAAGA
The DNA here is from genome assembly GCA_049664145.1 of Smithella sp. Lineage (GTDB taxonomy): Bacteria > Desulfobacterota > Syntrophia > Syntrophales > Smithellaceae > Smithella. Next base: position 23,791 of record JBATES010000111.1, read on the forward strand.
CCGATGTTTCTATAGTTCGATAAATTCAGGCCATTATTATTCCCAACAAATAGTCCGGGGAGGATGATTTTATGAAAAAGAGCTATTTATCAACATGGTTAATCTTATCGGTTCTTCTGGTTAGCTCTCTGTTCCTTGCCGGTTGCGGCGGCAGCGGAGGAGGTTCAGATTCATCTATTCATTCTAATGTCAGAGTTCAGTTAAGGTTGGAAAGCGCAGACGTTGCTTACCCCGTCGACGGGATGACTGTTTCTATTCAAAAAGCCGGTGGTAACGTCTTAAGCGGTATCACCGATACGAACGGTATCGCCGTCATACCCGTCAATAAAACCGGCAGCTATCAAGTCATTAAGGTCGAAGGGGTAGACGCCACAGCGCTTGCCGAAGGCAGTGAAGCCGGACGAGAATTTAAGAAATCCAATCCGCTGGCCGATCCCTACCCCAATCTGATCCATGCATTTGACGGCGCCTATCCTTCTGTCAGCGTAACTGAATCAGGCGCGGACTATACGGTCAATGCCACCGTCCCGGTCATTAATAAAGTCATGGTTTTAAAAGCAGGAAATGTTACGTCCGGCAACTCCGGTTCAGCTTACATTTTTGCGGGAACTCATGCCTTCGCCGGAAGGATCATGATATCTAATCTCAATTGCAACGACAGCGACGCAATTCTTAAAATCATCAGCGATGATACCGATACCAAGTTGAATTTGTATATGAATACATTTGGGGAAAATCCAGCACTCACCGGCGGCCGTTTTTATGTTGGAGAATCTTATACCACGCTGAATCCCATTGGCAGCTATACGCAAACAGGACCGATTTATTTTGAGGCACCGGGCACGGATGGCGGAGACTGGGCGCTCGGCTGTAATTTGAGCACGACTGAACTGAAAACGAGGGCGGCTATCGCGCAGAATTTCCATCTTTTCTCCGGCGGATTGGTTCATTCGATCATGCAGTTATGGACCAGAAGCACCGAATCCTCAGGACATTCATACAGTTTTGATTACCATATTTTTCAGTTTGAGCCGTTTTGATAAAACTCATGAACGGTTTTATATTGATTTTAGTTTTTGCATAAGAAATACGATCAGACGTTTAAGGCAAGGATACCACCCTAAAGAAAAGAATTTTAGAATATCAAAAGGAGCAATATGCGGATGAAGAAAGGGATAATGATTTTGACTGCATTGTTTTACAGCTTTTTGAATTGTAACATGCTTTTTGCAGACAGCACACCCGAAGCGTTCATCTTTACCGACCAGACGGGCGTGGCCATGAGCACGACGGTTACCTCCAACACCATTACGGTAACCGGCATTGATACGGCAGCGCCCGTTTCCATCACCGGCGGAACCTACGCCATTAATGGCGGTAACTATACGAGCGCAAGCGGAACAGTGAATGATGGCGATACGGTAAACGTGCGACAAACTTCATCAGAAAACTACGCGACAAAAACCGATACAACGCTCACCATCGGAGGTGTTTCCGACACCTTCAGTGTCACCACGGTGATGTTCTCCTTTACGGACCAGACCCATGCAGAATTAAATACGCCAGTCACGTCGAATATGATAACCGTATCCTGTACTGCCACGCCAGGACAATGCACCATTTCTATCGTGGGCGGCACATACTCCATCAACGGTGAAGATTACACCAGCGCTGTAGGTTTCGTAAATAATGGTGATACCGTAACCGTCCAGCAAACCTCAGCGGAAAGCTACTTGACGAAAACGGATGCGACACTGACTATTGACGATTTTTCCGACACATTCAGCGTCACCACAAAAGCGGACACCCCGCCGGACCAGTTTACCTTTACTGATCAGACTCATGTGGCGTTAAACACGACATATACGTCCAACACAATTACCGTATCCGGCATTCATGCGGCAGCGCCCATCTCCATCACCGGCGGCACCTACTCCATCAACGACGGTGATTACACCAGTGAGGCCGGCGCAGTGAATAACGGCGATATGGTAACGGTTCAGGTCGTTTCCTCCGGCGATTTCGAGACAACAACGGACGCAACGCTGACCATTGCCGGCGTGTCCGATACCTTCAGCGTGACCACACGGTATGTTCATGAAAGCGTTGATGACGGCCCATGTTTTATTGCCACCGCGGCGTTCGGCTCACCGCTGGCCGGACAGGTGCAGATTCTGCGTCAATTCCGCGACCGGTATTTATTGACCCATGCCTGGGGACGGCAGTTTGTCGCCTGGTATTATCAAAATGGACCCCTTGCCGCAAAACACATTCAGGACAAACCCCTGCTGAAAATCGCGGCACAGTTGGCACTGTATCCTTTAATCGGCTTTTCGGCATTGCTGCTTTCCGGCTATCTGCCTTTCGTCATAATGGGACTCCTGCTGTCATCACTTCTTTTCTTACGGTTCCGACCGGAAAAGTTAAGAGCGCGGTAACATAAAAAACTAAATCAAAAAATTACAGCCCCGTAACTGTGTTCAGTCGCGGGGCTGTTTTATTTCCAACCGGTTTTATATTATGTTTTTCTTATCTGTTACGCGATTCAATGCGCACCAGATAGCCATGGGAAACCGGGGACAGTTCAGCCGCGTTGGCTTCATCCGTGTCGATATGCATTTCCAGTTTATAATTTGGCTTGACGCGAACCAGAACATCGCCGAAAATAAGTTCTCGTTCTCCCTCAATGCTCACCATGACAATGTCTTTGTCCTTCACGCCATAATTTTCGGCGTCTTCCGGCGTCATGTGTATATGACGCATCGCGCAAATGACACCTTCCGGCAACTCAATGCGTCCCGCCGGACCCTCCAGAATAATTCCGGGAGAACCCTCCAGGTCGCCTGATTCGCGAATGGGCGCGTTAATGCCCAGTTGAAACTCTTCCGTGCGCGATATTTCCACCTGCGTTTTGGCTCGTTCCGGTCCGATGATCCTGACGTTATTGACTTTGCCGCGCGGACCGATAAGATTAATGGTTTCATTGGCGGCAAATTCGCTGTCAATGAAAAGCTGGGATTTCGCCGTCAGCCTGTGTCCCGGCCCGAAAAGAGCTTCCACGTCCGTTGTGCTCAGATGCGCGTGGCGCACCGAAACAGAAACGCGAATTGGTCTTTTGTCCGTAGCCAGCACATCATGTTTGATTGATTTTTGATAATCCAGCGCCCGGGCACACTGTCTGGCAATCATCAGTTCTTCATCGGTTGCAATGACCAGAATATGCACATTCGAGTAACGCGCGCCGATCTCGCAGACCGGACTGACATTGTTCACTTTGCACCGCTCATTACGCACCACATCTGCGGCAAAACCGATTTTTTCCAGACCCTGAATGCAACGAACCCGGATGCCGCGACTGTTCTCGCCGATACCGCCGGTAAAAACAAGCGCATCCGTTCCGCCCAGAATGCCGTGATACGCGCCGATATATTTTTTGATGCGGTAGCAAAAGGCCTTGATGGCCAGGAGAGCACGGGCATTGTCGCTCTCGGCAGCGGCAATGAGTTCCCGCATGTCGGAGCTGACCCCGGAAATCCCCAGCAGTCCGCTTTTGTTGTTCAACATTTTATCCAGTTCGTCAATGCTCAATTTCTGTTCACGCATCAGATAAGGAATGATCCCCGGATCAAGGTCGCCTACGCGCGTCCCCATAATCAATCCTTCCAACGGACTGAATCCCATGCTGGTATCGATGGAATGTCCCCGCTGGATGGCACAGACACTGGCGCCGTTGCCCAGATGGCAGGATATGATGTTCAGCCTTCTGAGCGGCGTCTCCAGATACTCGGCAGCCTTCAACGCGACATATTCATGAGAATTGCCGTGAAAACCGAACTTTCTGATTCCCTGCGCGGAAATTTCGTGGGGAAGACCGTAAATAGCCGCTTCTTCCGGAATCTTGCTGTGAAAAGACGTGTCAAAAACGGCCACATGCGGAACGTCCGGCAAAACTTTTTGACAGGCTTCAATACCGGTAAGCATGGCGGGATGATGCAGCGGCATCAGCGGGATGAGCCGCCGGATTTCGTCAATGACATTCTGATCAATCACGACCGGACCGCGATAAAGCATTCCGCCATGACCGATTCTATGCGCCACCGCGCCAATTTCTGAAAGTTTCTTAATGGGCGCTTGTTCAATTTCTGTGAGCGATTTAAAAATAAAACCCAACGCGGCAATGTGATCCGGTGCTTCTATATTTTGAGAGCTTTCTTTGGCGCCGCAGGCGCAATGATGTTGCGCGCCGTCCAAACCGATGCGGGAAACGGCGCCGCTCATCAGAGATGATTCGGTATCAAGCTCGAAAAGTTCGTATTTGAGCGAAGAACTGCCGCTGTTGATGACCAGTACTTTCATTTTTGCACCTCTCGTTTTTGAGCATGATGGTCCTTGCCCAGATAGAAATTTATCCACGACGATGTCTGATAAAGATCCCAGTTACAGGGCGGAATGACATTTTTTTCCAGTTTGGTTTCCTCGTTTTGTTTTTTTAACCTGACATAGGCGCGGACATACACACAGTGACGCTTGCCCGGATAGACTTCACACCATCCCTTTAAACTGCCGCCACAGGCGCCGTTGCGCTGATTCTTCGGACACTGCGACATCGGACAGACATAAGCCAGATCAATCAGAGCGCAGTCGCCGCAATCCCTGCAATCATATAATATCACCTTGCTCAGGTGTTCCAGCTTGTGAAACAAAGCTTCCGTTTTGGCGCCGGCGACCTTGCCGCACAGCCCTTTCATCAAACCATATAATTTTTTGCCCGGTTCCAACATCAACTGATGAAAGAAGTTCGACAAACCATAGATGCTCTCCACCTGCGCATCCAGCGGCCTGTTTTTTCTTTCCACGGGATTGTCTTTGTTCAAGCCTGTCACCGTATCATGTTCATAGTAATAAAAACCGTTTTCCATCGGAAAATCAAAATACCGGACCAGATCCGGCCATTGCGCGACAAGTTCCTCTCCCTGAGCAATGATTCTTTCGACCTGTTCAAACTGAATGTTATGCCCGCCGATATGCACGCCACTGAAACCCATCCCCTTCATGATCGCGTACATCCTGGCGGCACGCAGAATTCTTGCCCCTTCTCCCTTATCGGGGCTTGTTCTTTCCAGATCAATTTCCGCAAGCAGTTTGTCCGTAACGACCGAGCCGGGCAATTCGTTGCGGTTCATCATTTTAGCCGCACCATACGGAAGAATGTAAATATTACCGACCAGAGGAACGTTCAAATTGCTTTGTTTCATAAACAGCAGGACTTCATGAAATTTGCGGACGTCATATCCGAGCTGGGTGATGATGAATTGCGCACCGGCGGCAATTTTCTTTTCCAGTTTGTAATACTGAATCATCTGTTCCGCTTCAGTGGCTTTGAAAGGTGAAACAACGGCTCCGGCAAAAAAGTCGCTCGATTGTTGACGGATGACACCTTTCATGCCGGGATATTCCAATCCACGATTCATCTCCGAGATCAGTTGCAGGACATGAACCGGATCCAGATCAAAGACCGGCGCCGGCCTTCCCTGAAAACCGGACACGGGATAATCGCCGCTCATCACCAGTATATTTCTGACACCAGCACGATCGAGAGCGTAGAGCTGAGTTTCCATCTGATTGCGATTTTTATCCTTGCAGGTAAAATGGACAAGCGGCTCAATCCCCAGTTTCAAAATCTCACCGCCCATGTAATCAGCGGACATCGCTGGCGTTCCGCCTGGATTATCCGTCAGCGTCAACGCGGAAATCTTCCCTCCCGCTACGGCCTGTTCAGCCAGAGCGATGGTCTTTTCCTGCGCCGCTTCTCTGGCTCCCCTGCCCGGCACCAATTCCCATGTGACCGGAAAGAGATCCGGATTCAGCAAAGCTTTTTTAAAAATATTTTCCTGCATGGATATTCCCAACCCTGTTCAATGCCATTCCAATTTCAAAGGATAACGCGGCGACAGAAAGGAGGCTTCGCAGACACATAAAATCCTGCGTTGAGAAAGCCCACGATCCCGGCCTTCGCCGTGTCCGGTTGTGCAGTTAACCACAGAAAGCGGATTGGTATAACTTTTTGAGGAGAAAATGACACCATAATCATGGCTTGTCAATATCTTTTCCACCTAACAGTTGCAGTTATGAAGCAAATTTGCTATTTATAAACAATGATTTTCAGAGAGATAAATATTTTCAAACGCATTACTTCTGTCCTGACATTTTTCATTGTGGTCATTGTTTCCACTAGGTGTTACGCCACCACAGAAATATTGAATGTGCGTCACTGGACGGCGCCTGATCATACCAGAATTGTTCTGGATCTCGATGGAACCCCTGACTATGATTTTAAGG